>JANXAE010000017.1 GCA_025062235.1 Bryobacteraceae bacterium
CGGGCAGCTCACAGCCTTGCTGCCGGAGGCCGCCTCCCAAGGTTTGACGTCCACGACCTGATAGCCCTCGAGCTGCATCGCCTCGGCTTCGATGCGGTTCGGCCAGTTGCCCACGCGTCCTTTCTCGTCGGGAATGCCGGATGTGCGCCAGAACCACGTGTTCACCGCGTCGCGCCAGACCTTGGCGTGGCCGGCCTGATACTCCAGACGCGCCAGCACCTCGCGGTAGCGCTGCTCGTCAATCTTGCCTTCGAGCGAACGCCACTGGCGCACGTAATTTTCCGCCGTCTGCCAGCCTTCGTAATGCGCGTCGTAGATGTGCTGGATGACGGTCTTGCCCGATTTCAGCCGGTGCGTGTAAGGCACGTGGTGCATCCACAGCAGCAGGTCATCGGGGCAGGTCTCGAGCGACTCGTAAATGCGCGCCACGGGCGGGCGGTACTGTCCGATGAAGCCGGTTCCCGTCGCCACCGTGCGGTTCATGCCGATGCCTTTTTCGTCCGCCCGGTGCCACTGGCCCCAGCCATTGCGCTCGGAGGCTTCCACCGCAGGCCCGTAGTGATTGCCCACGATGTCCGTGAGAGTCTGCATGCCCAGCACGCCGGTGTAGTTCTCGTACGTGCGCCAGGAGCTCAGTTGCATCTCGACGATGGTGCTCACCACGGTGGGATCGTGGCCGAAAGTCAGGCGGGTCCATTCCTCGGCGATCTCGCGCGAGCTCAAGTCGGGCTTCCAGGCGAGCCGTCCGAAGCCGTAGAGATTGGCTTGGGAAAGATGATGCCCCATCCAGTTCGGGTCGCGTCCGGCGTTGGCGACGCCGACGAATCCTCCCACCGGGCGGTTGAAGACCTTGCCCGCGACGAGGGCTTTGACCGGCGTGCCCGCGCCACGCGCGTGCATGTCGAAGTCAAGGGTTTCCTTCCACATGGGCACCAGGAAGACCATGTGGCGAGCCTGACCCATGTATTCCTGGGTGATCTGGAGCTCGATGGCCTGGTTGGTTTTTTCCAGTGCGCCGAACAGGGGCGAAGCGGGCTCGCGCACCTGGAAGTCTATGGGGCCGTTCTTGATCTGGATGAGCACGTTGTCGTCGAACTGGCCGTCGAGCGGCTGGAAGTTGTCGTAGGCCGCCTTGGCCCGGTCGTTCTTCAGATTCCGCCAGTCCATGCGGTGGTCATAGACGAAGCCGCGGTAGAACATCAGCCCGCCATAGGGCTTCAAGGCGCGGGCGATGACGTTGGCCGCATCGGCGTGCGTGCGCTTGTAGGCGGACGGACCCAGACGGCCTTCCGAGTCCGCCTTGAGCACGAATCCCGCCAGATCGGGCACGGCCCGGTAGATCTCCTCCGCCTTGCGCCGCCACCATTCGGCCACGCGCGGGTCGAGAGGGTCGAAGGTGTCCAGACCTCCGATCTTGCGCGGACTGCTGAAATCGATCGCGACGGCGATGCGGATGCCCCAGGGCCGAAACACCCCGGCCAGTCGCGCCAGTTGAGGCAGGAACTCAGCCGTGATGACGCGCGTGTCCGCGTTGACGTTGTTCACCGAGCAGCCGTTGATGCCCAGCGAAGCCAGCAGCCGGGCATAGTCCCGCGCGGCGGTCAAGTCCTCGCGCACGTTGCCGCCTTCGAAGAACAGCGACCGGCCGCCGTAACCGCGCTCGATGGTTCCGTCGAGATTGTCCCAATGATTGACCCAGCGGACGGGCGCGTAGGGCTCCTCGCGCAACTCGAGACCCGCGATCGGCCGGTGCAGGGCGATGTGTCGCAACAGCGCGAAAACGCCGTAGAGAACCCCGCGCTCGCCGCCTCCCTCGATCACCAGGTTTCGAACGCCACTGCGCGAGCGCCAAGCGATGCGGAAGCCGTCGGGTTTCAGAGCGGCAGCAGCGGGGGGATCCCCTCCGGCCAGGGCTTCCTGGGGCGCGAGCACGATGGCAGGTTCCGAGGGGAAGCTGGACTCCATGCGCAAGGTGCGACCGAGCAAGGAACGCACGCCGCGGATCAACTCGTGGCGGGCGGACTTCAGCACCTCGCCTTCGCCCAATGCCACCACCGTTGCCGGCAGCACCTCGTACTGCTTGCGAACGGCGGGCTCGCGGATAGGTGCGTAGCGCAACCATGCCTCGTAGCCAGTCTCGGCCGCCGTGAAGCAGGCCGACACCAAGACAGCAAGGATCATGCGCTCGTGCCGCATCATGACGCCACCTCACGCTTTTCGAGATTCGAGCGAGAAATCGAACCGTGGACCTGCCGGCGCGCGATCGTCTTGCGGATCGGCCCAGCGTCGGTTCGGGATCAAGGGAACCCATCCCGGGCGCAGCGGATCCTGATCGTAGGGGTAGGGTCCCAGCTTGCGGTAGAGTTCATGGTACAAGCCGAGCTTCTCCCGATCCAGACGCACGCCCAGCCCGGGCCCGGCGGGCACGGCAATCGCACCGTCTTCGTAGCGGAAAGGCCCTCCCACGATGATGTCGTCCCTCAGGTGGTGGTAGTGCGCGTCGGCCGCAAAGGTCAAATTGGGCAGCACTGCGCCCAAGTGCAATATGGTCGCCAGTTGGATGCCGAGCTCCCCGGAAGAGTGGACGCTGACGCCCAGTTGAAAGGTCTCGCAAACCGCTGCGGCTTTCAGGCAGCCCCGGATGCCTCCCCACAGCGTGGTGTCGAGCAGGATCACGTCCACGGCGGGATCGCGCACGTTCGCCGCCAGTTGCTCGAAGTTGACGACGACGGTGTTCGTCGCCAGGAGCAGGCGCGTGCGGGCGCGCAGGCGGCGGAACCCATCGAGCCCGAAGACCGGATCTTCGAGGTAATCGTTGGGCAGATCCTCGATGGCGCGGGCGAACTCGAGCGCGTCCTCGAGCGGCCAGACGCTGTTGGGGTCCATACGGAAACGGTCCCCGGGAAACGCCTCAGCCAGCGCCCGGTAAACTGCGAGCTCGTAGCGCGGCGGGAAGACGCCGCCCTTGAGCTTGTGGGTCGTGAAGCCGCAGGATTCCTTGAGCTGCCGTACGTAGGCGACCATCTGCTCCGCAGTCCGCACTTCGCCGTTGCCGGAGGAAGGATCCGGATAGCGGAAGAAGCAATAGGAAGCGAAAGGGACTCGCTCTCGCACGCGTCCGCCGAGGATCTCCGAAACAGGGACACCCCAGGCTTGTCCCAGGATGTCCAGACAGGCGAACTCCAGGGCAGCGAGCAACTGGGTCCGATTCCCGTAAAGGGCGGCAGTGGGATTGGCGATGCGGAAGCGCAGTTCCTCGAGGCGCGCCGGGTCAAGGCCCACCACGTATGGTTTCAAAGCGCTGAAGGCCGCCTCGGAAGACTCCCCTCCGCCACCCATTTCCCCCAGCCCGATCAGGCCGTCGTCGGTTTCCAGCTCGACGATGGTGCGCACGAAGCGTCCCCAGTGGCACCCGTTGGCATGGCGGAGCGGCGCATGCAAAGGCACGGTGACGGGGGTGGCGCGCAGGTCCACGATCTTCATATGATTTAGTTCAATGGTACAACGAAAACCCCACTGGCCTGCCTCGCTCGCTCCCGCCACGCTACCCACCGGCCTCCCGCCGCAGCAGATGCAGGCGGCCTCAGGCGAAGTAGTGCGGGACATCAACCGCCGTGTGTTGCTGAATCTGATCCGCCGTCGCCAGCCCGTCTCGCGCGCCGAACTGTCGCGCCTTTCGGGCCTGCAACGCAGCACGGTTTCCCTGATCATCGAGGAGCTCATCGAGCAGCAGTGGGTCATCGAAGGCAGCACGGGCCGCCTCCCCCGCGGGCGACGACCGACGTTTCTGCGCCTCAATGACCGCCGCGCGGTCATCGGCATTGACTTGCGTCCCACCTGCATCACTCTGGCGCTCTGCGACGTGAACGGGCGCTTCCTGGCGCAGGAGATGCTGACGACCCCGCGCGATCCCGACGTGGCGATTCAAGAACTGGAGGGACGGTTGCGCCGGATCCTGCAACAGAACTCTGACCTGCTGTTCGAGGGCGTGGGCATCAGCCTGCCCGGCCGCTTCGACCCGGCCTCCGGAAAGCTGATCTTCGCCCCAAACCTGCGCTGGCCGCCCTGCGACCTGAGGACGCCCATCGAGGAGATCACAGGGCTGCCCGTCTTGCAGGAGAACGCCGCCAACGCGTGCGCGCTCTCGGAAGCGTGGTACGGGGAAAACCAGGGCGTGCGGAATTTGGTGGTCATCACGGTTTCGGAAGGGATCGGCACGGGCCTGCTCGTCAACGGCGAGCTGGCGCGCGGGTGGAACAACATGGCCGGCGAGTTCGGCCACGTGCCCTTGGAGCCGGACGGCCCTCCCTGCGGCTGCGGCCGCAACGGTTGCTGGGAGGCCATGGCGTCGAACCGTGCGGCGCAACGCTATTACAGCGAGGCTGCGAATCCCGGCGAAGGGCCGACCTTCACGGAGTTGCTGAGCCTGGCCGAGCAGGGCGACCACATGGCGACAAGGGCGCTCGAGCGCATGGCTGAATACCTTGCTCGCGGCCTCCGCATGCTGGTTGCCGGGCTGGCGCCCGAGGTCATCGTGATCGTTGGCGAGCTGACTCGTGCCTGGGACCGTTTCGGCCCGGTGCTGGAGGCCGCAGCCCGACAGCAAGTGCTTGCCGGTCCTGCTCCCCGCATCATGCCCGCGCGGGACGGGGCCACTGCCCGGCTCCGGGGGACAGTGGCCCTCGTCTTCCTAAAAGACTTTGGTCCGCCGCTGGCGGTCTGAGGCGCCTCAGAAAGTCAAGCGCGCTTGCACTTGCAGCCAACGATTGGTGGCGGCCGTCTGGTTGACGATCCGACCGAAGTTCGTCGAGTACGGATCGGTCACCGGGAAGTCCATCTGCGAACGGTTCTGAACGTTCAGCACGTCCAGCCGCAACTGCAAGTTCCACCTCTCGCTGAAGTGCAGGTTCTTGGCCAGATTGGCGTTCCACTGGTTGGTGCAGTCGCGCCGCAGTCCGGGGATCCGGGTGGGGAACACCCGCTTGTGGAAAGCGGCCGGCCCGCGCGCCGGATTGCGCTCGAAATTGGCCGTGTTGAACCAAGTATCCCAGGTGCGGTTGACCTTCTTGATGTCTTCCAGGTTGCTGCCGTAGTAGAAGAGGTTGCCGAAGGTCAGCAGGGGCCCGGGCTGGTACTCGTAGGTTGCCGCCACCTGCCAGCCGCCCACCAGCAGGTTCAGCGCGCGCCCGGCGTTGCCCAGAATCGGCTTGCCGCGCCCGAAAGGCAGCTCGTAGATGCCGGTGCCGATGACGCGGTGCGGGCGACCATCGTTGGATTCGCGCTCGGTGGGCTTGGTGTCGAACTCGTTGTGCAGGTAGTCGGCCTCGCGCAGCCTCATGCCCGTGTAGCTGAGACTGAAGTTCCAGCCGTTGGAGAATCGCTTTTCGAACAGCAGCTGCAACTCGTGGGTGCGGTTGTAGTAACCGAAGTCCATCGTGTTGCGCAGCCCGTTGCCGGCCGTCATGTGCGGGAACGGACGCAGGAGCTGGTGTTTGCGGATGATCGAGGAAGTGAAGAACCCGATGGTGTTCATCTCGGCCCACACCGCGGGCGGAAAATCGGCCGGGTTCAGGTTGCGGATGAAGAAGGGGTTGGGCACGTTGGCGTTGAGGTTGTTCGCCACTGCGTCGTTGCGGACGAGCCCGTCGGCCCAGTATTGCGCAGGCAGCACGTCCAGCTTGGTCTGGATGGCGATGCGGTCGGCGTACGTGCCCACGTAGGCGGCGCTGAAGACCGCGCTCGCGCCGATCTGCCGCTGGATTCCGATCTGCCAACGCTGCTGGCGTGCGTGGGGCTGGTTGTAGTCGGACCAGTCCATGCCGCGGCCTACGCGAGCCATGGCGCCCAGGCCCGTGCGCACGGGCTGGTCAAAGCGCGTGCCGTCGGCCCGCACGGGGAAAGGATCGAGCAGCGGGCTCCTGAAGTTGGCGGGGTTGGCGTTTGCCGGGAAGTTCCAGGTCTGACCGAAATCGTTGCTCACCACGGTGTCGGTCTGGCGTGAGAAGCCGAACTGGTCCGGACCGAAGTTGAGCACGTTGTTGGTGTCGAAGAACAGACCGTAGCCGGCGCGAATGACGGTGCGCGGGGTAACCTGGTACGCCAAGCCCAGCCTGGGCAACCACATCAGCTCGTTCTTGAACAGCCGGCGCGGACGTCCCCCGGTCGCGACGTAATAGGCCCCTCCGACCACCTGGAACTGGCTGGGGGAAAGCTCGGGGATGGGGTTGCGCGCGTAGTTGGCCTGCGCAGCGGCAGCCAGAGGAATCGTCAGTTTGGGATCGAAGCCGCCGAGCATGCGGTTGTATCGCTCGGTGGCTCCCATCTCGTATTCCATCCTCAGCCCGAGGTTCACGGTCAGTTTCGGCGTCACGCGCCAGGTGTCCTGGAAGAAGGCCGCGTAGTAGGGATTGTGCATGGCGAAGGTGTCGTTGGTTTGCACATTGGCCCAAGTGGGGATGCCCAGAATGAAGGCGGCCCACCCCAAGCCCAGATTGCTGGCGGGCGTGAAAGTGTCGTCGTTTCGGCGCACGTAGGTCTGATCGAAGCCGAAGTTGCCGCTGGTGTTGCCCCCGCCGCCACCGGTGCGGAAGTGCTGTCGGCTGTCGAAGGCGGCGCGAAGCGAGTGGTTGCGGCGGATGTGGGAAACCTCGAGCTTGGCGGCGATGATGCGGAAGCGCGTCCAAGTGCCGTAGCCGGCCGGGCTGATCTGCGAGTAGCCCGCGATGTTCATCAGCGGCAGCATCTTCATGTCGCCCGCCTTCTCGTCCAGGTAAGCGGGCAGCCCGAGATCGCTCGGCTTGAACTCACGCGCCTTCAGCTGGATGCCGCCCTCGCGGAACTGGTTGACGCCCAGGTTGAAGTCCCACAGGGTGGAGGGCGACTGCGTGAAAACCACGTCAATGTTGCCGCCCTTGTTGTTGCGCACCAGGCCGTTCTTGTTCAGACCGCGCATGGTCTCGTAGGTCCAGTCCAGGCGGTCCTCCGGGCCAAAGTTGTTCGCCGACCAGCGCCCGAACATCCGCCAGGCGTCGCTGATCTGGAAGTCCACGCGGTTGGAGAAGGCCCAGTAGTCCCAGTTGTACGGAGTCTGCGCAGCCAGGTAGTTGTTGACCGGCTCCTGGCCCGGGGCGATCGTGACGTTGGGCCTGGGGAACAGCTTGGTGATGAAATCGTACGCAGGATTGACGAAGCGGCTCTTGGGGATGATGTTGCCGGGGAAGGGGTCGCGGATGAAATTGTTCGGACGGGCGGGATCCCGGCGGATCGTGGTGGGATCGTGCACGACGAAACGCACCGGGTTGGGCAAATCCAACATCTCGCTGAAGTCGCCCTCGCGTGCCCTGAGCGTGGGCACGGTGCGATTGAACTGCGTGGGGTCCTCGACCTTGACGTCCTTGAAGCCGTTGTAAGTGAAGAACCAGAACAGCCTGTTCCGCCCGTCCACGATCTTCGGCAACCAGACGGGGCCGCCCGCGGAAACGCCCCAGTTGTTGGATCGCCCGGGCAACTGTTTGTCGGTCCTCCGGAGCTGATCGGCAAGGGCCTTGTTGCCGGCTGCCTCAGCCTCGGCGATGCGGCGATAATACGCTTGCTTGACGAAGAAGGGCGTGCCCTGCCAGCGCTGCTGCCAGTGCTGCCAGGTGAGCGTTCCGTGCAGTTCGTTGGTGCCCGATTTCGAGATCATGGTGATGGCGACGCCGGTGGTCTGCCCGACGGAAGCGTCGAAGTTCGTGGTCTCGACTTTCATTTCCGCCACCGCGTCGGTATAGGGCAGGTACGCCACGCGGCGAGCCGGTCCCTGATTGGGCGAGCCGTCCAGCGTCCAGGAATTCTGACCGATGTTGCCGCTGACGCTGTAATCCGAGCCGCCGATGTTGGAGTGCAGGGCAAGATAGTTGTTGACGCCGCCGGTTTGCACGGGCGCCAGTTTGACCAGCAACAACGCGCTGTTGTTCATCACCGGCAGCTCCATGACCGACTTGTTCTCCATGACGCGCCCGTGGGTGACAGCGTTCGTTTCCAGCAAGGGAGCAGCGGCGGTGACCGTGACAGTCTCCGTCACACCGCCCACTTCCAGGTTCAGGGTCACTTCCAACCGTGAAGCGACCGGCAGAACGATGCCCCGGCGCACCAGCTTCTTGAAACCGCTCATCTCCACGCTGATCTCGTAGTTGCCGGGTATCAACAGGCTGGCCTCGTAATAGCCCGTCTCGTTGGTCTTGTAAGTCAAAGCCACGCCGGTGTCCGCGTTGCGGACCGTTACGGTCGCTCCCGGCACGGCGCTGCCCTGCGGATCCAGCACGCGGCCGAAGATCATCGAGCGCGTCTCCTGGGCCAGCGCGGGCGCGAGCGCCAGCAAACAGCCGGCAAGCATAGTCCATCGCAGGCACTTCATACCGCCAAGTTCCTCCCCTTGCAATTCCACTCACCCTCTCGGTTTCCCGGGCCACGCGGCCGGGATCCACCCCCGGCCCGCCCGGAGCCAACGGGCAAGCGGGCCGCGGGGCTCCCATATTATATACCGAGGTTCGTTCGGCTGTCGAACAAATTCCGCGGCCGGCCGGAGGCACATTCCCGAAGCCATCCGCCGCCCTAAAACCACCCGATGCCGTCGGCGATGAGCATTAGGAGGGACCAACCCGTGCCCGTCCCCGCTTCAAGGAGGTCCACTGCCGCTGCCCCGCAGTCGCAGAGCCTCGCGGCCTGCCTGGCCGAGATCCGCCAGCGACCGGATTTCCCTGCCTTCGCCGAGCAGATCTCGCGCATCATGCGAGCGCTCGAGGACGAAGAGACTTCGCTTCGGCGGCTGACTGCGCTGATCCTGAGGGACTACAGTCTCACCCTGAAGATCCTCCGCACAGCGAACTCGGCGCACTACAACCGATCGGGCAAACCCATCCTCAGCGTCTCGCACGCGGTGGCGCTACTCGGTACGGAGGCAATCCGTCACTTGGCCGGGGGCCTGCTCCTGTTCGAGCACTTCCACAAACAATCGCCTGGCCTCAAGCAGTTGATGCTATTGGCCCTGCTGACCGCGGCGCAGGCGCGCGAACTGGCTGCCCGCGTGGGTTACCCGCGCCGCGAGGAAGCCTATATCTGCGGGATGCTCCACAATCTCGGCGAGATCCTCACCGCCTGCTATCTGCCAGCCCGTTACGCCTCGATCCTTCTGCTCATGCGAGAACGCCGGCTCAGCGAGTCCGAGGCGGTCCTGAGGGTTCTCGGCTTCACGTACGCGGAGCTGGCGCAGGCGGTCTCCCGCGAATGGAACTTGCCCGAGCGGGTGATTGAAACCTTGCAACCCTCCGGGAACTTGCGTGTGCCGGGCGCCGGTACCCAATTGGCAACGATCACCTGGTTCAGCTACGCCCTCACCCAAGCCGTGCACCGGAGCGAGCCGGAGACAGGACGCGCGCGGCTGCGACGGCTGACGGCGGAGTACGGCGCACGCCTGGGCCTCGGCGCCGAGGACATTCGCGGCATCGTCGAAGCCGGGCTGATGGAAACCAGAGAGACGTTTTCGCTGTTGCGCGTGCCTCTGGATGAGCTTCGGCTGCAAAAGCAGACCGAAGCTGTGCTGGAAAACCTTGGTAAGTTGCCGGAGACGCCATGGGGCCTTCCCGGCTTTCCGGCCTGCGGCCAGTCTGCGCTCGAAGAGCTCGGGCGCGAGATCGAGTGGGTCTTGGGTGGCGCCGACGGGGTGGACTTGAACAAGGTGCTGCTGATGATCCTAGAGGCGATGTACCGCAGCGAGGCCTTCGACCGGGTCCTGTTTTGCCTGCTCGACCCCGAGACCGAAACGCTCTACGGCCGTTTGGGCCTCGGCGAAGGGGCTGACGCGCTGCGGGCAAGGTTCCGCTTGGCGATCCTCGGAGCCGCCGGCCCACTGGCAGCCGCCCTGCTGAACCGCCGGAGCCTGATCCTGTCGGCCGAGACGGCTTCGGCCGAGGAGGCGCAGATCCTACGACGACACGGCGTGGCTTGCCTGGCCCTCTTCCCTATCGTCGTGGACGAGGTGCTGGTCGGTTGCCTCTATGGCGAGCGCAGCGGTCCGGGCCGCGATCCCGACACGAAGACCTTCGAACTGCTCTCCCGGTTGAGACACCTCGCCGGCCGAGCCATCGCCCTGAGCCGGCAGGAGTCCAGGGACCGCTTCCGGGCGTGCCCTGAGAACTCCGTGCGCATCTAATTCCGTAAGCCGAATGAGGTCCCGCCCCGAATAACCTCGGCGGGGGTAAGATCGTCATTTCATTTCGGGCGGATGGAGCCGGGCGGGACAGCCGGGCTGTATCCTTCGGGTGGGCAAGGCAGCATGACGACGCATTCGAGGCAGACTGAATCCGGCGCGCGCAAGCGCTGGTGGCGGGTTCTGTTGGGAGCGAGCGTCCTTGTGGCGGCGGCCGTGATCGCAATCCGGTGGAGCTGGCGAATCGCATCGGCCCCGGCTCCCCAGCCGCGGGCAGCGGCGCCAGTCCGCACGGCCAAGGTCCAGAAAGGCCGCGTCGAGGAGACCATCCGGCTGACGGGGGTGACAGCAGCCGAGAGATACGCCGGGCTGCTGGCTCCCCAGTTGCGGGGAAGCCGGGGCGGTGGCGGTTTGAACGTGAGCATCGCCTCGCGAACTTCGCGTACCTACTCGATTTCCGGCACTTTCGCCAGTACGACGAGCTCCAGCGGCTCTTCGGGCTCCACGAGCTCCGGCAGCTCGACTTCCACAGCCTCCCGCGCGAGCACGAGCGCCACTAGCACCGCCTCCACGAGCGGCGAGGGAACGGGCGGCAGTGAGTTGGGCGGAGGAGGAGGAGGCCGCGAGTCCGGTTCTCTGGCCCGCTCGGTGGGCGGCATGACGATGGCCCGCATCGGTGGCGGGGGCGGAGGCGGTGGTGGGGGCGGCGGCGGCCGCGGTGGCGGAGGAGGAGGCGGCGGAGGGCCGGGCGCCTTCGTGCTGGGCCTGACGCGCGGGGGCAGCGATTTCACGCTGACGCTCGAAAAAGTCGTCCCCCCGGGGACTTTCGTCAGGAAGGGCCAGATCGTGGCGGAGTTCGATCGTCAGTACATGCTCACCCGGGTGGACGATTACCGCGCCACGATGGACCAGGTCGAAGCCGGCATGCGCATACTGGAGGCGGATCTCGAGGTCGAGCGGAAGGCGCATCAGCAATCCATTGACTCGGCCAAAGCGGATCTGGAGAAGGCGCAGATTGACCTGAAGACGGTGCCTGTGCAATCCGCCATCATGACCGAGCGATTGCGGCTGATCGCCGAGCACGCCGAAGCTCGCTACAAGCAGCTCCTCAAGGAGGTGAGCCTCAAGGAGGTCACGTACGCGGCCGACCGCCGGATCGCAGAGCTGCAGCGCGAGCAAGCGCGCAACGAGCTGCGGCGCGCGGAAACCAACGCGGATCGGCTCCTGATCCGCGCGCCGATTGACGGGGTCGTCGTGATGGAGAGCATCTTCCGCAGCGGGGAGATGGCGCGGATTCAGGCCGGGGACCAGTTGGCCCCGGGGATGCTTTTCATGCGCATCGTGGATCTGAGCTCGATGCTGGTGCAGGCGCGGGCCAACCAGGTGGATGTGGAACGGATCCGGATCGGCGCGCGCGCGCGGGTGCGCTTCGACGCGTATCCCGAGCTCGAGCTGCCGGCCCGCGTGCACGCGATCGCGCCGATGCCGGCTTCCGGGGGCTTCCGCGCGGCCTACGTCAAGGAGGTGCCGGTGGTCCTGAAGCTCGAGAAGATGGATCCCCGCGTGGTCCCGGATCTCTCCGTCAGCGCGGATGTGGTGCTGGACAGCGAGGACGACGCCGTGCTGGCACCGCTGGCCGGCATCTTTCGTGATTCATCCGGTGGGCCAGCTTATGTTTACGTTCAAGGACCCGGCGGCTGGGAGCGCCGTCCGGTCGAGCTGGGTGTGAGGAATCATCTGGTGGCGGCCGTGCGTTCGGGCTTGCGCCCGGGCGAAGTGATCGCGCTCGAACGGCCGTCCGCAGGGAGACAGTGAGCTGTGGCGTCGAAGGATTTGAAACCCAAAACCAGGCTGGGAAGCAAGCCTTCCGGCTCTCGCCGCAACAAAATCATCGGCTGGAGCGCGGCGCTGTTGTTGCTGGGAGGAGGCGGATACGCCGCCTATTACTACACGGGCGTGACCGAAGTCGTGATCCCCACGGCGCGTGTCCGACGCGGCGACTTCCTGATCAGCGTGCGGGCCCGCGGGGAGATCCGCAGCACGCGTTCGGTCGTGCTGAGCGCGCCGCAGGTGCCCGACCCGCGCATCGTCCGCCTGGCCGAATCCGGCAAGCCCGTCAAGAAGGGCGACGTGGTCATCGAGTTCGACACCGCCCAGCAGGAGCAGTACTACCTGGAACGGGCCACCAGCGTGCGCACCGCGGACAGCCAGATCGTGCAGACGCAGGCCTCGCACCGCATCATTGACGAGCAGGACGCCATGAACCTGATGCAGGCCGAGTACGATCTGGAGCGGGCCAAGCTCGAGGCCAGCAAGGCGGAGATTCTCTCGGAGATCGAGGGTGCGAAGAACTGGATCAACGTCGGCATTTCCGAGGGCAACCTCAGTCAGGTCAAAACCGTCATCAAGTCCCACAAGGTCACGCAGCAGGCCGACATCGAGCGGCTCCAGCAGAGCAAGAACAAGGCGGTGCGCGACATGGAGCGGGCCAAGAGCTATCTGAGCATGATGGTGATCCGCGCGCCGATTGATGGCATTGTCAACATCCTGCCCAACTTCCGTGCGGGCGGTTCCTTCGGCTCCATGCCGCCTCCCTTCAAGGAGGGAGACCGCGCTTGGACGGGCGCGCCAATCGCTGAGATCCCCGACCTCTCGAGCATGCGCGTGGAAATGAAACTGGAGGAGGTGGACCGCGGCCGGATCAAGTTGGGTCAGCAGGTGCGGGTGCGCGTGGACGCGGTCGCCGACAAGGAATTCCAGGCCGAGCTGGACTGGATCAGCCCCATCGCGGCACTGACTTTCCGTGGCCCGGGCATGTCGGAGAAGAACTTTCCGGCCTACGCCACCTTGAAGAACCTCGATCCCAGGCTGCGACCCGGCATGAGCGCCACGGCCGAGATCATCATCGAAAGCCACCCCAACGTCTTGCTCATCCCGGCCCGCGCCAGCTTCCTGCACCAGGGCAAGCCGGCCGTCTGGGTGCAGCGCGGACAGCAGTTCCAGATCCGCCAGATCGAGGTCGGCCTGCGCAACGAGAACGATATCGTGGTCGTCAGGGGCTTGCGCGAGGGCGAGGTCGTCGCACTCGAGAATCCGATGGAGGCGGCGCGTCGCGCCAGAAAGAAACTGTGAAGCGGGCGTCAGCGGGGGCTGCACCGCGAGGGACGCTCGGACAGGTTCACGCATGAGGAAGATTCTGTTTCGACTGATGCTGGCCGGCGTGGTGGCCGGCTCTGCTTACGGCGTCTGGCGGCTCTTCCGGCAGATGCCGGAGCGCCAGGTGCAGGTGCCCACCGCCGTGGTGCGCAAAGGCGACGTGGTCATCCGCACGTTCGCCCGCGGCGAACTGCGGGCGGTGCGGCAAGCCACCCTGGTCGCTCCCAATCTCTTCGGAACGGTCCAGATCACGCGTCTGGCCCCGCTGGGCGCGTTCGCCAAAGAGAAGGACCTGATCGTGGAGTTCGACGACTCGGAGGTTCGCTCCCGGCTGGAGGAGCGCGAGCTCGAACTCCAGCAGATCGAGGAGCAGATCAAGAAGGCTCAGGCCGAGCTGGCGATCCGCAACAACCAGGATCAGGTGGACCTGCTCAGAGCGCGTTACTCGGTGCGCCTGGCCGAACTGGAGGTGCGGCGCGCGGAACTGAAGTCGGCCATTGACGCCAAGAAGGACCTGCTCACGCTGGAGGAGGCCCGTCGGCGGCTCAAACAACTGGAGAGCGACATCAAGTCGCGCCTCGAACAGGCCGAAGCCGAGATCGCAGTGCTGCGCGAGCGGCGCAACCGCGCCCTGCTCGAAGTCCGTCGGGAGCGCCAGCGCCTGATGCAGGTCAAGCTGCTGGCCCCCATAAGCGGGCTGGTGGCCATCCGGCAGAGCCGCCCGATGGGCATGTACTTCCCCGGCATGCAGCTTCCCGATTACCGCGAAGGGGACCAGGTTTTCCCCGGGACCCCGGTGGCCGACGTGCTCGATCTCTCCGAGATGGAACTGGTGGCGAAGGTCAACGAGATTGACCGCGCCAACCTGCACGAGGGTCAGGAAGCGGTCATCCGCCTGGACGCCATCCCGGACAAAGTCTTCCACGGCCGGATCAAGTCCATGAGCGGTACCGCCAGCGCGAACGTCTGGGCGGGCGACCCCACCAAACGCTTCGATGTGGTGTTTTCGGTGGACATGAAGGAGCTGTTGAGCGGCTTGGGAGCCAAGCCCGAACAGATCCGGATGATCCTCGAGACCGCCGAACGCAACCGCTCGAAGCCGGTTGCGGCGGCCTCGCCTCCGCCCGCCTTCGCCATGCTGGAGGGGCAGGTTCCGGGAGGCGGTGCCGGACCCGGAATGCCGGTCCTGTTCGGGGGGCCGCCGGCGTCCATGGCCTCAGGCGCTCCGCAGCCGGGCCAAGGGCAGGCCGAGCCTTCCCAGCGACGCGGTTTCATGATGATGGGCGGCATGATGGGTGGGGGCCAGTTCTCGCCCGAGGACGCACAGAAGATGAAGGCCCTGCTGGAGAAAGAACTTGGCGGTCGCTCGATGCGGGACCTGAGCCCGGAGGAGCGGCAGAAGATCTTCGAGAAGATCCGCTCGGCGATGGGTGGAGCGCTGGCGGGCGGGGGCGCTACCCTCTCGCCGGAGGATCAGAAGAAGTTCCGGGCCTTGCTGGACAAGGAGCTCGGCGGCCGCAAGCTCGAGGAACTCCAACCCGAAGAGCGGCGCAAGATCATGGAGAAAGTTCGCCAAGCGATGGGGCTGCCGGCGGGCGAGCGCCGGCCGAGGGAAGGCCCGGAGGCGGGCGGTGGCCCGCGGGGCGAGCGGGGCGGCGTACCCGGATTCCCGGATTTGCCCGCAGGCTTCGGCTTGGGCTCATCGCAACAGTTCAGCGAAAAGGATCTCGAGAGCGCCAAGCTGCCGCCTCCGCCCGAGGAGAACAGCCAGCTCGAGGTGCTGCTGCGGCCGGGCCTGCTGGCGGACGTCGAGATCATCGTGGAGAAGATCCCCAACGCGATCTACGTTCCGGTGCAGGCCGTCTTCGAGAAGGACGGCAGGCCGGTGGTTTACGTCCGGCGCGAGAATACGTTCGAGCCGCGCTTCATCAAGCCGCTCAAGCGCAGCGAATCCGTGATGGTGATCGCCGAGGGCGTGCAGCCGGGCGAAGTGGTGGCGCTGTCGGATCCCACGGCGCGAGCGGCCGAAGGCAAGCAACAGGAGAAGAAAGGCGCCAAGTCGGGCGCGTTGCCGGTCGGCGGCGCCGGAGGAGGGCTGTAGGCGATGTCGGTGCTGGCCGCATACCTTCCCGATCTCTACATGGGGCTTTCCAGCCTCATGGTGCACAAGCTGCGCACCCTGCTGACCATGCTGGGCATGATCTTCGGCGTGGGCGCCGTGGTGGCGATGCTTTCCATCACCGCCGGCGCGCAGCAGGAGATGATGAGTTACATTGACCTGCTCGGCGTCAACAACATCATCATCGAAGCCAAGGAGGCGGTGGATCGCAACGAGCTGCAAGCCAGGCGCGCCATCTCGCCCGGGCTGACGTTCCGCGACTACCGCGCCATTCTGGAAAACGTGCAAGGACTGGAGGCCGCCACCCCGCGCAAGCGCTTCAAGCCCATGCGCGTGCTTCCCAAGACCAGCCAAGAGATGCCTCTGCTGATCGGCGTGCTCCCCAACTACGAGCAGATCGGCAACCTGAAGATCGTCTCCGGACGCTTCTTCACCGAGGAGGAGAACCTGCGCTCCGCGCCGGTATGCGTGCTGGGGGAGTCGGCCAAGGTCAACCTGCTGGGCTACGACGATGCTGTCGGCAAGTACATCAAGATCAACGACGTCTGGTTGCAGGTGATCGGCGTGCTTTCGCAGCAGGCCGTCGCCGACGCCGAGGTGGAGGGTCTGGAGGTAGTCAACCGCAACAACCTGGTGATCGCGCCGCTGAACACCGTGATGCGGCGCTTCGAGGACAGCAACAGCTACCTGAAGGACGAGATTGACGGTATCTACATCAAGGTCGCGCCGGGCGTGGACTCGATCGAGACGGCCAACGTCGTGCGCGCCATCCTGACCGCCACGCACAAGGACGCAGGCGATTTCACCGTGGTCGTCCCCGCCCACCTGCTCGAGCAACGCCGCCGGACGCAGTTCATCTTCAACGTGGTCATGATCTGCATCGCGGGAATCTCGCTGCTGGTGGGAGGCATCGGCATCATGAACATCATGCTGGCCACCGTGCTCGAGCGTACGCGCGAGATCGGCATCCGCCGCGCCATCGGCGCCAAACAGAGTGATATCATTCGCCAGTTCCTTACCGAGGCGGTCTTGATTTCGATCGTGGGGGGGCTGATCGGAATCGGCTTCGGTTTCACCCTTTCCAGGGTGATCGCGGCTGCCGCGGGCTGGTCCACCGTAGTGACCTTCGTTTCCATCGCCGTGGCCTTTGGCGTTTCGGTCGCCATCGGCCTGCTCTTCGGAATCTACCCCGCGGTGCAGGCCGCCAAGCTGGATCCCATCGAGGCGATCCGTTATGAATGAGGAGCCGGGCGCTGCCCGGTCGCGGAGCAGTTCCATGAGACTCGAGGGAGTTTTCCTGGGTTTGCTGTTGGTTTCGATACTTCCGGCGCAGAATCCGGTGGCGCCGGTCTTCCCCACGCCGTCCTATTTCCGCGAGCACTTCGTCACCCCCAAGGCGCGCGTGGAGTTGCAGCCTCCGGTCCGGTTCGAGGATTTCATCGTCAACGGGACTCTGGAGCTGTCGCTACGGAACTATCTGGAGCTGGTTCTGGCCAACAACACCGAGATCCAGATCCAACGGCTCACGCTGGAGACGCCGCGCAACGCAATCCTGCGCGCGCTCGGCAGCTTCGATCCTTCGCTCAGCGCCAGCTTCAACAGCACCCGCACGCGCAGCCCCACCACCAGCGTGCTGCAGGGCGCCAACCTGCTCAGCCAGCTCAACCAGGTGGCCGACTTCCGGTACACCCAGCGGCTGGAGACGGGCACCATCTTCAACGTGGGCTTCAGCGGGACCAAGAACGCCTCCAACGACCAGTTCTCGACGTTCAACCCGGCTCTCAACGCCACGCTCACCTTCGGCTTCAGTCAGCCCCTGTTGAGGGATCGCAGCCCTTCGCTGGTACGGTTGCCGATCATGGTGGCGCGGAGCCAGCTGCGGCGCAGCGAGTACGAGCTGCGGGACCAGTTGATGCGCCTGATCGAACAGGCGGAACTGGCCTACTGGGCGGTGATCGAGTCGCGCGAGCGTCTGCGGGTGCAGGAAGAGTTCCTCAAGCTGCGCGAGGCCGCCCTGAAGCGCTCGCAGCGCGAGTTGGAATTGGGCGCTTTGTCGCCCCTGGAAATCTACCGACCTCAACAGGAGTACGCCACGGCCGAAATCCAGGTGACGCAGTTCCGCTACCAGCTAGCCCAGCGGGAGGACGCCCTGCGCCGCCAGATGGGCGCCGATCTGGATCCGCAGATTCGCCGCCTGCCCATCGTGCTCACCGAGACGGTCTCGCCGCTGCTGGACACTCAACCGCTGGACCGCGAGACTCTCGTCGAGCTCGCGCTGGCCAACCGTCCGGACCTGAAGGCGCAGTTGCAAACCCTGGACATTGACGACCTCAACATCCGCTCGGCGGCCAACCGTCTCAAGCCCGATCTCCGGCTTACCGGCGAATACAGCGCCCGCGGCCGCGGCGGCTGGTTCTACGAGAGGGCCAACGTCTTCGGCCAGTCGCAGATCGTCCGCACCGTGCCGGGCGGATTCCGCGACGCCCTCGATCAGCTCTTCAGCTTCGGACTGCCCACCTATCGCTTCGGCCTCACCCTTACGCTCCCCCTGCGCGACCGCGCCGCGCAGGCGGACCTGGCCGACGCGCTCGTGCGCAAGAAGATGGACGCCCTGAGGGCGCGCAGCCTCGAGCAACAGATCCGGCTCGAGGTGTTGAACGCCATCAGCCAGGTCGAGTCCGCCAAGGCGGGCGTGCAGCAGGCCCGGGTAGCGCTCGAATTCGCGCAGAAGGACTTCGAGGCCGAACAGAAGCGTTACGATCTGGGGGTGAGCATCCTCTACTTCGTGCTGGAAGCCCAGACGCGTCTCACCAACGCCCAGGCCACGCTGGTCACGCAGACCATCGCCTACCGGCGCGCGTTGCTGAACCTGCTGCGCGTGACCGGCCAGTTGCTGGACGAACGCGGCATCGTGGTCAACGGCTCCTGAAACCGGCCGGGCCGGACGGGCTTGCGGATCGTGGTCCAATAGGGAGCAATGGGCCGCATCCGCATCCTCCCCGACGAGGTTGCCAACAAGATCGCCGCGGGAGAGGTGGTCGAGCGCCCGGCCTCGGTCGTCAAGGAGCTGCTGGAGAACTCTCTCGACGCGGGCGCGACCGAAGTACGGATCGAAGTAGCGGCAGGAGGACGCCGCCTGGTCCGCGTGGCCGACGACGGCTGCGGCATGGGCCGCGACGACGCCCTGCTGGCCTTCGAGCGCCACGCCACCAGCAAGCTGCGCGAGGCGCGCGATCTGCTCGCCATCTCCAGTTTGGGCTTCCGCGGCGAGGCGCTGCCTTCGATCGCGGCCGTCTCGCGCCTGACCCTGGAGACGCGCGCGGCGGACGAGCCGACGGGCACGCGCGTCGAGGTCGCAGGCGGCAGGATCCTTCGCGTGAGCGAGATCGCGCTGGCGCCTGGCACCGCCGTCGCGGTACGCGACCTCTTCTACAACATGCCCGCGCGGCGCAAGTTCCTCCGTTCGGAGCAGACCGAGCTGGCCCACATCGCCTCGCTCGTCACCCAATACAGCCTCGCCTACCCCGAGAAAAGTTTCTCCCTGCGTCACGAGGCACGAACGCTGCTCGAGGTCACACCCGTCGCGCGCCTGCGCGACCGCGTCTACCAGGTCTTCGGTAGCGAGCTGTTGGAAGAGCTCGTGGACCTGGGGGTGCGGGAACGGGCCCTCGAGACGCCTGCCGACCGTGAGGGTCGGGCGCCCGCAGCCCCGACCGGTGCAGTCTTCCGCCTGCGCGGCTTCGTTTCGCAGCCCCACCACCAGAGACCGAACCGCAACTCCATCTACCTGTTCGTGAACCGTCGTCTGATACGCGACCGGTTGCTGATGCACGCGCTGCTGGCTGCGTACCGCAACCTCGCCCCGCCGGACGTCTTTCCCTTCGCGCTGCTGTTTCTCGAGTGCGACCCCAGCGAGGTAGACGTGAACGTGCACCCGGCCAAGACCGAGGTTCGCTTCCGCCATTCCGCGTTCGTGCACGATTTCGTGTGCGATGCGGTGCGCGAAGCGCTGGCGGAAGCGCGGCCTGTCTCGGCGATACCCCTGCCCGCACCGGCGCAGCCGGCTGTGGGACTGCCCTACTCGGAATACTCGCAACACGCGCTGGATGAAGCCTGGCGGGCCTGCCAAGGGAGCGGAGCGCCGCTGCTGCCGCAGCAGGCGGGAGAGGAAACGCCGTGGGCTGGTGCAGACCCCGGTCCCTTCGTCGCCCCGGAGCGGGCCGAGGGACTCAGGTTGCCGCTGCCCGAGACACACCGCGGCTTCCCGCCGGAATGGCTGGAGGAGGCTGTGGTCTCGATGGCGAACATCGCCGAGTTGCGGCCTCTCGGCCAGATTCGTGATAGCTTCATCGTGGCCGCTGGTCCGGACGGTCTTTGGCTGGTGGACCAGCACGTGGCGCACGAGCGCATCCTGTTCGAGAAGTTCCTCAAGCGGCGCCAGCAAGGGCGGGTGGAAACGCAGTCTCTGCTGACTCCGCTGATTCTCGCGCTCACGCCCGCGCAACAGGCCGACTACGAACGCATCGCGGCAGAGCTCCAGGCGGCCGGATTCGAGATCGAACCCTTCGGCGGCCGAACCATCGCCGTCAAGGCTGCCCCCGCGGGGATCCCACCCGCGGATCTGGAGAAGGCGCTGCTCGAAGTGCTGGAGCCAGCCGACGAGGATTGGCGCAGGGCCCCGCTCGAAGACCTCCGGCGCAGGATCGCCGCGGCGCTCGCCTGCCGGGCGGCGATCAAGATCAACACGCCCCTGGAAACGGCCCGTATGGAGTGGTTGCTGCGCGCGCTCGCGGCCGCCGAGCATCCCATGAGCTGCCCGCACGGCCGTCCCACCGTCCTGCGCTATCCCATGCGCGAGATCCTGAGGGCGTTCCGGCGGATTTGAGCCGCGCGGCTACTCCAGTCTCAGCAGCACGCCGGCCCCGGGCGCCAGCCAGTCCATCTCGCGGCCGAAAGGTTCCTCACGGCCCGAGTACGGCGAGACGCGGAACAGCTTGCGGCCTTCGGGCTTGGTGCGGATGCGGAACTGGAACGAGTTGTTCAGATCCTTGTTCACCAGCAGAATGTACGGGCGGCCCTCCTGGTCTTCGAACTCACCCACCAGAAAACGCCCCATCACAGGAGGACGAACGTAACGCTGGGTCATCTCGACTCCGGCGAGGAAGCGGCTCTCCGCCAGGTAGCGGCCCTGATCGGGCACGTCCGGATAGTGATAGACCCCGGTGCTGCGCAATCGGGTGATGGTGGGCGCCAGAGCGTGCAACTGGAGGTTGATACGCCGGAGCATGTCCCAGGTGGCGGTGCGATTCCCGAACTGATCCACCGCACCCAGCCGGTAGTTGCCGACGTGCGGAGTCAAATACGTGAAGTACTGGATGCCCCGTCCCCCGTAGGCCAGCGTGGCGTACGCCTGCAAATGGAAGGTGGCGTCGGAAGGCTCCATGTAGTTGAAATGCGCGTTGGCCAGCACGCAGTTCCAGAACGGCTTTCCCGTTTCGAGCGAATGCCGGCGGATGATTTCCAGGTTGGTGTAGAAGGAGTCCATCATCTCGCCGCCTACCAGCGAGTAGTTGTCGTAGCTGATGAACGGCGCCTTGATCACATCCACCAGCATGCGGACGTAAGCGTCGTAGCCGGGGACGCCGAGGCGCTCGGGAGCGACGCGGTGGGGAAACAGATTCACGTAGGGCCACTTGCCGGGCATGACCTCCAGCAGGATGGCAGCCACCTTGCCCAGGCCAGGCATCAGCGAGGCGTGGGGTTCGTCTCGCAAGTAAAAACCGAGCGCGGCGGGATTGTCTCCGATCTCGCGGGCCAGTTCGCGTGCGTTGCGCCGGATCTCGTCTTCGGGCGGCAGTTTCTCCCAATCGTAGCCGTTGGCGCGCTTGTCCGAGACGAAACAATAAAGGCCGGCGGCGCGAACCTTCTCGAGGTCAGCTACGCGGCAGAATCCGGAGATGTTCAGACCTGCCTCTTTCATGAGGCGCAGTTGTTCCGGATCGGAGGGCGAACTGCCCCAAGCCATGATGGCGAATGCCCGGGGATCCACGCGTTCGGGTTGTGCGATCCACTGGGCTGCAGCGAGGCCCGCCAGGGCGAACGCGACGGAGATGCGTTTCATGCGAACCATCTTATTCGTCCGCGAGCGCGCGGTAAAGCTCAGCCTGGAGGCGTGCGATCCGGTCCCAGCCGTAGTCGCGCTCGGCGGTGGCCCGTGCGGCGTGCCCGAGCGTGCGGCGGAGGCCTGGATCGAGCAGCAGCCGGCGAACCGCGGCGGCGAACTCCTCGGGGGTGTCGGCCACGAGAAGGTCGCTTCCGGCTTGGAGATCCAGCCCGTGGATGCCAGCCCGCGTGGAGACGATCGCCTTGCCCATGGCCATGGCTTCGAGGATCTTGATGTTCGTTCCCGCCGATGCCACCAACGGTGCAATGACCACGCTGGCGCGGGCATAGGCCGGGCGCGGGTCGGCAACGAAATCCTCTACCTCGACGCCGGGGCGTGAGAGTTCGACCACGGCGTGCTCGCGGTAGCGCCCCAGGTACAGGCGGTGATTGTGGCCGGCGATCACGTGAAGCGCAGGCTCGAGGTCCGCGAGCCGAGGCCAGATTTCGCGCAGGAAGAACTCCATGGCCAGCAGGTTGGGCAGATGAGCGAACGAGCCAATGAACAGCAGGCGCTTCGGCTCGGGCTCGACCGCTGCCGGGCGGAAGCGATCGAGGTCCACGCCGTTGGGCAGGCAGGCGACGCGACGGGCTCCGCGGACCATGCGCCGGTCGCGCTCGGACATGACCACGACGCAATCCACCTTCTTCCATGCGGCGGTCTCGAATCTCACCCATCGCTCGTACTGCCGGCGCGCTTCCCAATCCTGGGTCAACTCCGCCAGCTGGCGGTGCAAATCGAAGGTGACGTCGTGCTCGACGAGGACGGTCCTGGCACCTGCGGCCTCGTCAGCATACTGGGCCATGGGAGTGAACTCGAGCTGGAGCAGCCTGGGGCGCCACTTACGCACGGTCTGCCGCAAGGCGGCGCGGAAGGCAGGCGCCGCGTGCTCGACGACCATGTCCGGCAGCTTGCTGGCGGGACGCAAGTGCGTGCCCGTCCGCCGCACCTGGACGATCTCTGCGCAGATGGCGGCCAGTTCGGGCGGCGGTGGGGCGAGTTCTTCGGCGAAGGCCACCAGCACCACGTCGTACTCGGCGGCGGCCCGCCGCATCAGGTTGTACATGCGGACCGCTCCGCCGTGCGAGAGCGGGAAAGGCAAGTAGGGGCTGGCCACCAGGACCACGGCTCGGCCCTTCGGGCTCGCACCGGGAAACACAGCGATCTCACCGCTGCCTGCTCCGAGCGCCAGCTCGTCGCTCCAACCCGAAGCCATCGCGGGGCGTCGCACGAGCAAAGCAGCGCGCCACGCCTCGCGCAGGGCCGCCAGCGCCGGGCCCGACCCGTAGGCCGCGCGCCGGTTGAGCCGCTCGATCGCCTCAGCCCACAAAGCGGCGAAGACGCGCGCCGATCCCACGGAACGCGCAAGGAACCGCAGGTAGTTGGTCTCGAGCAGGCGATTCAGTTCCTCTTCGCTGTAGTAACGCGAGGTCGTCGCGCGGTGTTTGTGCAACACGCGCGCCTCCGCGACGTAGACCGTGGGCCAACCGCGCAACCAGGCGCGGTATCCGACGTCGAGGTCCTCCACGTAGGCGGGACGATAGCTTTCGTCCAATCCCCCGAGGCTCCGGAGCTTCCTGGCGTCGTACATCGAGCAGCCGCCGCTGCCATAAAGCACGTATGTCCAAGTCTCGCCCGGCAGGGGCGTTTCGCAGCGGAGGGGGAAATCATCCCGCCCGCGGCGCAACGGCGGTGGCAGGACTGCCTTGCCGGTCTCCTGCCGGCGAACGCCCTCGGGGAACATGATCTGGGCCGTGGCGCAGAACAGGTCGGGCACGCGATCGAAAGCCGCGCGCAGGGCGCGGAAGAAGCCCGGCTCGATCGCCATGTCGTTGTTGAGCAGGCAGACATGCGAGTAGCGCGCCAGGGCGAGGCCGCGGTTGACCGCTTGGGCAAAACCGAGCGGTTCCGGGCTGACGTCCACGATCACACCCGGGAAGCGTTCCCGCAGGAAGCCGGCCGTGGCGTCGTTGGATCCGTTGTCCACGACGAGGACCTCCGAGGCGAACCCGGCCAGATCGGCGAGCACGGGCGGCAGCATGGAAGCGAGAAGATGCCTGCCGTTGCGCGAGGGAATGATCACCGAAATGCCGTCGGGCATGGGTGCACCCGAAGCGGAGTCGCGCCCCGCGGGCAGCAGCATCTTCAAGGCGGCGACCACCCATCCCGCCAGCCGGGCCGCGCAGTGCAGCAGGGGCCTGCGCCACTGGCTGGGGCGCGCCATGCGCCAAACGAACGTATAGAGGCGTCCGCCCGGGTGCGTCTCGAAGACCACGAGATTCCGCAAGCGCCAAGCGAAATGCCGCACGATCAGGGGAAGGCAGCGCGGGCGCAGCATCCAATGGTCGAGATTCTCGTTGTATACGAGGAGCCGGAGGGGCGCGATCAGGAACGCGATGACGCGCAGGCGGCGGTAGGGGAGGTTGGGTGCGAGCATCACCGCAGCGAAACGGATGTGGCGGCCGCGCAAAGCCGCCCGGCAGCGGCGCCAGTTCAGCCAGAACCCCTGAAGCGGGTGATAGGGAATCCAGCGCCCTTCGGGAGGGGGGAACTCCGAGACCACGTAAAGCGGCAGACTTTTTTCGAGCGCCTGGAAACGGCGAATCAGCTCGGAGTTGAGCTCTTCGGTCCCGGTTGCGAAGACGACCAAGACGGGCAGTTTCAAATCAGTTCCTGCCAGCGAGGCTGGAAGCAGCCAGTCCGCCGCAACCGCCACATCTCGAGCGCCTGTACGGCGAAGGCGGTCGTGTAGGGATTCACAAAAGGCATCCAGGCGCCCGCCCTCCGTCCGAAACGGAAACCGCCGCGGACACGGCGATCGGCTTCCTGCGCCTGATAGTCGAGGATGCGCTGCACCTGGCGCTCGGCTTCCTGCTCGTCGAGTTTCCGAACGCCCAGGGCGTCGGCGTAGAGCTTCACCCGCAGCAGTTGCGCCCTCACGTCGCCACGCTCGAAGGCTGGTGCGATCCGCTCGAGCAGGTCCGTGACCCGTTCGATGCCTTCGCCGAGGACGCGACGGCAGTCGGCCCGCTCCGTGCACGCCAACAGCCCTTCGAGGAAGTACAGATACGCGTGCAGCCGGTCCATCGCCGCGGGCCCGGCGTCCGGAGGGAGGAAGCGCGCGTGCGTCGCCAGCGCGTACTCGAGCGCCCGCCTCCAGGCATCTTCGAACTCACCTACGAAGCCGGCCAGTTCCAGCTCGAGCCAAGCCAGCGCGGCCTTCAGATGGTAGCAGCCGGGATTTCGCGACCACCGCTCGTCGGCCGGCGCGGGCTCCAAACCGGGGAGCACGAGAGCGGCGCGGAAGCCATCCTCAGCGGGGAACAGGCGAGCCATGGCCAGGCCGCACCGGTGAGCCGCCTCGAGGAACTCCTGGCGGCCGGTAAGACGCCAGAGCGATGTCAGGCCGCGCACTACGATGGCGTTGTCGAAGAAGTACGTCAGGGGTTCGGCAGAATCACCGTCCGAAGCGTATTCGAAAGGGAACACTCCGGAGGCCGGATCCCGCGCGCGAAGCAACAGGAAGTT
Source organism: Bryobacteraceae bacterium (assembly GCA_025062235.1). Lineage (GTDB taxonomy): Bacteria > Acidobacteriota > Terriglobia > Bryobacterales > Bryobacteraceae > DTHT01. The sequence goes on from JANXAE010000017.1 coordinate 25,153, forward strand.
CCCCGCGCGCGTGGCCGCCTCGCGCAAGCGCTCGTCGCCGCACAACCGGAACAGCCAAACCAGCGTGCTGGCCACGTAGCCGGTGATCTCGGTCGAAACACGATAGTTGGCCTGCAAATCCGTGCGGTAGTAGCGGGCGACGCCTCCGGAAGGTTCCTGGATGCCGGACTCCAAGAACCACTGGGCGGCAGCCTGTCGTGCGCGGAGGCATGCGGCTTCGAGCGACAATCTCTCAACCCCCTGATCTGCGGAGAACACGCGATTATAGCACCCGCCGATGGGCTGGCATTCGCCCTCAGTCGCGGTAGAAAGAGGCGATCGCTTGCACAACCTGCTCCAATGCTTCCTCGGAAAGCTCGGGATAGACGGGCAACGCCAGAGCTTCGCGGGCCAATTGCTCGCTCACCGGGAAATCGCCCGGCCGGTAACCCAGTTCGCGGAAGCAAGGCTGCAAGTGCAGCGGCACGGGGTAGTAGACCTCGGTCCCGATGCCTTTCTGCCGCAGGCACTCGCGCAGACGATCGCGCTCCGGGGCCCGGATTACGAACTGGTTCCAGACGTGCCGGGTGGCGTGAGGCGGGGCCTGGGGAGCGACGACCGGTAAGCCGAGCTCAGCCAACCGCCGACGGTAATAGCGGGCGTTGCGCTCCCGTGCTTCCGTCCAGCCATCGAGGTAGCGTAGCTTGACCCGCAGTACCGCGGCTTGCAGAGCGTCCAAGCGCGAGTTGATGCCGACCCATTCGTGCCGGTAAGGCTCCCGGCTGCCGTGCACCCTCAGGGCACGCAACCGGTCGGCCAGCACTTCGTCGTTCGTGGTGAGCAGGCCGCCGTCGCCGTAGCCGCCCAGATTCTTGCTGGGATAGAAGCTGAAACAGCCAACCGCCCCGAGACTCCCGGCGCGGCGTCGCTTGTACTCGGCGCCGATCGCCTGCGCTGCGTCCTCGATGACCGGAACGCCGCGGCGGGCAGCGACTTCGCACAGCGGATCCATGTCCGCGCAAGCGCCGAACAGGTGCACCGCGATGACGGCCCGCACCGCCGGGCGCGAGCACACCAGGGCGGTGGCGCGTTCGACGTCGAGATGGAACGTCGCAGCCTCCACGTCGGCGAAAACCGGCCTTGCGCCCGCGCGCACGATCGCGCCAGCCGTGGCGAAAAAGGTATAGGGTGTGGTCACGACCTCGTCGCCGGGCCCGATGCCGAGCGCCAGCAGGGCCAGGTACAGGGCGTCGGTTCCCGAAGCGCAGCCGATCGCGAAACGCGCGCCGCAGTACGCGGCAAGCTCCCGTTCCAGCGCCTCGACCTCCTCCCCCAGGATGAAAGCTTGCGAGTCCACCACGCGCAGCAACGCGGCCAGGACCTCCTCGCGGAGGACTCGGTGTTGCGCAACGAGGTCGAGCAGCGGAATGCGAGCGGCGGGAGCCTCCTTCACGACGGGCAACTATCCGAAGGCTCGATTATAGCTGACCGCCTCGGGCCGCCGTGGCGCAGCGGGCCCGGCATGAGCGAACATAGGAGGGTAGGCCTTCCCGGGCGTCACCGCAGAATGGAGCCGCGCATCAGCGTCATCATGCTCACCTTTCGCCGGCCCCAGTTCATCGGACGGGCCATCGAGAGCGTCCGTGCGCAGCTGCGCGAGGATTGGGAGCTGATCGCGGTGCAGGACGGCGATCACGAGCCGACGACCGCGCTGCTGGCCGGATGGGCCCGGCGGGACAAGCGAGTGCGGCACTTCCGACGCGACAAGCCCGGCAACATCGCCGAGGCCACGAACTTCGCACTGCACCGGGCCCGCGGCGAGTACATCGCCATCCTCGACGACGACGATTACTGGGCGGTCCCCGACAAGCTGGATCGCCAGGTGGCATTCCTCGACCGCAACCCCGGCTATGCCGCTTGTGGGGGAGGCGCCATCGTGGTGGATCTGGAAGGCCGCGAGCGGTTGCGTTATCTGAAGCCGGAAACCGACGCCGCCTCGGGGCGGCCCGCCCTCAACCAAAACCCGATCTTTCCCTCTTGCGGGTTCTACCGCAGGGAGGCGGCGCTCGCGGCGGGAGGCTACGACGAGAGCCTGGCCGGCTTTCAGGACTGGGATTTCTGGCTCAGGCTGGGAAGGACGGCGAAGTTGTACAATCTGCCCGACTATCTCGTCTACTACCAACTCTGGGAGGGCGGCGGCTCTTTCTTCGCCCAGCGGGCCAACACCGAATCGGCGCTGCGCATCGTGCGGCGCCACCGGCGAGCGTACCCAGGCTTCGCGCCGGCCTTCGCCATGGCTCTGCTTTATTACTTCTTTGCGCGGTTGCCCCTCCCGGTGCGCCGGTTCGCCTACGATCCCCTCTCCCGCCTGAAGAAAGCTTTGTTCGCGGACCGCCGCTAGCGGCGCTCCAGAAGGAAAGGATTCGCCGCCAAGTAGTCCACGGTTCGGATCACGGCATCGCGGATGCTCAGGCGCGCCCGCCAGCCGAGCGCTTTGATGCGGGAGCAGTCGAGGAAGATGAAGGGATTGTCGCCGACCCATCCGCGGTCACCGCCCGCGTAGACGATGCGCGGACTCAGGCCCAGACGCTCGGTGATCCAGCGAATCGAGTCGTTGACCTCGCAGTATTCGTCCGTACCTAGATTGAAGATGTTGACCTTTGCGGAAGCCTTTTCGATGGCCAGCAGCATGGCCTCCACGCAGTCGTGCACATAGAGATAGGACTTGCGCTGGCGCCCGTTGCCGAGTACGTGCAACACCTCGGGGTGCTGGCGCAACTGTTTGTAAAAATCGAAGACGTGCCCGTGCGAGTATCTCTCGCCCAGGATGGAGACGAAGCGGAAGATCCAGGCCTGGAAGTCGAAGCCTTCAGCGTAGGCCTCGATAAAGCCCTCGGCGGCCAGTTTCGAGGCGCCGTAAAGGGAGGTTTGTACGGGGAAAGGGCAGTCCTCGGGCGTGGGGAATACCTCGGGTTCCCCGTAAATGGATCCCGTGGACGCGAAGGCGATCCGGCGCACGCTACATTTGCGCATGGCCTCGAGCACGCGCCAAGTACCGATGGTGTTCTGTTCGAGATCCTTCCAGGGATGCTGGGTGCCGAAACGTACGTCGGCGTTGGCCGCCAGGTGGAAGACCAGATCCACGCCTTCCATGGCCCGTTCCAGCGCGGGCTGGTCCAGCACATCGGCCCGAAGCAGGCGGAATCGCGGCGAGGCCAGCGCTTGGCGCAGGAACTCTTCCTGACCGGTGGAGAAGTTGTCGTAGCCGGTGACGTCGTGCCCGAGCGCCAACAGGCGATCCACCAAGTGGCTGCCGATGAATCCTGCCGCACCGGTGACCAGGCAGTGCAAGCTCGTTCTCCTCGATGCGCCGGGTCGGCCCGGCGGCTTTTAGTATCATCTTAGGTAATTGACCGATCGCGCGAGGGAGGCAGTGAGTTGATCATCGCCCGCAGCCCGCTCCGCATTTCGCTCGGCGGGGGCGGTACGGACCTGCCCTCCTACTACCGGGAGCACACGGGGTTCGCGATCGCAGCCGCCATTGACAAGTACGTCTACGTCACCATCCACGAGATGTTCGACGAGGGAATCCTGCTCAAGTACTCGCGGATGGAAAGGGTTTCGCTGCCGGAGCAGATTCAACACCCCATCATTCGCGAGGCCATCCGGCTGGTGCAGCCCCGCACGAATCATCTGGAAATCACCAGCCTGGCAGATATTCCCGCGGGCACCGGGCTGGGTTCCTCCGGCAGCTTCACCACCGCGCTGCTGCGCGCGCTGCACGCGCTGAATCGCAACGTTCTGACCCCGCGGGAGCTGGCCGAGCAGGCCTGCCACATCGAAATCGAGCGGCTGGGCGAGCCGGTCGGAAAGCAGGATCAGTACATTGCGGCCTTCGGCGGCATCACCTGCTTCACCTTCCGCCCGGGCGGGGAGGTCGAAGTCGAGCCCCTGCGGCTGGAGGCGGAAACGCTGCACAATCTGGAAGACAACCTCGCCCTGTTCTTCACCGGGTACACCCGGGAGGCCTCCTCGATCCTGCGCGACCAGGATGCCCGCAGCCGCCAAGGGGACCGCGAGATGATCGAGCACCTGCACGTGGTCAAGCAACTGGGCTACGAAAGCAGGCAAGCGCTGGAAAGCGGGGATCTCGGCCGATTCGCCGAGCTCATGAACGTGCACTGGCGCCACAAGAAGGCGCGCTCCGGCGGCATGACGAATGCGCGCATTGACGAGTACTACGAGCTGGGCCTGCGCAATGGTGCTCTCGGGGGCAAGTTGATCGGAGCTGGAGGCGGGGGGTTCCTGATGTTCTATGCCGAAGACAAGACGCGGCTGCGGCGGGCCATGAGGCAGGCGGGGCTGCGCGAAGTGCGCATCCGGTTCGATTTCGAAGGCACGCGCCTGCTCGAGCCTGCATGAACGACCCGATGCTGCCGGTGGCGATCCTGGCCGGGGGTCTGGGTACCCGCCTGCGCCCGCTCACCGAGAAGCTGCCCAAGTCCCTGGCCCCGGTCGCCGGCGAGCCCTTCCTCGCCCACCAGCTCAGGCTGCTCGCCCGTGCCGGTTTCCAGCGCGTCGTGCTGTGCGTCGGACACATGGGAGAGGCCATTCGCGAGTTTGCCGGCGATGGTGCGGCTTTCGGTCTCGAGATCGCTTACTCGGAGGATGGGGACCAGCCGCTGGGAACGGCCGGCGCAGTGCGCAAGGCCCTCGACCTGCTGGGGCCCCGCTTCTTCGTTCTCTACGGGGACTCCTACCTGCCGTGCGACTACCGGCGCGTCCAGGAGGCCTTCCTCGCATCGGGCATGCCGGCCCTGATGACCGTACACCGGAACGAGAACCGCTGGGATGCCAGCAACGTGGAGTTCGACAACGGTCGCATCCTGGCTTACGACAAGCGCCACCGCACCCCGCGGATGCGGCACATTGATTACGGCCTGGGGGCCTTCCAACGGACGGTCTTCGAAGCGATGCCCGCGGGCGGCTTCTACGATCTGGCCGAGGTCTACCGGGACTTGCTGGCCAGGGGCCAGCTCGCTGCGTTGGAAGTTCCCGAGCGCTTCTATCACATCGGAGATTGGGAGGCTTTGCGGGAGCTCGATCAATTTTTGAGAAGGCAAGGCAGACCGTGAGCACTCTGGATTTCGTGGAGCAGTACCTGACCGAGGCGCGGCAGATCCTGGATCGCCTGGACCGGGAGGCGCTCGACCGGATGGCGCAGTTGCTGGCCCGGACCCGGGAGGCGGGTGGCAGGCTTTTCGTGCTGGGCGTGGGCGGCGGCGCCGCGCACGCCTCGCACGCGGTGAACGACTTCCGCAAGATCGCTGGCTTCGAAGCCTACGCTCCCACCGACAACGTTTCCGAGCTCACCGCCCGGACCAACGACGAGGGCTGGGCTACGGTCTTCGAAGCATGGTTGCGAACCAGCCGGCTGTGTGCGAAGGATGCGGTGCTGGTCTTCTCGGTGGGGGGCGGAGACGAGGTACGGAACGTCAGCCCGAACCTGGTCGCGGCGCTCAAGTACGCGCGATCGGCAGGGGCGCGCATCCTGGGCGTGGTGGGCCGCGACGGCGGATTCACCGCGCAGGTGGCGGATGCCTGCGTCGTGATCCCCACGGTCCATCCCGCCCGCGTGACGCCGCACACAGAAGCCTTCCAGGCTGTGGTCTGGCACCTGCTGGTCACCCATCCCGCGCTGAAGCAGGCCGAAACGAAATGGGAGTCGGTGCGGTGAAGCCGGCGGTTTTCCTCGATCGCGATGGCGTTCTGGTCAGGGAGCGGCTGGTGGAGGGCAAGCCCCTGCCCCCTCTGTCGGCGGCGGAAATGGAAATCGTCGCGGCCGCGCGGAGCGCCCTCCAGCAGCTTCGCGCGTGCGGTTTCCGGCTGGTCGTGGTGACGAACCAGCCGGATGTGGCGCGGGGGCTCGTTTCGCCAGGGGACATCCGCCGCATGCACGAACGCCTGCGGGCGGAGCTGCCCCTGGATGCCATCTACGCCTGCATGCACGACGATGCCGACGGTTGCGACTGCCGCAAACCCAAGCCGGGATTGCTGCTGCAAGCCGCGCGGGAGCTCGGGCTCGACCTGTCGCGGAGCTTCATGGTGGGCGATCGCTGGCGCGACGTGGAGGCGGGACGCGCCGCCGGGTGCAGGACGGTCTGGATTGATCGCGGCTACCGCGAGCGCCCTCCCCTCGCGCCGCCCGACGCCCGGGTGGAGTCGCTCGAGCAGGCTGTCGCCTGGATCCTCTCCGAGACCCGAAAAGGAGAAGCGCGTGACGATGACTCTGGCTGAGCTGAAGGTCAAACTTTTCGCCGATGGCGCCGAGCGGACAAGAATGCTCGAGCTCGCGCGGGACCCGCGGATCCGCGGGTTCACCACCAATCCCAGCCTCATGCGGCGGGCTGGGGTAACCGATTACGAACGGTTCGCGAGGGAAATCCTCGCTGCCATCCCCGACCGGCCCATCTCGCTCGAGGTCTTCGCCGACGATTTCACGGAGATGGAACGGCAGGCGCGCAAGATTGCCTCCTGGGGCGAGAACGTCTACGTGAAGATCCCGATCACCAACACGCGGCGGGAATCCTCCTGCGATCTGATCCGGCGGCTGTCGCAATCGGGCGTGCGCGTGAACGTGACCGCGATCCTCACGCTGAGGCAAGTGCGCGAGGTGACGGCGGCTCTGGCGGGCGGCGCCCCCGCGGTCGTATCCGTCTTCGCCGGGCGCATCGCCGACACCGGTCGCGATCCTGTTCCCTTGATGGCCGCGGCCGCCGAACTGGCTCACGCCTTGCCGGGTGTCGAGCTGCTGTGGGCCAGCGTGCGCGAGGTTTACAACATCGTCCAGGCGGAGCTCGCAGGCTGCGACATCATCACGGTCACACCCGATGTGCTGGCGAAACTCGAGCTCTGGGGCAAGGATCTCGAAGAGTATTCGCTCGAAACGGTGAAGGTCTTCCACGAGGACGCCCTGCGCTCCGGGTACCGGATCTGATGCCTCCGGAGCGCTTCGTCCGGCGATGATCCGCCTACCCCGCAACGCGCAGCTCTGGCTCGCGGGATATCTGCGCGAGCGCGTGCGTGCCTTGCGAAGACCGCGTGCGCGACGCGTGTGGGTGGCGATCGCCGACCACTTCGAGCCCTACTGGCGAACCCGCGACCCGGCGCTCGCCCGGGAAAGGGTCCGCTGCTGGCGCGATCGCTGGCCGGAAGTGGCGGCCCGCCACCGGGACAGCGCAGGCCAGCCGCCGCGCTGGACGTTCTTCTACCCCGAGGAAGAGTACCAGCCGGAACTGCTCGAGGCCCTGGCCGAGCTGGCGCGCGCCGGCATCGCCGATGTCGAAGTCCACATCCATCACGACCGGGAGGATGAGCGCTCTTTCCTCGCCCGCATGCAACGATTCCTGGACAGGCTCGCAGGCCAGCACGGCCTGCTTCGCCGGCGCGACGGCCGCATCCGCTTCGGCTTCGTGCACGGCAACTGGGCGCTGGACAATTCGTTGCCCGGCGGCCTGTACTGCGGATTGAACAACGAGATCACCCTGCTGCGGGATCTGGGCTGCTACGCCGACTTCACCATGCCGTCGGCGCCCTCCACCTCGCAGGCCCGCATGGTGAACCGCATTTACTGGGCAGTGGACGACCCGCTCCGGCCGAAGTCCTACGACACCGGCACGCCCGCCGAGCCGGGTCGCGGAGTGCAGGGAGACCTCCTCATCATGCCCGGACCCTTGGGGCTCCGCTGGGAAGCCAGGGCGCTGCCGAGCTTGGAGAACGGCGAGATCGGGGGACACCGACCGCTCAGCCGGCGCCGCGTCAAGGCCTGGCTGAGGCTGGCGCCGCGCCTCGGCGACGAGGCCTTCCTGAAACTTTTCACCCACGGGACGCAGGAGCGGCACCGCGAGCCGTTCTTCAGGGGTGAGCTCGACCGCCTGTTCGAGCTGCTCATAGAGGAATGCCAGCGCAAGCGGGTCGAACTCCGCTTCGCTACCGCGTGGCAGCTCTACCTCGCGGCGGAGCGGCTCATCCTGGGCCGCCCCGAAACGGTTGCGGAGACTCCCCGCCATGTTCTATAACAGGACCAGCTTCTCCGGAAGGGTACGAGGAAACCTTGGATTACCGGAACAAGACGGTCCTGGTCACGGGAGGGCTCGGTTTCATCGGCAGCAACCTCGCAGTGAGGCTGTCCGAGATGGGCGCGCGGGTGACGATCGTGGACTCCTCGCGGCCCGGCTGCGGCGCCAATCCCTATAACATCGCCTCCGTAGCCGATCGCCTGCGCCTGATCACGCGCGACCTTGGCGAGGCGCAGGACTTTGCCGAGGCGCTGCGCTCCTGCGACGTGGTGTTCAACCTCGCAGGGGAGGTCAGCCACATCCACAGCATGATGGCGCCGGAGCGGGACCTGGAAATCAATACCGCAGCCCAGTTGCGCTTCCTCGAAATCCTGCGCAGGGAGCGGCCGGGCGTGCGCGTCGTCTACGCCGGAACGCGCCAGGTCTACGGCGCGCCGCGGTACCTGCCGGTGGACGAAGACCACCCCGTCGAGCCGGTGGACTACAACGGAGTCCACAAGCACGCCGCCAGCCAGTACCATCTGATGCTCTCGCGCGTGGGCGCGCTGGACGCCGTGGTCCTCCGGCTGACGAACGTCTACGGTCCGCGCATGGCCTTGCGTATCCCCTGCCAGGGCGTGCTCAGCGCCTTCCTCCGCCGCGCGCTGCTCGGAGAGGATCTGGAGGTCTACGACAGCGGGGAGCAACTGCGCGACCCGGTGCATGTGGACGACGTCGTCGAGGCTTTCCTGCTGGCCGGCGCCGCGAGCTCGCTGCGCGCAAGGACCTACAACGTCGGCGGCCCGGAGGCGCTGTCGCTGCGGCAGATCGCGGAGACCATCGCGCAGCTCACCGGGGTGCGGGTGGTGACGAGGCCGTTCCCGGCCGACCGCAAGCGCATAGACATCGGTAGCTACCGCGCCGACAGCTCGCGCTTCCAGCGCGATTTCGCCTGGAGCCCGCGCATCCGGTTCGCCGAGGGTATCCGTCGCTCGATCGAATGGTATCGGCAGCACTTCGAGCACTACTTGGACGCTCATAGACCGGCCCTTTGCGGCATGCCCGAACACCAGGGTCGGCAGCGCCGCCTCAAGCTGGTCCCGGCCTGATGAACCCAGCGGAATTCCGCTTTCTCGCCCGGGCCGAGGAAGACTTCTGGTGGTTCCGCGGCATGCGCCGCATTCTCTTTGCGCTGCTAGAACCGGCCATCCGCGGCCGCAGCATCGAGAACGTGCTGGAGGCCGGTTGCGGCACGGGACACTTCGCGCACCTGCTGGCGCGGCGCTACGGCTGGCGCGTCTTTGCTGTGGACCTGGCGTGGGAAGGTTTGGCCTACGGTCGCCAAAAAGGCATCGCGAGCCTCGCCCAGGCCGACATCGCGCGCCTGCCCTTTCCGCCAGGGTGCTTCGACGCGGCCTTCTCGCTCGACGTGCTGGTCCATTTCCCCGAAGGCGGGGAGCGCTCGGCTCTGGCCGAGCTGGCGCGAGTGCTCAAACCCGGCGGGCTGCTCGTGCTCCGCGTTGCAGCTTTGAAGATCCTGCGCAGCCGCCACTCCCAATTCACCTGCGAGCGTCAGCGTTTCACGGCGGGCCGGCTGCTGGCGGCACTCGAAAGCTGCGGCCTGCGGCCGTTCCGATGGACCTACGCGAACACGCTGCTGATGCCGGTGGCGCTGGTCAAGTTCCGGCTGTGGGAGCCGCTGTTGCGCAAGCGGCCGGCCAGCGGGCTCGTTCCGCTGCCGGACTGGTTGAACGAGTTGCTGACCCGCGTGCTCTATACCGAGGCCGAGCTGCTCGCAGCGGGAGTGCGATTCCCGCTCGGACAGTCGCTGATCGTCCTGGGCGAGAAGGCGGCCTGAGCGCAGCCCTCAGGGTTTGGGAGGTTTCTCGGGTGGGCGCTCGAGCGCGACGCGTTCGCCCGCCCGCAGGCCTTCGCGGATGACGACGTGGGTCCGATTGCGCGTCCCGAGTTGCACCGCACGCTTCTCGAAACGGTCGCCGCTCTGCACGTACACGAAGTGTTGTCCGTTTTCGGCGTGCACGGCATTGAGCGGCACCAGCAGGGCATTCTCTACGGTCTCGATCTCCACCTCCGCCCACGCTGACAGATCGGGCAGCAGCCGGGGGTCGCTCCCATGGATGGCGATGCGTACAGGGACCGTGCGAACATAATAGCTCTCGCCGCGACCGGGGCGCACCGCCAGCGCGCCTATCGAGTACACCGTCCCGGGGAATTCCAGCCCCGGAAAGGCATCCAAACCCACCCGCGCCCGCTGCCCTACGCGGAGTTCCGAGTTTTCAGCCTGGTTGATCGCCCCTTCCATCTCCATGCTGCTCAGGTCCACGACTTTGAGGATTTGCTGGCCGGGGGCCACCTGGTCGCCCTCCTGGATTTGGGCCTGCTCGCCGGAGCGGAAAATCTGCTGCATGACGACAAGTCCCGCCATGGGCGTGCGAATCGTGAAGCGGACGAGATCCTGCTGGTGATTTTCCAGATGGATCAGTTGTCGCTTGTGCGCGATTTCCAGGATGCGCAGGTCGGCTTCGTGCCGCTGTTTCGTCAGGGGGATGCTTGCCTGAAGCTGTTTGTAATTGGCCTCGGCTTCCTCGGCACGGATGCGGTAGATCTCGCGTTCGAGTTCGGTCTTGACCTCGGCGGCCTTCAGGTCGAGCAGCGCCTTGTCCCAGTTGGCCTTGGCGACGCGCAAGGTCTGTTGGAGATTCTCCCAGTCCACCGCCTGCTCGGCCATCCGCTTCTTGATGTCGTTGACTGCCTGGGCGACCTGATCCTTGACATCGTCAATGTGGTCCATCAAGTTCTGCGCGTCAATCTCTGCGACCACGTCGCCGGCTTTGACGTGGGTGCCGGGCTTGGCCAGCTTCATCAGGATCATCCCGCGTCCGGAGTCGGGCGCACGAACCAGCGGAACGGTGATGTTGGCGAAGTTTCGCGCCGAGGTCTGACCGGTGACGCGCAGCGTGCGCTTGAGAGTCCCTTGAACGACCTGCGCCGTCTTCAAAGCTGCCGTCGGCGGTCCACCCCCGAATTGCGGCCGCAGCGCCAGCCAAGCCAAAGCACCCAGCAACACCAGCAGGGAAGCCAAAGGCAGGACGAACTTCCACCGGGAAGGTCTGCGCGCCGGGGCGGGTACGGGCCGCAACGGCGCAGGTTCCGGCGGGACAGGCTTGGGCTGCGGCAGTGCGGGCATGGCTCAATCCCAGTGTATTTCAACTGGGTAGGCGCATGCCGGGCGCAGCGAGGTTACCGCATGCGGCGCGCCGCGAGCTCTGTTAGAATCGCATGCCGTGATTGCAAGCCTTCCCGTCTGGTTGCTGGCTGCATGGCTGGCGGGTGCGCCGAAGTGGATTCCCCTCTTCGACGGCAAGAGCCTCGAG
>JANXAE010000180.1 GCA_025062235.1 Bryobacteraceae bacterium
CGGTGGCCACGCCGCCGGGTTACGCACCCAATCCCGAGGTGGCCGTGGTGGCCACCGGCCTAGCCGCGGCTTCGGGAACCTCGCTGATGATCACCTGCGATCCGGCGGAAGCCCTGCGCGGCTCGGACGCCGTTTATACCGATGTGTGGACCAGCATGGGTTTCGAAGACCAGGCCGAAGAGCGCCGCCGGGTGTTCCAGCCCTACCAGGTCAACCGGCAGCTGATGGAGCTCGCCCCGGGCGCGGTGTTCCTGCACTGCCTGCCGGCCAAGCGCGGCGAAGAGGTGACCGACGAAGTCATCGAATCGCCGCGATCGCTGGTCTTCGAGCAGGCCGAAAACCGTCTGCACACGCAGAAGGCGCTGCTGCTGATGATGCTCGACTGACACGGGCGGCGCGCGCCTGATAGAATTCGCATGGTTATGGAGAAACCTCGCAAGGTAGCCCTTGCATATTCCGGCGGTCTGGATACTTCCATCATCATCCCGTGGCTCAAAGAGAACCACGGCTGCGAGGTCGTGGCTGTCTGCGGCAACATCGGGCAGGGCGAGGAGGAGCTGGCCGGGCTGGAGGAAAAGGCCCGGCGCACCGGTGCCTCCGAGGTGTACATCGAGGACCTCCGCGAGGAGTTCGTCACCGAGTACCTGTGGCCGCTGGTGCGCTCCGGCGCCATGTACGAGCACAAGTACCTGCTGGGCACCTCGATCGCGCGGCCGCTGCTGGCGAAAAAGCAGGTGGAAATCGCGCTCAAGACCGGATGCGACGCACTGGCGCACGGCTGCACGGGCAAGGGCAACGACCAAGTACGCTTCGAAATGGCTTACAAGGCCCTTGCGCCGCATCTGCGGGTGATCGCGCCGTGGCGCGAGTGGGAGATTCGCTCGCGCGAGGACGCGCTGGCCTACGCGGCCCGACACGACGTGCCGGTGGCGGCTACCGCGACCAAGATCTACAGCCGCGACCGCAACCTCTGGCACATCTCGCACGAAGGCGGCCCGCTCGAGGATCCCGCCAATCCGGCGCCCGACGATGTCTGGGTCCTGACGCGCAGCCCGCGCGAAGCGCCGGACGAACCGGCGATGGTCACGATCGGCTTCGAGCAGGGACGTCCCGTCTCGATCAACGGCGAACGTCTGGGACCGGTGGCCATCGTCGAGACGTTGAACCGGATCGGAGGCGAGCACGGCATCGGCCGGGTGGACCTGGTCGAGAATCGCTTCGTGGGGATGAAGTCCCGCGGCTGCTATGAGACGCCCGGCGGCACGCTGATCACGACCGCCTTCCGGGAGCTGGAGGCGCTGACGCTCGACCGCAACCTGATGCACTACAAGCAGCGCCTCGCGCTCGATTACGCCGAACTCGTCTACAACGGGTTTTGGTTCACGCCGCTGCGCGAAGCGCTCGACGCGTTCTTCGAGAAGGCGACCGAGAGCGTCACCGGCGAGGTCACCCTGCGCCTGTTCAAGGGCAACGTGGAGCCTCTCTCGCGTCGCTCGCCCAACTCGCTGTACGCCCTGGAGATCGCGAGCTTCACGATGGGAGCGGGCTACGACCAGAAGGACGCCGAGGGCTTCATCAACCTGATCGGCCTGCCCGTCCGCGTGCGCGCATCCCTGAAGGCCAAGTGAGGCGCGCATGAAGCTCTGGGGCGGCCGCTTCGAAAGCCCGCCGTCGGAGATCTTCGAGCGCTTCTCGGGCTCGCTGAGCTTCGACCGCCGCCTCCTCGAGGCCGACATCGAGGGCACGCGCGCCTGGGCGCGGGTGCTCGAACGTGCCGGCATCTTGACCGCGGCGGAACGGCAACAAGCCGACGAAGCCCTGGCGGCGCTCCTCGCCGAATGCGCGGACCCGGCATTTTTCGCGGGCGCAACCGACGAAGACGTACACACGCTGGTCATCCGCAAGCTCGGCGAGCGGGCGCCGGCTGTGGCCGCCCGGATCCACACCGGCCGAAGCCGGAATGAACAGGTCTCGCTCGACACGCGACTCTGGCTGCGCGCGCAAATTGACCTTGTCCGCGCGCGCATATTGGATCTTGCGGCCGCTCTGCTGGAACTGGCGCAGGCGTGGCCGGAAGCGATCATCCCCGGCTACACCCATCTGCGACGTGCGCAGCCGGTGCTCTGGCCACATTACCTGCTGGCCTACTTCGAAATGCTGGCGCGCGACTGGGAGCGGCTGGGGGAGGCCCGCGCGCGCACCAACCTGCTCCCGCTGGGCGCCGGAGCTTTGGCCGGCAGTGGCTTCGCCTTCGATCGCGAGGCCCTCGCGCGCGAGCTGGGCTTCGACGGCATCACCCGCAACAGCATGGACACGGCGGCGGACCGCGACTTCGTGCTCGATTTCCTATATGCAGCCGCAGTCACCATGCTGCATCTGAGCCGGCTGGCTGAGGACTGGATCCTTTATTCCAGCGAGGAGTTCGGCTGGCTGGAGCTGGGCGACGAGGTGACCAGCGGCTCGAGCTTGATGCCGCAGAAGAAGAATCCCGATGCGCTCGAGCTGATCCGCGGCAAGTGCGGGCGTGTCTTCGGCTGTTTCTGCGCGCTATTCACGACGCTCAAGGGTCTGCCCCTCACCTACAATCGCGACATGCAGGAGGACAAGCCCCCGCTGTTCGAGGCGGCCGAAGAGTTGGCGGCCTCGCTCGAGATGGCAGCGGCGGTGGTGCGCTCGGCGCGGCTCAAGCCCGAACGTGCCGAGAAGGCGGTGGAGGAAAGTTGGATGATCGCGACCGATCTGGCCGAGGGCCTCGCGCGCGCGGGCGTGCCGTTTCACCAGGCGCACCAGCTCGTCGGACGACTGGTGCTAGAAAGCTTGAAGCAAGGCCGCCGGCCTGCGGACTGGAAACCCGAGGAGTTGGCTGTCGTCGCTCGCGAGTTCACGCCCGAGCTGGCCCGACTGCTCGATCCGCGCGAGGGAATGAAGAACCGCAACCTGCCGGGCGGCACCGCTCCGGACGCCGTGCGACGAGCCCTCGGGGATGCCGCATCGCGCCTGGAAGCGATGCGCGCGGCAACAGGGAGGCGATGAACAAGGCCTACCGGCAGGGTCAGATCCTGCGACTCATCGGCACGCGCGCGATCCGCACGCAGGAGGAGCTGGCGCGTGAACTTCGGCGGCTCGGCATTCGCGCCACGCAGGTCACCCTCTCGCGCGACATCCGCGAGTTGGGGCTGGTGAAAACGCCCGAGGGTTACCGCCAGATCGGCCCCGCCGCAGGAGGGCCGAAGCTGGCTCAACTGGCGGCCGAGTTCCTGCACGAAGTACGCGCCGCACAGAATCTGGTGGTGCTGAAAACCGCGCCCGGACACGCCAATACGGTCGCGGTCGCTTTGGATCGCGAGAACTGGCCCGAAATCGTCGGTACCGTGGCGGGTGACGACACCATCCTGGTGGTGAGCCCCGATGCGCGCACGGCCCGCCGCGTCCGCGACAAGCTTCTCCAGCTGCTCGCAGGGACCACGTGATTCCTCGCCGGTGTTTCGGCGCCGTGCTGGCAGGAGCGGCTCTCGCGCGGGAGCGCCTTCCGCTGGTGGACTAACATGTGCATCTCGACGAACAGATCCCGCTGGAGAAAGCGCTCGAGATCTCGCGCCGGCGCGGAGTGCGCTTCGGCATCGTCGAGCACGCGGGCAAGCCCGAGCTGGGTTACCCCGGCATCCTTTCAAGCGATGGCGACCTGCGCCGCTGGCTGGACAGGCTCGCGGGCAAGCCCGTCCACCGGGGCATCCAGGCCGAAGGACTCGATTGGATGGAGTGTTTTTCGCCCGCTCTGGTCGCGGAGCTCGATTACGTGCTCCAGGATGCGTTCACCGTACCCCGGCGGGTCCTGCGGGGCCCGGGCGGTGACGGTCCGCCCGTGAAATTATGGACCGCGGCGGTAGGAACCATCGAGGACCCCGAAGCCTCGATGGATCGTTACGTGGAGTTCCACGTCGCGCTGATGCGCCGCGCGCCGATCGACATTCTCGCCAACCCGACGTTCCTGCCAGCCGCAATCCAGAAGAACTGCGACTCGCTGTGGACGCGCGAGCGCATGGAGCGGATCATCGTGGCGGCGGCGCGTTAGGGCGTGGCCATCGAGATCAATTCGCGTCACCGGATCCCGGGGGAACCTTTCCTGAAGCTGGCGCGCAAGGCAGGT
>JANXAE010000181.1 GCA_025062235.1 Bryobacteraceae bacterium
CGTCCGCGTGACGCTGGCCACGTTTCTGCCCGCCCTCAAGCGCAACATCGCCGTTCAGCCAGGCATGCAGAGCCTGCTCGAGGTGAACCTGGCAAGCGTCTTCAGCTCGATCGAGCTGGTGGGAATCGCGCCGGGGCCCGTCGCGCTGATCTCGGAGGAGTGGAAATGGGTGCTGCGCGGCCCGCGCGAGACACGGCCCGTGTTGCGCTTTGTGCCGGAACCTGCGAAGGCGTGAGCCGGGCACGGGGCATGGTCAAAGTTTCGGGCGGCGACCAGGGCACGATTTCCACCCTTGGAGCCGAACCGGATTTGGGCACGGCTTTCGCGCTCGCGACGACGCTGTTCGGTGTAAATCACTTCCAGTTCGCCGGCAACGTAGGCTACTCGGTCGAGACGGCTGCACCCGCGGCCGCCTTCCGCACGAGTTTCCGCCGCGAGTTGCCAGGAGGCGCTGCGCCGCAGTTGGGAGTCACCATGCGGCAGCTCGAGGTTCCGGTCCGGGTGAACGCAGGAAAGGCCTTGCTGACAGGACAGGGATCGGGCTTCCCTCCTTTGCGCGCGGTTTCGGCCACGCTCTATGACCGTAATAGCCCTACCGACGGGCTAACCCTCGAATACGGCGGGGCGCTGGACTCGGTGGCGTTCTTCGACCGTCTGAATTACTTCAGCCCCTTCGCGCGATTGAGCTACGACGGGGGAACCAGGGGCGTGATCCAACTGAGTTTCGTCTCGGGAACGCCTCCAGCCGAGCTGCTCAACGTGGGGATGGACAACACCGCCGATCTCGAACAGGATCTGGCCCTGCTTGCCCTGTTTCCGCGAATCTCCGTGCGGGGCGGACGCGCGCACGTACAGAGAGCGGCCAGCTACGAAGTGGGTTACCGGGTCCGCAGCGGCTCCCGTACGTTCAGCGCCGCCGCCTTCAGGGAGACGGTCAACCATGCGGCCCTCACTCTGGCGGCGCCAGGCGGCTTGGTTTCCGGCAGCGATCTGCTGCCTGACCTGTTCACGCGAGGATGGGTGCTGAACGCCGGGACCGTGCGTCGCACGGGCTACACGGCCTCGCTGACGCAGCACGCGGGCGAGAACCTGGAGCTGACGCTGGCCTTCGCCAGCAGCGGCTCGCTCACCGCGGCGCGCACGACGCTGGAGCGCGGAGATGCGGCGGAGTTGCGTTCGATCCTCCGCCCCGGGCGCCGGCACTCGGTCACCGCCCGCGTATCGGGCACCGCGCCGGTGACGGGCACGCGCTTCGTCGCTAGCTACCAGTGGGCGAGCCTGGATTCCGTCGTTCCGCCGCACGTCTACATGACGCAGCCGCTGCGCGAGGGCGTGGGCCTGAACGTTCTGGTGCGCCAGCCAATCCCGGCCCTGGGTGCTCTGCCGGGCCGCCTGGAGGCGAGCGCCGAGCTGCGCAATCTTCTGGCGCACGGCTACGTTCCCTTGAATTTCAGCGGACGAAAAGCGTTCCTCGTCCACACGCCCCGCAGCGTACGTGGCGGCCTGAGCTTCATCTTCTGAATCGCCACGCCTTCGCAGGCGGTTTCGTATCATAGGCAGTGATGAGCCCGCGCGAAACTGCGTGCGCCCGCCCGCCGGCGCTCGAGCGGGTGGCGGAGCTCGAAGCCGTTCTCGGTTCCGCCGTTCGCGGCAAGGCGGAGGCGGTCCGTCTCGCGCTGGTGTGCCTGTTCGCCAAGGGTCACCTGCTGGTCGAGGATGTGCCCGGAGTGGGCAAGACCACGCTGGCGCAGGCCCTGGCCCGCGCGGTCAACTCCACGTTCCACCGGCTCCAGTTCACGGCCGACATGCTCCCTAGCGACGTGCTCGGCGTCACCGTCTACAACGCCCGCACGGGAGCCTTCGAGTTCAAGCAGGGCCCCATCTTCACGAACTTCCTGCTGGCTGATGAAATCAACCGTACGCCACCGAAGACGCAGTCGGCGTTGCTGGAAGCCATGAACGAGCGCCAGGTCACCGTGGACGGACGTTCCTACCCGCTGGCGGAGCCTTTCATGGTGATCGCCACGCAGAACCCGATCGAGCATCACGGCACCTATCCCTTGCCGGAGTCCCAGCTCGACCGCTTTCTCATGCGCATCCGCATCGGTTACCCGGACGCAGCCAGCGAACGGGAAATCGTCCGGCGGGCGGGGCAGATGCCGGCGCTCGAGATCCGGCCGGTGCTGACCGCGGAGGAGGTCGTGCAGATCCAATCCTGGGTGCCGCAGGTGCGGGTGGACGAGGCGCTGGTGGATTACATGCTCGCGGTGGTGGAGAAGACGCGCACCCACGAATCCATCACGCTGGGCGTCAGCCCGCGCGGGGCGCAGGCCCTATACCGGGCCACGCAGGCTCTCGCCATGCTCGAGGGCCGGGACTATGCGTTGCCCGACGACGTGAAGCGGCTCGTCATCCCTGTGTTCGCGCACCGCATCGTGGTCAACACGCGCCTGATGGTCGCGCACCGCTCCGCCGACCTGAACGACCGCATCCTGGCCGAACTGCTGACGCTGGTCGAGGTTCCGTTGTGACCGCCGGAAGGATCGCCCGATGCGCACCGCCATCATCGGTCTGCCGCAGACGGGGAAGACATCGCTGTTCAGCATCCTGACAGGTGCCCAGCAGAGCACCCGTCTGGGCACGCTGGTTGCGCGGGTCGGCGTGGCCCGCGTGCCCGATCCCCGCCTGGACGCCGTCGCCGCGATTTTCCGGCCTGCCAAGGTCACGCATGCGACCATCGAGTACGTAGACGCGCCTTCGATCTCCCGCGAGGCGCTGCGCGATCCCAGCTACCTTGCCGGACTACGCATCGTGGACGCCTTCGCCCACGTGCTCCGCTTTTTCCGGGACGAGCGCGTGCCGCACGAATTGGGGTCGGTGGATCCCTTGCGCGATCTGGCGCACGTGGAAACGGAGCTGATCCTGAGCGACTTGGCGGTGATCGAGAAACGGCTGGAGCGCCTGGAAAAGGACCGCAAGAAGCTCAAAAGCCAGGAGCTCGATCAGGAAGCGGCGCTGCTCGAACGGCTCAAGGCGCCATTGGAGGCGGGGCGCCCGCTCCGCGAGCTCGACCTTTGCGAAGAAGAGCAGAGGCGGATCCGCGGCTTCCAGTTCCTCTCGCAGAAGCCCACGCTGCTGGTGCTCAATCTCGGCGAGGAGGACGCACCGCGCCTGCACGAGATCGAAGTCGAGTTCCGCGGCCGGCTGGGGGAAAGACCGCGCACGGCGGTGGCGGCGGTGTGCGGCAAGATCGAAGCGGAGCTGAGCGAACTGCCGGCGGAAGAGGCGCAGCAGTATCGGGCGAGCTTCGGACTTCCGGACGCGGCTCTGCAACGCATCGTGGCCGCCACCCTCTCGCTGCTCGGATTGATCTCGTTCTTCACCGGCTCCCAGCCCGAGGTCCGCGCCTGGACGGTTCCCCGCAATACGACGGCGCTCAAAGCCGCCGGGACGATCCACAGCGATTTCGAGGAACGCTTCATCCGGGCGGAAGTCATTCCGTGGCAGGCCCTGGTCGAAGCTGGCAGCTTGGCGGCCGCCCGCGAACGCGGCCTGTTGCGACTGGAGGGAAAGGACTACGTCGTCCAAGACGGCGACGTCCTCCAGATCCGTCACGGTTGAATGCTCAACGCCGGTACCGGGGAATCTGCGTGGCCAGCAGCGCCGCCAGGGAGCCCAGCGCGCATAGCGCCACGAACCAGTCTCCATAACGCATGTACAGCGTCCGGTCGCCGGCGAACGCGAAGCGGACGCCCATGGCGGCCTGGGTGAAGGCGGGAAGTTGCCGGCGCAGGCGTCCCGCCGGGTCCACCACGACCGTGAGGCCATCGTTGGTGGCCCGCAGGAGCCAGCGACGATTCTCCACCGCCCGCATGCGGGCGATCTTCAGGTGTTGCAGGCGCGCAGCCGTCCGCCCGTACCAGCCGTCGTTGGAGATGTTCACCAGCAGCTCCGCGCCAGCGGCTGCGAAGCGCCGAACCAGCTCGGGAAAGACGGCCTCGTAGCAGACGAAGGCGCCGATCTTGCGCTCGCCGGCAGGCAGGACTACCAACTGGTTGCCGGGAACGAAATCGCCTGCTTCGCTCGTGATCTTGTTCAGGAACGTGAAAGGACGCGGC
>JANXAE010000182.1 GCA_025062235.1 Bryobacteraceae bacterium
GGGCTGGATCGTCTCCAGCCTGAACGTCTACCTGCGCGATACCGCGCACGTGGTCGTCGTGCTTTTGACCGGTTGGTTCTGGCTGACGCCGATCTTCATCACCAAAGAACAGATTCCATCGCATTTGTTGTGGCTGGTGCGCTACAACCCGATGACCCATTTCGTGGAGGCTTACCGCGAGAGGTTGCTGACGGACCTGCCCGTGAACCTGCGCGAGCTGGCGGCCCTGGCCGCTGCCGGAGCGCTGTCGTTCGTCGTGGGCGGTCTGTTTTTCCGCCACCTCAAGCGGGGCTTCGCCGACGTGCTCTGAGCGCCGGCTGCTTGCCGGCTCGCCTCGTGCAGGGCGCGCCCTCCCGAGGGCCAGGCTGCGGAGCGGCGCCGTGCGGGGCCGCCGGCGACAACGCTCGCCGGCAGGAGGGCGAAGCAGCCGAGGGACTGCCCCGCTTCGCCGCCGCGCTGCCTGGGTTATGATGAGGGACTGGGCCGGCGCGCCGCGTCCGCAGCAGTGGTCGCGGCCCCGGCGCCGCGAGGCTGCCATGCCCGAACCCGTCATCGAGGGCCAGCTCAACGCCGCAGGTCTGAAGTTCGCCATCGTCGTGAGCCGCTTCAACAGCATCATCACCGAGCGCCTGCTGGCCGGTGCGCTCGACGCCCTGAATCGCACCGGGTGCGATCCGGAAGCGATCCGGATCGTGCGCGTTCCGGGGTCCTGGGAACTGCCGGTCGTCGCGCGCGAGCTGACCCGGGCCGGAGCGTACGACGCCGTCATCTGCCTGAGCGCTGTCATCCGGGGCGATACTCCGCATTACGAGTACATTGCCTCGGAGGCGGCCAAAGGTCTCGCGCAAGTGGCGCTGGAGACCGGAGTCCCCGTGACCTTCGGGGTGCTCACCTGCGACACGCTGGAGCAGGCCATAGACCGCGCGGGGGCGAAGTCCGGCAACAAGGGCTTCGACGCCGCCATGACCGCGGTCGAGATGGGCAATCTGATGCGCCGCCTGCGTGCGGGCGGCTGAGGCCGCCATGGCTTCGCGACGCAAGGCGCGCCGGCACGCGTTGCAGATCCTGTTCCAGCTCGACCTTACCCCCCAACCGGTGGAGGAGGCGATGCGTTCCTTCTACGAGTCGCTGTACTCGGAGCTGGAGGACGCGCCGCCACGCCGCGATCCCTTCGTGGAAAAGCTCGTGCGGGGCGTTCAAGCCCGGCGCCACCGGATCGACGAGCTGATCGCGCGCCACGCGCACAACTGGCGTCTGGAGCGGATGCCGGCGGTGGACCGCAACGTCATGCGCATGGCGGTGTACGAAATGACGGAGCTGGGCTCGCCTCCAGCGGTCGCCATCAACGAGGCGCTCGAGCTGGCGAGGCGCTTCTCGGGCGAGCAGGCCGTGCCCTTCATCAACGGCGTGCTCGACGCCATCCGACAGGAGTTGGAAGCGGCCGGCGCGCTGCCCGCGCGCCCTCTGCGGAGCCGTTCGCGCGAAACCGCGTGAGCGGAGTCGTCCTGCTCATTTCTTGCCTGCCGGCGCGGGTGTCTCCGCCAGCAACTGGTCGAGGATCGCGAAGAGCCCCCGGCCTTCGAAAATGGCCTTGTTCTGGGGGGTGTACGCGTAGTCGTGGCGAATCCACCCGTCCGCGTCAATGACGAACAGGTGCGGCACGTTCACCGTGGGATTTTGCGGCGTGACCTTCATGTAGGAGGCCGCCACCTGGCCGCAATCGAACAGAATCGGTGTGGTGATCTTGTTCTCGCGTATGTAGGCCCGCACCATGTTCACGTTGTCGGGCGGGTTGACGATGGAAAGCACCGCGACCTTGTCGCCGTAGCGCTGCTTGACGCGCTCGAGCGTGCGCGACAACGTCTGGCAATGGGGGCATTGCGTGCGCATGATGTCCAGCAGGACGATCCGCCCGCGGTAGTCCGCCAGATCATGCTGGCGCATTTCGACGTCGGGAAGCGAGAAGCCGGGAGCGCGACGATTCGAGAGCGTTCCCTGCGCCATCAGCAGCGACGCCAGTGCGATCGCGGGTAGCCAGCGAATCACCATGCCCCCACCATAGCACAGCCCGCCGGCGCCTCCGGCCACCGGGCGCGGGCATGCTACCATCGGCGATATGGCGAGGGCGAAACGGCTCATCGAAATCGAATGCCCCTGCTGCCAGGCCCGCCTGAAGATTGACCCGGCTACGGAGGCCGTCATCTCTCACGAGGAGGCTGAGAAGCCACGCACGGTGGAGAGCCTCGAGGCTGCGGTGGCTCGTCTCAAAGGCGAGGCCGCGCGTCGCGAGGAACTGTTCCGGCGGTCGCTCGAGGCCGAGAAACGTCACGGCGAGGTGCTGGAGCGCAAGTTCGAAGAACTCCTCAGGCAGGCCAAAGCGAAGCCCGGTGTGGAGCGCCCGGTGCGCGATATAGACCTGGATTGATCAGGTGCCGGCGCCCAGCCCGCGTCGTACCGGGAGGGCCAGGCCGGGGCCGAGCAGCTCTTCGAGCAGCGGCGTTTGCGGGTACGGGTGGCCTTTGTAGCGCCGGAATCCCTCGCCGAGCGGGATGCCGGCGTGGCTGCCGGCCCGTCGCGTCCATTCCTCCATCAAGATCATGTAATCGTCCACCCCGTGGTGCTTCATCAGCCACTCGCGCTGGCTGCGGTGTTCGGCCAGCATCCGCTTCTTCGTTTCGAAGACCGACTCCACGTTCACCACGAAGTCGGGGACGATCGGGTTGCCCTCGCGATCCACCCCGCCGGCGGGATCCATGAAGTATAGGTGTGGGATGGCGGGCAGCGGCGGATTCGGTTGCAGTGCGCCCGTGGAATAGTTCGGCGCCGGAGCCGCGAAACAGGCGTCGCGCACGAGCATGCTGGTGGTTTCGTGATCGCAGAGGTAATCCACGGGCGACGACGTCAACACGAGCTCGGGCTGGAACTCGCGCAGGATTTCGGTCACCCGGCGGCGGGACTCGTGGTCGTTGAAGATGGACAGGTCGCGGAACTCCGCACAGCGGTATGTCGCGCCGATGAGCGCGGCGGCCGTGCCCGCTTCGCGGCGCCGGATGGAGGCGATCTCCTCGGCAGGATATTCCGTGCTTCCGCAGTCTCCGGGCGTCATGGTGACGATGGTGATGGCGTGCCCTCGCGCGGCCAGCAGCGCCAGCGTGCCGCCGGCGAGAAACTCGACGTCGTCGGGATGAGCGTGAATCGCCAGGATGCGAGTCATTGCGTTCGACCCAGTACCTTGCCGGTGAGCGATTCGGTCAGGCGGCGGGACTGCAGGGTGGCAGTCTCGATCGCCGAGATCAACATGGAGCGAAGGCCGTGCTTTTCGAGCTCGTGGATGGCGGAGATCGTGACCCCGCCGGGCGTGATCACCTGGTCCTTGAGGATCGCCGGGTGCAGCCCGGTCTCGCGCACGAGCTTGGCCGCGCCGAGCACGGTTTGCTCGGTCAGCCGGGTGGCCACTTCGCGCGACAGCCCCATCTTGAGTCCGCCGTCAATGAGCGCTTCGATGACCATGTAGATGTAGGCCGGACCGCTGCCCGAAAGCGCCGTCACCGCGTGCATGAGTTCCTCTTCCACGAATACGACGTAGCCGACGGCGGCGAAGATCTCCTCCACCAGTCGGCGCTGCTCGAGCGTCACCGCCCCGTTGGCGGCCACCGCGGTCGCGCCCTCGTCCACCACCACCGGGATGTTGGGCATGGCGCGGAAGATCGCCAGGCGCTTGCCGACGAGTTTCTCGATCAGCGCGATGGGAACGGCAGCTGCGAGCGAGACCAGGATGTGCTCGGACCGGAGGGCCTCGCGGATCTCTTCGAGGACCTGCGGCACGGTCGGCGGCTTGACGGCAATGAGGACCACATCCGCCCAGCTCGCCGCCTCGCGGTTGGCCCGCAGCCGCACCGGAATGCCGAAACGGTCGGCGATCTGCTCGGCCCTTTCCGCGGACGCTTCGGTGGCGATCAGGTGGTCGCGATCGGCCAGGCCGCTCTTGAGAATCCCGCCGATCATCGCTGCCCCGATGTTGCCCGCACCCAACACAGCGATGCGTTTCATGTCCACAGAAGCGCTATTC
>JANXAE010000183.1 GCA_025062235.1 Bryobacteraceae bacterium
CTCAACGCGTTCAATCACGCGAATCTGGGGAATCCCCAGGCCGACATCACGCGGGCCACCTTCGGCAGGATCCTCGGCGTGGGAGGCCCGCGCAGCCTGCAGATTCGCGCGCGCCTCGCGTTCTGAGGCAGTCGGCGACCGCTGTGCTGCTTCGCCGGCTGGCGGGGTTTGCGCCGCGCACGGTGCGTGCGTACCGCAACCGAAGGTTTGGTGCGGCGATATAATACGGCTCCCGAGGCAAAGCCGTCATGCTGAACGCGCGTTTCCCCCGCCGTTGCTTCTTCTTCGGTAGCCTGCTCGCCGGGGCCGTGCCACCCGGTGGATTCTCCAGCGTGCCTTCCCTGAAAGCGCTGGGCTACAAGTCCCCCAACGAGAAGCTGAACCTCGCCGCCATCGGCTGCGGCGGCCAGCCCTTCGCCGACCTGCGCATCGCAGCCGCAGGAGGCGAGAACGTCGTGGCGCTGGCCGACGTGGATTGGGAACGCGGCGCCGAGGGCTTCAAGCAATGGCCCAAGGCAGAACGGTACAAGGACTTTCGCCGCATGCTCGACCGCCAGGGCCGCGAAATTGACGCGGTCATCATCGGCACGCCGGATCACACCCACATCCACTGCTCCCTGGCCTGCATGCAGCTCGGCAAGCACGTTTACCTGGAAAAACCCCTGGCCCGCACCTCCTGGGAGGCCCGCGTGTTGACTCGCGCGGCGGAAAAGTACAAGGTCGCCACGCAAATGGGCAACCAAGGTTACTCGCACGATGCCACCCGCGTGGCCTGCGAAATCATTTGGTCCGGCGAGATCGGCGAAGTCCGCGAGGTGCACGCCTGGACCGGGATCGCCGGCTGGCCGCAAGGCATGAAAAGGATTCCGCCGCCGACGCCCGTGCCCGACACGCTGGACTGGGATCTCTGGCTCGGCGGAGCGGCTTGGCGGCCGTTCACCGCGGGCGACGAGGAATACCGTCAGTTCGTGGCCGAACGCAACGCGCGCATCGGACGCACGGTGGGCAGCGGTTATCCGGGACAGGAGAAATTCGGTTTCTACCTGCCCTTCAATTGGCGCGGCTTCTATGATTTCGGCAGCGGGCTGATCGGCGACTGGGGAGTGCACATCCTCGGTCCCGCGAACTGGGCCCTGCAGCTGGCGCCCGAGTATCTGATCAGCGTCGAATGCGTCAAGCGGGATTCGCGACCCGAATTCACCTTCCCGGACGAACTCGTCATCCGCTACGAATTCGCCGCGCGGCCGGGCATGCCTCCGGTCACCGTCTACTGGTACCATCATGGCGGCGGCGACGCCTACTTGCCCCCGGGCATGACGGTCGAAGAGGCCCGCAAGATTCCCGGCCAAGGTCCCCAAGTGGGACCGCCGCGCGGGCGGGGTGGCTTCATGCCCGGTTCCGGGGGAGGAGTGCAGCCGACTGCGCCTCCGACGCCGGGTGGCCCTCCCGGAGCCGCATCGAGCGGGCCCCAAGCCGGTCCGCCGGCGCAGCCCCGACCGCGCGGCAGCGGCTACAACTGCATCTTCGTAGGCACCAAGGGATACTTGGGCACGAGCGGTCGCGGCGAGGACGTCGGCTTGCTGCCCGGCAAACGCTGGGCGGAATACAAGTTGCCCGACCCGTACCTGCCGCGCTCGCCCGGCGCCAGCACCGGCAGCAACCACGCCGCGCACATCCGCGATTGGATCCGCGCCTGCAAAGGCGGAGCACCTGCCTGCTCGAATTTCAGCATCGCGGGCCCCTTCTGCGAGTGGCTGCTGCTTGGCGCGGTGGCGGTGCATTACGAGGGCAAGCTGCTCTGGGATCATCGTCGCGGCGAGTTCTCGAACCACCGCGACGCCAACCGTTGGCTCAAGCCGGTTTACCGCAAGGGCTGGCAGGTTCGCTTGTAGCCTTCCCGCGCGCCGCGTGAAAAGCCGCGGTCTCGCGCTTCGATATAATTCCCGCTGGAGGTTCCGATGCACGAAGCTGCTCGAAAGCAATCGCGCCGCGATTGGTTGCGCCGCTCCACGGCCGCCGCCGGCGGATTGCTCATCGTCAAGCCGCAAGCTGTGCGTGGCACGCAGGCGAGCTCCAAGGTGACGTTCGGGCTGATCGGCGCAGGCAACCGCGGCGCTTACGACGCCTCTATCGCGCACGCCGACCCCCGCGCCCAGGTCACTGCGCTCTGCGATCTGTTCGACGACCGCATCGAACAGGCCATCCAGCGTATCCGCATTCAAGGCAAGCCGGCGATTTACAAGGACTACCAGAAACTGCTGGCTTCGGAAGTCGACGCAGTGATCATCGCCACCCCACCCTACCAGCATCCCGAACAGCTGGAGGCGGCCATCCAGGCGCGCAAACACGTGTACTGCGAAAAGCCCATGGGGGTGGACGTAGAGGGATGCAAGCGCGTCATCGCCGCCGGCCGCCGGGCCGACCCGCGCAAGTGCATCTCGGTCGGCTTCCAGCAACGCTATGCCCCCGTCTATCTGGAGGCGCACCGGCGCATCGCCGAGGGGCAGATCGGCGAGGTCGTCAACGCCCGCGCTTTCTGGATCGGGGGCGATCCCTTCAAGCGCGTGCCTTACGATGACCCCAAGATCGAGCGGCTGCGAAATTGGTTCTGCTACCGGGACCTCTCGGGCGATTTCATCGTCGAGCAGGACTGCCACAACTTCGACGTGCTGTTCTGGTTCCTCGGCAACCTCCCCATCCGCGCCGTCGGCTACGCCGGGACCAAGGTGCGCACCGCCATGGAGATCCTCGATCACCTCACGCTTTCCTTCGAGTTCCCGGGCGGCATCCACGTCAACTACGAAGCCAACCAGATCTCGCCGCCCGGATTCTCGCGCGTGGGCGAAGAGTTCACCGGAAGGAAAGGCGTCATCGCCACCTCGCGCGCTCGCATGGTCCACACCAGGGGACCCAAAGACATCGAAGAAATGCCTTCCAAGCGCGAGCCGACCTTCGACGCCATCGAACAGTTCATCGGCCGCATCCTGAGCGGCGACGTGGAGAACGTGGCCGAGCGTTCCGCGCTGAGCACCCTGATCGCCATCCTCGGACGCACGGCGCTGTACGCCGGCCGTGAGGCAACCTGGAAGCAGGACATCGGAGTCTGAATGCCATGACGCGACTGATTGGGTTGCTCGCGCTGGGCGCAGCTTTGGCAGGCGCTCAGCAAGAGAAGTTGCGCATCATCGCCTTCGGCGCGCACCCGGACGATTGCGATGCGCGCGTCGGGGGCACAGCGGCCAAGTGGGCCGCCATGGGTCATCTGGTGAAATTCGTTTCGGTGACCAATGGCGACGCCGGTCACCAGAGCGAGGGCGGCGGGGCGCTGGCTCGCCGCAGGCGTGCCGAGGCCATCGAGGCCGGCAGACGCCTGGGCATCGCCGAATACGAAGTGCTCGACAACCACGACGGCGAGTTGCTGCCCACGCTCGCCGTGCGCGAGCAGATCATACGCCGCATCCGCCAGTGGAACGCTGACCTGGTGTTGGGTCCGCGGCCCAACGACTACCACCCGGACCACCGCTATACCGGCATCCTCGTCCAGGACGCCGCTTATATGGTCGTCGTGCCCAACATCTGCCCGGATACGCCGGCACTCAGACGGAACCCGGTCTTCATGTACTTCGAGGACCGTTTCGAGCGGCCCAACCCCTTCCGCCCCGACATCGCCGTGGACATCGGCGACGTCTGGGAAAAGAAGATCGACGCCCTCGACGCCCATGTCTCCCAGATGTACGAGTGGCTGCCCTGGGTCGCCGGGATCCTGCCGCAAGTGCCCAAGGATCCTGTGGCGCGCAAACAGTGGCTGGCCAAGACGCGCAGCGGCAGCATCACTCCTGCCGTGCGCGCCGCCTTGGTCAAATGGTACGGAGCCGCCCGCGCCAGGGAAATCACCCACGCGGAAGCCTTCGAGATCTGCGAGTACGGCC
>JANXAE010000184.1 GCA_025062235.1 Bryobacteraceae bacterium
CTACTGAAGACCGACGGACAGGCAACAGATCCTCGGGACCGTGGGCCCCGAAGCCAGCCCCTCCGCCGTCACGCAGCCGCCGGCCAGAGGCCAAGCCAGGCGAGGTAGGCTTTCGAGGCCTCGACCACCAGCCAGGGGAAAACCAAGGTGAGCAGCGAGGCCAGCCGCGCGGTCCAGCCTTTCTCGCGCGCCGCCGTCACGAGGGCTGCCAGCAGCAGCCACGCCCCGAGCGGCAGCGCCCCGCCCCAAGCCCACGTCAAGACCGGAAGCGAGATCCCGCATTGCAACCGGGAGCGGGCAGTCCCCTCGCGCCAGAGCGTCCAGAAAGCGTGCGCTGCGAGGATTGCGGCCCCTGCGCGAGCGAACGTCTGCCAGCCCGCCACCATCGCCGCTAGCAGGACCAGCAAGGAGACGGTGCCCACCCACTCGGAGGATCGGGCGCCAGTTTCACGCATGAACCGGATAACCTCCGTTGCGCAGCAGCTCGCTCAAACCGTGTTCCGTCTTCTCCCAATAATGCGGGCGCGTCACCAGTTGCCAGAGGCCTTTCCAGGCGGCCAGCGACATCAGCAGGTAATACAAGGGCAACTGTGCTGCGCAGAACACCAGCAGGTGCAGCCCGCGGTGCCAGGCGGCCAGCATGTGGAAGTAGATGAGGAAGCCGTTTCCGATCAGCAGCGTCAGCAGTGCCACGGCCAGCACGGGCGAGGGAAAGATCGCATCGAGCAACGGCGATCGGGTCACGAGCCAGAACAGATACATTGCCGCCAACGGCGGGAAGACCAGAGGTCCCAAGAAGGCCCCGCCCACGAAGGCCTGAAAGCCGAGGAATCCCTTCCAGCCCAGCCTGCGCAAGGTCCGCCAGGGATGGCGCATGTAAACCAGCCAGGTCAGCAGATAGCCTTTGACCCAGCGTGATCGCTGACGGATCCAGTTGCCGACGCGGCTGTTGGCTTCCTCGAGCGTCGTCGAATCGAGCATCCCCACGCGCCAGCGGCTCATGGTGAAGCGCACGCCGAGGTCGGCGTCCTCGGTCACGTTGAACGGGTCCCAACCGCCCACGGCGCGGATGACCTCGATGCGAAAGTGGTTCGACGTCCCGCCAAGGGGAATCGGGATTCCCAGGGCTTCCAGTCCCGGCAGGTACCAGTCGAACCACAGCGAGTACTCCAGCGTGAACATGCGAGTCAGCCAATTCTCCTTCCAGTTGTAGTAGTTCAGCCGCGCCTGGAGGCAGACCACTTCCGGCGGTGCCTTGCGGAAGGCGAGCACGGCTTTCTTCAACTGGTCCGGTTCCGGGATGTCCTCGGCATCATAGATGGTCAGCAGTTCGCCCCGCGCGAAATTCAGTGCGTAATTCAAGGCCTTCGGCTTCGTGCGCGGCAGGGCCGGCGGGACCAGGACGAGTTCGACGTTGGCCTCGAGGCCGGCCTGCTTGCAGGCCTCGATGGTCTGGCGGTCGTCCTCTTCCAGGATGAGTTTGATGTCCAGCTTGGCTCTAGGATAATCGAGCGAACGCAGCGCCCGCGCCAGGACGGGCACGACAGCGGCGTCGCGATACAGCGGGACCAGGATCGTGTAGACAGGCAAGGTCGCGGGATCGAGGGCCGCCAGTTCCTCTTGGGTGCTGCGGGCCTGGTAGAGCCGGCTGCTGCCCGACCATACCAGCAGGGCGCGGAGCAGGAAACTGCCCAGCAGCAGCAAGCCCACCATCAAGTTGGCCGTCACCAAGGCGGCGGTCGGGCTCCACAGCAGCCAGGCCAGCCCTGCGGCCCCGGCGACGGTGATCACCGCGAGCTGGCTCCGCGTGACCACCTTCATGGCCGAGTGTTCGGGCGATCGCCACCAGCGACCCATCACGCTGGACTCCAGCAGGCGGGGACGCGCCAGGGTTTGCAACGACCAGAGGATGTCGAACTTTGAAGTGAGAACGAATTCGACCTCCGGCCCATGCTCACGGCGGAGATGATCGAACAGGGAGTCGTCCGGTTCGGCGACGGCGATCACCAGACCTCGGCTCCCTCTCCGCCAAGGCAGGTACTGTTGACGAGCGTACTCCTGCATGCGGGACGGGTCGAAGAGTTGCGGATCCGGCGGCTGCTCGATGAGGTCTATGAAGGGCAGGCCGAGGTGCGCGGCGAGCTCGCGGTAGAAGGGCAGGGCCCGGATCCAGCCCTCCGCCATCAGGATCTGGCCCAGGCGCGAACCGCTCTCGCGCTGGATGGCGAGCGCCCGAGCGAGCTGCTCCTTCGTGATCAGTCCTGCCGTGACGAGGCGCTCGCCGAGCCGCTGGGCCGGCGCCGGATGCCGGTCCGCGCCCGCTTCGGCCGTAGCCGCATTCAGAAGCTCTTCCATAGGGCAAACATCCACCCTCGGCCTCGAGCGATGTTCCGCCCGGCGATGTCCGTGAGCCCACCAGCTTGGATCCGCCAGCTGGGGGCGATCCGCACGATGGCCGAGGCCTGCGCTCGGTAAAGGTCGAAGGCCGGTTCGGTCAGAGGGTTGACCCCTAGAGCAACCTCGGGCAGGGGGCCCCTGCGCCTGACCGCGAAACCCTGCCCCATCAATGTGAGTCGAGAACTGAGGTGCAGGCCGAAGGTCAGCTCTCCCCGCCACTGATCGCTCGGCCGGCCCCAGCGGATGCGATAGCCACCCTGCGCGTCGAGGAATCCCCAACGGCCTGCCACGGGGAAGCTTCTGCCGCTCAGCAGGCTGACCTCCAGATCGCCTTGTCCGTTGCCTGGACGGGGCTCGATGCGTTGCGAGTAGGCGGGCGCCTTGACCAGCGTCTGTATCGCCAGTTGCCAGCCGCGGTCAGGGCTCCGCAAAGCGCGGCGGAAACCGAGTTGAAAGTCCCCCAGCGTGGTCGCCGCAGCGCGGTAGAAGGGATCTTCGTAGCGTAGCCGCGGCGCCGCTCCGCTCAGGATCGCGGTCCAGCGGTCGCTCAATCCCAGCTCGGCCCAAAACTGCACGGAGAGACTTTCGAAAATGCCGCCCGGTCCGAGAGGTTGGCGCGAGCCGTCCGGAGAGTAGCGCTCTGCGGCGCGGTAGCCGTACAGGCTCACGATGACGAGGCCTCCACCCCTGCTTTGAACCCATGCTCCGGCGTGCAGACGAGAGTCGGCCAGCCCGACGAGGGCTACCGCAACGGCCGGCAAGACTGGAATCCCTTTCATGGCGTTTGAGCCGGGCGTTTGAAGCCTTCCAAAATTCCTCGATGCAAAACAAGGTCAACCGGAGACGGCGGCTCCTCGCCTGGTCTCGGGCTCCCGTTCGGCTTCCCGCACCGCAGCCCGTGCGGCGTCCCGTACGCAGCCCATGCGGCGTCCCGTACGCAGCCCGTGCGGCGATCCGTCGCCCGGCTCTTTCTGATTTATCGGCGGCGCACCGCGAAAACTTGCCACCGCGGGGCCGGGGCTACGAGCGTGGACCAGCTGCCTCCCCTTGAATTCGGCTGCGCGCTTGTGGTTCTAATGGGACTTCGCACGAGGAGGATAGGTGACGACGACGGTGGTCTTCGCAGCCTACGCGGCTGCTTTGCTGGTGGCGTTGTGGTTGCTGTACCGCCGCCACGTGGCTTGGTACTGGCATGTGCTGGCGGTAATCGTCGCCTTGGTCATCGGGTTGATCCCGACGCCCGAGGTCATGGCCGGCAACCGCCTTTATGACCTGCTCGTTGGGTGTCTGTTCGTTTTCCTG
>JANXAE010000185.1 GCA_025062235.1 Bryobacteraceae bacterium
TGCGGAGAATCTTGATAGGCAGTGAACTCGGGCGCCATCACCTTGTGGCAGGTCTTGCCGCAGAACGTCACGCTGTCCATGTAGTGGGCGGCGCGGTAGGTCAACTGCAACCCGATGATGATGTTGGCCACCGTAGTGACGCCCACGAAGGTCAGCAACCGCCGGACTTCGGGACTCCGCCAATGCAAGGCGGGCAAGATCGCCGCCTGCTCGCCTCGCTTGCGGCGGCGTCGGGCCTCGCGCACCATCCCCAGCGGGATGAGGACGAGGCCACCGAAGAAAACCGCGGGCAGCACCAGGAAGGTCAGGATTCCCCGATACGGGTTGTCCACCTCGCCCCGCAGGAACAGGGGCAACTGGAACAGCCATAGGACCGAAGCCGTGGTGACCGCCACGACTCCCACCCGGCTGATCCAGTTGCCGGAGAGGTAGACCAGGGGCGAAAGCCACTGCCTGAGACTGCCTTCAGGCATGCGGATCATCTTCGCCTTCCTGGGAGGCCGTCGTCAGAGTGGCCTGCTGCTCGGACGCGGTCTGCGAGGATTGCTCGCGGTGTCGCCCCGTCAGGCGCGGGCGCGGGCTCCAGCCGGTCAGCCAGGCGGTGTCCATCGGGTAGACGTCAGGATCGAAGATCACCACGTAGAAGTGCCAGACCAAGATGGCCAGCGCCGCCAGAACCGCCTCGTAGAAGTGTACCGTGGCGGCGAAGTCCAGAACGCTCTTGGGCAGGTGCGCGAGCATCCAATCGTGCGCCCAGAGGGCGATGCCGGTGACCACCATGACGGCCGTGCCCCAAACTACCGCCCAGTATTCGATCTTCTCGATGTAGCTGTGCTCGGAAAGCAGCGGCCGGCGGTTGCTCAAGCCTAGGTTGTAGGCGAACTGGGCGATCGCTTCCCTGACGTCCCGCCGGTTGGGCCAGAGTTCTTGCCAGCGGTGACGCAGGCGCCGGCTGGTCACCAGCGTAATCACGTGCAGTACGGCGGTAGCCATCAGCACGACGGCAGCGATCCGGTGCACCGTACCGCGCACGGGGAAGGCCGACTCCCAGCGGACCAGGATCTGGGCCCACCATTGCTCGGGATAGCGGAGCGCGAATCCCGTCCAGACCAGCACGATGAAGGAACTGGCCAACAGCGCATGCTGGATGCGCTCCGCCGGAAGCATGCGCAGCGAAGCGGCGGTGTGCAGCGGAGCCATGCCGCGCATCTTGCGCCTCAGCTTGCGCACCCAATCGCCCAAGTTGTGAACGAGCATGAACCCGATCGTCAGCGGGATGACGATGCGGTAGAAAATCCGCGCCCAGCGCACTGCCGACGGTTCGGCGCTGCCGGGGATCACGTGGATCGGCCCCAGTGCGAACCGTTGCCCGGCGCCTGGATGGCACTCGCCGCAGGTACGCGCAAGGTTCCGCGGGTGGATCCGCGACTTGGGGTCGGAGGAGGGCAGAACGTCGTGCCAGCCGTGACAACTGGCGCAGTTGGCGACGGTCTGCGAGCCAGCCTTGGCCGCCAACCCGTGGAAGGATGCCTCGAAACTCACCACGCGGTCCGCCGGCAGACCGTAGCGTCTGTTCAGCCGCAGGTTGCCGTGGCACTGGCCGCAGGTCTCAGGGACGCGAGCCGGGGCGACGAGCGAATCGCGGCGGCTGGGCGGCAGGATGGCGTGCTCGCCGTGACAGCTCGTGCAGACCGGCGCGTCGGCGGCGCCACGCGCGAGGGCCGTGCCATGGACGGACTCCTTGAACTGCTCGAGCTCCCGGCTGTGGCACATTCCGCACAGCTCGGGCACCTGCCGGTGGAACTCGGCCGACCGTGCGAACTTGACCTCGTGGACCCCGCCGTGGCAGACGTCGCAGGTGGGAGCGGCCTCGCCTCGCTTCGCCGCTTCCGCGTGCACGCTACGCCGCTGATCGCCGACCACCTCGGCATGACAGCTCTCGCAACCGACGGTCCGCAGGCCTTTCGGGTGCGGGTACGTCTCGCGCCCGGGATGGCACTGCTGACACCGCACCTGCGCGTGCGCGGAGTTGGCCAGTGTCTTGCCCTGCTCGTGGCAAGCCGAACAGTCCGCCACCGGTTGCGCCCAACCCGCCGCCGCCAGCCACAGCGCCCACAGCCTCGTCCTCAGCCCCCGCCGCATGGTGGTCCAGGCCTGAGCCCGGCGCTACTCAGAACGCGCCCCGGCTGGTCCTCTCCCAGGCATCCCAGAGGAACAGGCCCAGCAGGCCGATGCCGTAAATCACGGTGACGATGACCAGGATTTTCATCCACCGTTCAACCACGAGCAGTTTCTGGGCGATGGTCATCTTCTGCGAGATCTCCGCAGGATCGGTGCCCAGAACGTGCAGGCTTTCCTGCTCCATCCGCGACAGTCGCGCCCGGTAGACTGCCACCACGATGATCGCCGCAATCAGAACCAGGAAAATCGCCGAGAACAACATCAGGTTCATAGCTTCATCCTCGATTCGCACTGTCGGTTCGCCGCGCTCGCACGGCTCCTCCTATGCCGTCAGGCTGTCGCGCCGGAAAGACTTGCCGGTGGCCTCTTCGATCACCTCGACGATGGCGACAAGATGAGAGTCCAGCGCGCACCGCATCCGACCACGGAGCGCGCACTCGCCGTCCAACCGCTGATCCAGGCACACCGAGCAGACGTTCTCCCGGATCGCGCGAATGTAATCCTGAATGTCGTCGCTATCGGTCGCCAGGATCGCCTGCGCCACCAGCGGAAAGAGCTCGAAGAGCTTGCAGGTTTCGTTCTCCGGAAGGTCGCAGGCGCCTTCGGCGGTCCGCACTTCGCATTCCCGGCAGATCCGGCTGCGTACCATTGCCTCCAGTTCGTCAAGCCGTGGTCTCATCGCTTGCCCCCCGATTCTCGGGCGCTTTCGGTTTCCGCCCGTTCTGCTCCAGCGTGCCCTGCCCGGTCCCGGGAGCCGGGGTGCTGGAGTCTCTTGTCGGCCCGCCCCGAGGCGCCTGGCCGCAGCGCAAAGCCGCCGCCATGACCGCCAGCACCGCAGTGCTCAGGGGGTCATTACAGAATACCACCGAGCGGATGCCTGCGTTCCAAGCCCGGGAGAGCTCCTGCGGGTCGTTGCGCGTGATCAGCACGATTCGCTCCGGGTGAGCCAGCGGGGCTGGTAGCCGCTCAAGCGCCGCCGAGTCCACCACGATGACACCCTCGCCCTGGGGATCAGGCGTTTCCACCGAGCAGACTTCGACGGCGCCGTTGCGCTCGAGACGCTCCCGCAGCGCCTCGGCGTAAGCTACGTCCGTCATGGCAAGCTGGATCTTCGCCATCGGGCTGTCCCCGCGAACATTGGGCGCTTGGCGAGAGCGCAGGCTCCCGCCCCCGCCCCTGCAATCGGATAGCCAATCCCGTATCTCCCGCCGCAAAGGAGTTTCCGGCCAAAAAGACCCTGCTGCCGGCCTTCGCACACTGCTCTCGGTTGGGCCACTGTGTGGGCGTCACCCACCCGGCGCCCAGGGGTGGGAAACCTGACCCAGTAATCGCAGGCCGTTGGTATGCCGTCCTGCGAGC
>JANXAE010000186.1 GCA_025062235.1 Bryobacteraceae bacterium
ACCGGATCTCGACCATCTGGCCACTGGCGGCGCGGACCGAGACCGTCAGGCTGGTGCCGGTTCGATCCGTTCGGACGGGATCGGCCGGGCGCAAACCGGCAGAAAAGACGCGCAGAACGGTGAGCGTCAGGATCTGGCGGACCGGCTCCCCAGTGGCCGCTTCCACGTGCCACTGGGGCGGAATGGGCGGGCGACCGGCCGACTTCAGGTACTCCCAGTCGGGCTCGGGATCGTAGCCGGTCCACTGATGGAACTTGAGCGGCTGGGGGGCGACGTAATCCACGACGACGCCAGCCTGTCCGCGGTCCAGCAGGATCCGTTGCGCGCTTTCGTCCACCTGGAAGGGCTGTTGCGCGTGCAGCATCCACTGATAGGTGCTCGGCCGGGGGGCATGCAGCTCGTCGGCCAGAACGATCACGTCCGGCTTGATGAAGAACACGTGCCGCCAGGCGCGATCGAGACGGCCCTCGTAGGCCGTGGTGGCGTCGCCCAGAAGGTAGTCCATGCCCTCCTCGAACTGCCAGCGGACGATGCGGCCGCCCGGATCGGCGGAGCGAGGCTTCTGTCCTTGGCCGTTGACCAGCACGGCGTTGTGGGCACGGGTGCCCCAGACCCAACCGCGATGGAAGGGACTGCCGTAGAGATCGCGGTACACACAGTTAACCAGAAGCGGCGTCCCGTACGCGTTGAGCGTGAACGAATTGTGGGGCTCCAGGCCATGACTCCAGCGGCCCATGGGGCTGGACTTGAAACGCAACTGCACGTTGCTGGACGAATCGAGCAACGTGGTGTTCAGCACGGCGACGCCGGTGCCGCGGAAAACCTTCGAAGGCGCCAACTCGCGCGGCGGCCTGGCAGCGACCGGCGGCGGTGTGGCCCAGAGAAAATCGAGAACCGGCTCGCCGGTCTCTTCGGGGATTCCCCAAGCCTCCAGCCACCACGCCCAGTGCGGGTTGCCCGT
The DNA here is from genome assembly GCA_025062235.1 of Bryobacteraceae bacterium. Classification (GTDB taxonomy): domain Bacteria; phylum Acidobacteriota; class Terriglobia; order Bryobacterales; family Bryobacteraceae; genus DTHT01. The sequence continues at coordinate 962 of JANXAE010000186.1, forward strand.
GCGGCGCACGAAGTAATGCATGAAGCCCCAGCCGCGCCCCGGGCGGCCGTACGAGAGGTCCCCAAAACCGAGATCGGGCGAGCCCGGCGGCGCCGAGTACAACGCATAATCGCCGAAACGCGCGAAGAAAGGCTTCTTGAAGCCGTCAATGCCCAGGGCCACGCGGGCGACCTCCATCCACCAGGCGGCCTTGCTCATGTAGCCTGCGAAGTACGACAGGCCTTCGTGCCAGCCGCCTTCGTCATCGGACCAGACCGGGTAGGCCGCGAAGAACTTGGCGACGGCATATTCGAGGAAGCGCTCGGACTCCGGGGTCTCGCCCAGCGTGGCGATGGCGTTTTCGGCCAGCTTGTGCCAAGTCCGGTTGCCGTGGCTGTTGTAGGGCTGGTTCAAGTGGCCCGCGCCCTGGCGGACCTCGCCGCTCGACCAGGCGTCCATGGCGCGCCGCAACAGCACGGCGCGGATGCGCGCGCGGTCCTCCTCGCTGAACAGCGGCCAAGCCCAGTCGTAGGCGCGCGCCAGCCGATGCAGGATCGGTTTTGCGGCCTCGCAGTTGAGCTTGAAGTTGGTGGGGCCGTCGGGGTCCCAGGCCGCCAGTTTCAAAGTGAAACGACGCGCGGCATCCGCGTAGCGGGGCTCGCGCGTGATCAGCCACGCGAAGGCGAGGATCTCGGCTTCCTGGCAGGCGCGCAAGGTCTGCTCGCGGTTGGACCACCAGTGCTGGCGTGTCGCAGGATCGCTCGCGCTGGCGCGCACGGCCGGCTCTGGCGTGGGCTCGCCGTTGCGAAGTTCCTCGGCGCGAGCGATCACCCGCTCCCACGCCGCGCGCAGATCGCCGCGCGCCCGTTCGCGCAGTCGCGGAAGATCCTCGGGCCGCACGAACAGACGCGGGTGGGCGGCGGGCACGCGCCGCCTGATCTGCTCGAGCGTGGGCTGCGGGAAGATGACGGCGTCGCGCGGGATCACGAAGGAACGCGCGCGGCTCCACGGCGATGCCGTGCCGTCCCTGCGCACGATCCGATAGCGCCACCAATAACGCCCCGGCTCGAGCGGCTCATGGTGCGTGTACACGCTCCATGGGATCCCGCCGGCGACGATCGCGCCTTCGAACCGAGGGTTGCTGGCCCATTGAATTTCGTACGAGGCGGCTGCGGTTTCATGCACCCAGGTGAGCGACGGCGGATTCAGCGGCACGGTGGCGCCGTCGGCGGGACGGTAACCCCACTCGTCGGGCAGGGGGTTGCGGTCAGGAACCTGCGCAGCGGCAAGGCATGCAGCGAGCAGGAGAACGAGTGGCATCTCGCACTTCATGATAGTGCCCGGCCCGGCCAGGGGGCGGGACGCTCAGCGTCTGGTTTGACGCTGGAACCGCTTGCGGCGCTGGTAGCTGCGCGCCAGCTCCAGGTACACTCCGAGGTCGCGGTCCAGGTCCGATTGCGTGCCGTCGAAGTAGAAGTTGCGGATAGGGATCCCACCCAGATCGCGACTGACGCGAGGGTAAATCGCCTCGCTGACAATGCCGTTCATGCAAGTGAACGGGCTGATGTCAATGATGCCGTCCACGCCCTTGTGGGCCAGGTAGACCGCCTTGCCCACGTTGAGCACCATCTCGCCCATGGCGCCGCCCGGCGGCAGGTAGGGCTCGGCGTACGCGAGCACCTCGCGGATGTCGGGCTCTTCGTAGCCGGCGAAGTCCTCGCGGAAGGGCTCGAGCAGCACCTGTTCGTCGCGGTGCTGAATGAACTTGCGGATCCAGGCCGCCAGGGCCGCCTTCGAGAACCGCCGCCCGGTGAGCCGCAGCTTGCGGAACTGTTCGGCGTTGGTGTACCAGACCCACTCGGTGATGTCGGAGAGCCAGGCTTCGGCGCCGTAGCTCTCCAGCCGCGCCACCAGGTTCTCGTTGGAAAAGGTGTGCAACCGGCAGAAAATCTCGCCCACGATACCGACCAAGGGCGTGGCGGGATCGCGACGCACGGGCAGGGCACGGAAGCGGTCGCGCGCGCGCACCAGCGAATCGCGGATGGCGCGCAGTTGCTTGGGCGGATCGAGGGGCGCTTGCTCGATCGTGCGGCAGAGATCGTCGAGGCACTCCTCGTAGAGCGCATCGGTCTGGCCCGGGACGATCTCGTGCGGCCGGTGCATCAGCAGCAGCTTCTGGAGGATGTCGGCCGCCAGCAAGGCGCGCCAGCCGGTGCGCACGAAGGGACGGGCCAGCTCGCCCAGGTCGGCGTAAGCATTGGCCGAAGTCGGCGAGAGCACCTCGGTTTCGGGAAACCCGGCGGCGGCCAGCAGGCGTTGCAGGTAGGGGGCATACTGACCGAAGCGGCAGGGCCCGTCGGCGGTGGGCATGAAGAGCACGACCTGTGCGGGATCCACCCCGGGTTGTTGGAGCAGTTTCATGAAATCGCCCACGGTGACCTTCGCCGGATAGCACTCGTCGCCGGAGGTGTAGCGGGAGCCGAGCTCCCGGGTGAGGTGGTCCGAAGGCGGCGTGATGTCGGCATCCAGTCCCAAGGCGCGGAAGGCGGCGGCGAAGGCGCGGCCGCTGCCGTAAGCCATGGGCGGGATGTAGATGCGCT
>JANXAE010000187.1 GCA_025062235.1 Bryobacteraceae bacterium
CCCCAATCCCCGTTGAGATTGAACCCATGGGGCACGCCGGCATCCCAGGTGCGCGCGTGTTCGTAGGCGAAATGCACGAGGCCGTCCCAATCCTGGAAGGCTGCGTAGGCCGCCAACGCGGGGACGATCTCGGCACCCTGCCGGTTGGGCCAGGGCTGGTTGAATTCGCTCACCGTGTAGGGCCGGTCAAAGGCGCGCGCGACGGCCATTCCGAGGAAGGCCTGAAGGCCGCTGCCCACCGCTGAGGCGTCGCGGATGCGCCAGTCGCGCCCGTCCCAGGCCGTGTTGGGGAAATTGTAATGGTCCACGTAGAAGTGGTTGTCCAGATAATCCAGATCCCGGTGGGAATCCAGGTTGAGCAGGCCGCCGTAGCTCATCTGGGTGCCCGTCACGGGGACCAGATCGTCGGTGGCTGCGCGAACCGCGTCGCGGATGGCGTTCAGATAGCGCCGATCGCATTCCACCAGGAACTCCAGATAGTCGTTCGCACGGGCGGTCACTGCCACTTCCTCGCTGCTGACCAGCGAGATGTTGCCCTGCTCGAGGCTTTCGCCCTCGGCGAGCGACCGCCGCGCGGCCCGCCTGAGGCTGGCGTTGCGGACGTAGATCGCGCTGCCTGCCAGGCGCTCGATGGACAGACCGAAGCGCCCGTTGCCCTGCATGGGGAAGGACGCGGCGAACGCCATGCGGTACCTTCGCCACTCCGGTCCCACTTCGATGTGGACGCCCCTTTGGGTACGCCAGGGGTTGACGTCCAGCTTGACGTCCCAGTAGACCGTGCGCCGTTCACCGGGTCCGAGGTCGGCGCGCAACTCGACTTCGGCGACGTATTGCTCGTCCTGCTCGAGCGAGAATCCGGTCTGCTTGAGGATGACCCAGTTGCCGCCCGCCGTCACGCGGACACGGATGGCAGGGCCGAGCTCGGTCTGGACCGGCTCGGGAGGTTCGGCGCGCGCCGGCGCGTGGTTTTCGATGCTCCAGCGGCCCGGCAGCAGTTGCTGGCCCTCGGGCGCGCCCGCGCCCCAGGCGGCGCGGAGCCTTTCGGTCAGGCCGTAGCGCGACCGCAGGAACTCGTTCCACTGGCGCTGGAGCTCGGCGCGGTACTCCCCAGCCAAAACATTTTCCAAGCTTCCTGTTTGCCATTCACGCGCCAGCGAACTCTCGTTGTTGATCTCGACCATTGCCAGCACCGGATCGCCGCGCAGCCGAAGTCCTTCGAGCAGCCCGCGGGCGTAGTGGGCCTGAAGTTCGACCATGCGCGGCCAGAAGATGTGCAGGGGTTTGCTCTGGTTGGGGAATGCGGGATGGGCCGGCAGGCCGTCCACCGCGGGACGGAACTGGTAGCCCACATGCAGGTTCACGTTGACGTAAATGCCTTCGGCCTTGAGCCTGTCGAGGAAGGTGCGCAGCCGCTCGAGGGCCACGGTGTTCCACGAGGGATAAGGCCCCCGGGTCAGTGCGCTGCCGGCGTTGTCCGGGTTGGCGTCCGGTTGACTGTCCATGTGGTGCAGCCGTACGAGGTTCACCCCCAAGCGCCGCAGCCTGCGGGCCAGTCGCCCGGCATCCGCCGGTTCCGGGAAGTTGGCCCCGAAGCAGAGGTTCACGCCGAAGAAACGGATGCGCTCGTCGTCGGCCGTGCCCGGGACGAGGTCCGGGCCCACGCGCCAGAAGCGCCCCTCGCGCACGAAGACGCGGTCGGCCGCTTCGAGGGGGCGGTTCAGGTGACTGAAGTCGGGCGCGCCACCCAGGGCGTCCTGCTCGATTGCGAATGGGTACCACCGCGACTGGGCTCCCCCTCCGCCCCAGCCCCACGCCACAGCCAGCGCAAGCGTCGCAGCGCGCCGCACGGCTCCCATTATGACGCCCGGCAAGCCTCTCGGGCCTCCGGGTCCCCGTTCACTGCGCAAAGCCGCAGGCTTAGGCGCGGTTTCGCGCCTTTCGGGCCCGAAAAGCTGCCTCGGCGGCGTCGGAAGGGTAAGATAAACGAGAAGAGCAGAGGAGCTTGTCCGCGCCGACTGGAAACCTGGGCGTGCGGCGCGAAGTTCGAGCCGGGAGGAAAGAGCGGAGTCAGCCATGGGCATCAACATCGGCTTGGACATCGGGGCCATCAGCCTGAAGCTGGCCGCACTCGGGGAAAGGGAAGACCGGCCCGTGCTGGAGGAGCTCTGCGGGCTCCGTTCCGTGTTCCGACTTCTGGAGTGGCCGTCGCCGACCGGGCCGCGCCCGCTCGTCATCTCCGAATACCGCCGGATCGGGGGTAGCCCGATCCAGGCGACCTACGATCTGTTGCAGGAATTCTACGAGGTGGTGCCGGAAAGGCGCATCGAGGGATTGCGCGTCACCGGCTCGGGGAGCCGCACGATCGCACGGATCCTGGGGATTTACTTCGAAAACGAATTCAAGGCCATCGCCCGGATGGTGAGCGCGTTTTATCCGCACGTGCGGACCATCTTCGAGCTGGGCGGCGAGAGCGCCAAATACATTCGCCTGGAGCCGCAGGCCGAGACCGGACGCCTGGGCATAGTGGACTACGACCGCAGCGGCGAGTGCGCGGCGGGCACCGGCTCGTTCCTCGACCAGCAAGCCTCGCGCCTGAACTACACGGTGGAGGAGATCGGCCAGGTGGCCTGCACGGCTACCTGCGCGGCGCGCATCGCAGGGCGTTGCTCGGTCTTCGCCAAGTCCGACATGATCCACGCGCAGCAGAAGGGCTACAAGCCGGAGGAGATCCTGCGCGGCCTCTGCGACGCGGTGGCGCGGAACTTCAAGGCGGCGGTGGTCAAGGGCCGGAAGATCTGCCCGCCGGTGGCCCTGATCGGCGCGGTCTCGCAGAACATCGGCATCACGCGCGCGCTGCGCGAAGTCTTCCGCCTCGGCCAGGACGATCTCTTCGTGCCCGAACTCTACGCCTGGTGCGGGGCCATCGGCACCGCCATCCTGGAGGCCGAGGAAACGCGCAAGCGCTCTTTCGCCGAGATCCATCGCCTGGCGCAACATGAGGGCGAAGCGCAGCCGCAGGACACGCGTCCGCTCTCGATGGAGAACGTGGTCCTGCTGCGGGATCGGGTGCGCCCGTACACGCCTCCGGCGGGCGACGGCCCCATCCCCGCGTACCTGGGAATTGACATCGGCTCGGTCTCGACCAACGTCGTGGCGATTGACGAACACGGTGCGTTGATCCACGAAGTGTACCTTCGCACCGCCGGGCGGCCCATCGAAGCCGTCCAACAGGGCTTGAGCGAGGTGGATCGCCTCTGGGGCCGGCGCTTGCGGATCCTGGGCGTGGGCACGACCGGCTCCGGGCGTGAGCTCATCGCCGAAGTGGTCGGCGCGGATGTGGTCAACGACGAGATCACGGCGCACAAGACCGGCGCCGTGCATGTCGCCGAGACGCTGGGGCTGCCCCCCGTGGACACGATCTTCGAGATCGGCGGGCAGGACTCCAAGTTCATCTCGATCGAAAACGGCGTGGTAGTGGACTTCGCCATGAACGAGGCCTGCG
>JANXAE010000188.1 GCA_025062235.1 Bryobacteraceae bacterium
CCATGCGCTGGGCGTGAGGGCTGTCGTCGGCCAGCAGGACGCGACTCATGGCTTGGGCTGCGGCGCGGGTTTGCTTTCCGCCGGCGGCTGCCGCCTTGCGTCCGGCTTGGTGTCGAGCGCGGTGCTGTCGGTCACGGGGGCCACAGTGACTTCGGCTGTGACGCCGGTCCCGCCTGCCGCACTCGAGGGCACTGTGGCCGGAATCTGCGGTCGGTAAGGCTCCATGGTAGGCGTACCGGACTTCGCCGCCATCCGCACATCGGGACTCTTGCGGAAGATGCCCCAGAAGTGGCTGAGCAGGCCGGGCTTCTCCATGTGCTCCAGCTCGTATTTCATGCGCGCCAGCGCGACCGGGTCCGGCTCCGGGATGTCTTGCTCGAGCGCGGCCAAGCGCTTCTTGGCGGCTTCGACCAGCGGGCTGAGCGGGTAATCGCGCACCAGCCGCACGTACGCCTCGATGTGCTTGGAACGGAAGCGCGGCCCCATCTTGTCGTACGAATCGGCCAACTGCCAGAGAGCCTGGTCCGCCTTGCTGTAAAGAGGATAATGATCCACCAAGCCTTGCAGGCGATTGGCGGCCGCAGCGTAGCTGCCCTTGGTGTGATAGAAGCTGCCCACGCGGAATTCCCGCTCGGCCAGCACCTCTTGGATGTTGCGCAACAGTTGCTCGGCCTGCGGCGCGAAGCGGCTGTTGGGGAACTGCACGAGCACCTGGCGGCATTCCTCCTCGGCCCGGAGCGCATGCGTCTGGTCGCGGTCCGGCTTTTCCATCTGCCGGTAATGGATCATGCAGATCTTCATCTGCGCTTCCGGGGCTTCTTCCAGCGTGGGATAGAAGAGGATGAAATCCTTGTATTCGGCCTCGGCCTGTGCCAGTCCGTGGGAGCCGCCCTCGCGGTACCAACTGTCGGCGATCGCCAGTTTGGCCTTGGCCAGGAATTCGCTGGTCTCGTACGTGTTGATCAGGGTCTGCAAAGTCAGGCGCGCGATTTCGTAGCGGCCGCGTTCGATGTCGGCGATCGCCTTGTCGTAGAGCACCTTGTCGGGCTGCTGGGTGTCCTTGGTGATGGGGTTCTCGTAGGGTCGCCGGCGGCAGCCGGGCACCAGCAACCCGCAGACCACTGCGAGCGCCATCAACCAGCTAGCGCAGCTCCGCTTCATGACCTCCCTCGCAAGCGAGCAATCAAATCCGCACCGAGGTAGCCTCGCGCGCGATCTCCTGCATGCGGGCGAGAGTGCCGGCCGGATCGGGAGAGCCAAAGACGCTGGCCCCCATGACGATCCAGTCGCAACCGGCCCGCACCACCTCGGCCAGGTTCTCTTCGTTCACCCCTCCATCAATTTCCAGCTTGAAGGCCAGTCCCAGGCGACGGCGCCGCTCATCCAGGGCCCGGATCTTGCGCAGGGCGTTGGGGATGAACTGTTGTCCGCCGAAGCCCGGATTGACGCTCATCACCAGCACGAAATCCACCAGCTCCAGCACGTCGTCCAGCATGGCGACGGGCGTCGCCGGGTTCAGCACCACCCCGGCAGCCAAACCGCGGCTGCGGATAGAACGCAGCGTGCGGTCCAGGTGCAAGCAAGCTTCCTGGTGCACCGAGATCTGGTCCGCGCCAGCCTCGACGAAGGCTGGAATGTAGCGATCCGGGTCGCTGATCATCAAGTGGACGTCGAGCGTCATCCGCGTCGCCCTGCGGATGCACTCGACCACCGGCGGGCCGATGGTGATATTCGGCACGAAGTGGCCGTCCATGACGTCCAGATGCAACATCGTGGCGCCGGCCTGCTCGACGCGCCGGATCTCTTCGGCCAGGCGAGCGAAATCCGCCGAGAGAATCGAGGGAACGATGAGCACCATCTCGGGCTAACTCGATCGTATCACAGCGGCGAAGAAACCGTCCCCGGGATCGCGACCCGGGATGCGTTGCACGAAGCGCTCGGGCGGAGCGCCGAGGACCTCCTCGAGCACGTGTTGGTTCTCTTCCGGTTCGAGCGAGCAGGTCACGTACAGCAACAGGCCTCCGGGCGCCAGCAGCTCGAGGGCGTTCCTGAGCAGTCGCACTTGCAGCTCGTGGAGCTCTCCGAGCTTCTGGGGCGTCAGCCGCCACTTGATCTCCGGATTGCGCGCGAGCGTCCCCGTACCCGAGCAGGGGACATCGAGCAGGATCCGTTCGAAGCGCCGGCGGAAGGGCAGCGGGCGGGAGGCGTCGGCCACGACCAGATCGCAGGGGAGGTCCTTCAAGCGGCGCAGGCGGCTGAGGTGCAGGTCGCAGGCCACCACGCGACAACCGGAATCCAGCGCCTGTGCGGTCTTGTTGCCCGGGGCGGCGCAGAGGTCGAGCAGCGTGAGCCCGGGCTTCAGCTCGAGCAGAGTCATGACGGCCTGCGAGCCAATGTCCTGGATGCGGAGGCCCGGCGCACGGCCCTCCACCACGCGGTAACAATTGGGCACCTCCGTGGCCTCGAGGACGATGCCGGCCGGCGGCGCAGCACCTGGCGCGAGGCGGACGTACGTCTCGGGTCGGCGGAGATTCGCGCGGGCGATCCCCAACGCGGTCTCGCGACCGTAATGGCGCTGCCAGCGCTCGAGCAACCAGGCCGGATGCGAAAGCTCGACGGCCTCGTCGGGAAACTCGACGGGCTCGCGGCCCACCTTGCGCAGCACTGCATTCACGAACGGCGCGGCGAAACGGTGACCGGAGAGCTTGACCAGCTCGACGGCTTCGTAAACGGCGGCGTGCGCGGGGATGCGATCGAGGTGGCGCAACTGGTAGATGCCCAGGCGAAGAGCCGCGCGCACTTCGGCGTCCAACCGGGCCGGATCGCGTCCGCTGAGCCGGGCGATCCACCAGTCCAACTGGGCCTGCCAGCGCAGACAGCCGAGGACGAGCTCCTCGGCCAAGGCAGCGTCGCGCGATTCCAGTCGGCCCGTGCGCGCAGCGAGCAAGTCCAGCGCGTAGCCCCCCTTCTCGACCAGCAGGAGGATGCGGAAAGCCACCCGGCGAGCGGGCGAGACCGCGGTCCTGGCTTCCGCAGCCATGGCCGAACCCCCATCGTAACTTATAATGGGATGTGAATCTCGAGCGCGCGCTGCTGCGCAGAGTCGGCGAGGCCATCGGCCGCTACCGCATGATTGGGCCGGGCGACCGCGTTGCGGTAGCCCTCTCCGGCGGCAAGGACTCGCTTGCGCTGCTGGAAGCGCTGCTGCGGCTCCGCCAGAGAGCGCCCGTCGAATTCACGTTGTGCGCTTTCACCATCGAGCAGGGAAAATTCCTGCGGTCGCTCGATCCCTTGGAGGCCTGGCTCAGGGAGCGGGGCGTCCCCTGGCTGTGCCTGACAGATGCGCCCTCCCTGCGCTTGAACCAGACGCAGCCGGACCACGGTTGCGATCTTTGCAGCCGTTATCGGCGCCGC
>JANXAE010000189.1 GCA_025062235.1 Bryobacteraceae bacterium
GCGGCAAGCCTCTGTTCGCCTGGGAGCCATCTGTGCCGGTTGCATTCGAGCTGGCGGTCCTTCTGGCTTCCTTTGCCGTCGTCTTGGGGATGCTCGTGCTGAACGGGTTGCCGCGGTTCCACCACCCCCTGTTCGACCACCCGCGCTACCCGGTCGCCACCGACGACGGTTTCCTGCTGGTGGTGGAGAACGACGGGCCGCGCTTCGATGCGCATCAGGCGTGCGAGGCTCTGCGCGCGGCGGGCGCGGCGCACGTTCAGGTGTTGGAGGAGCGATGAAGAAGGCCGCGATCCTGCTGGCGCTGGCGCTCGCGGGCTGCTCCCGCACGTCGCGCAACCCCCCGATCGAGATCATCCCTGACATGGACCGGCAGCCTCGCTTCCGCGTGCAAGGCGAAACCCCGGTGTTTGCCGACCGGCGCATGTCGCGCCCGCCCGTGCCAGGCACCATCGCACGAGGCCAGTTGCCCGAGTTCTCCCTCCCCGAGGGGAATCCCCTGCCATGGACCATGGAAACTCTCGAGCGGGGGCGCCAGCGTTACGACATTTACTGTGCGCCCTGTCACGACCGCACCGGCGCCGGTCGCGGCATCGTCGCCGTGCGGGGAAACTGGCCGGCGGGCGATTTGCGCGAGTCGCGGCTGCGGGAAACCAGCGACCGGGATCTGTTTGACGTCATCACTAATGGCAGGCGGACCATGCCAGCCTACCGCTACCAGATCGCGGAGCGGGACCGGTGGGCCATCGTGGCCTACGTCCGGGCCTTGCAACGCGCTGCTTCCGGTACGCTGGCGGACGTGCCGCCGGAATTGCGGGACCAACTGCGGTGAGATCGGCATCCTCCCTCGTCGAAGTTCCCACCCTGAGCGAAGCCGCCTGGCGGCGCGGGCGCGACGCCATGCTCTGCGCCGCCACCGCAGGTTGGGCTCTGGCCCTCCTGGGATTCGCCGGCGATCCGAGACGCGTTGTCTTCTCTTACTTGGTGGCCTTTCTGTTCGTCGCCTCGTTGGGACTCGGCGCGCTGTTTTTCGTCATGGTGCAGCACCTGAGCGGCGCCGTCTGGAGCGTCAGTCTGCGCCGCGTCGCGGAAAACCTCACGGGTGCCTTGCCTGCGGCGGCGCTCCTGTTCGTGCCAGTAGCCCTGAACCTGCACCAGCTTTACGAGTGGAGCCATCCGGAGGTCGTGGCGACGGACCCCGTGCTCCAAGGCAAGCGGGCGTACCTCAATGTACCGTTCTTCCTGGTGCGCGCGTTCACGATCCTGCTGCTCTGGGCCGTGCTCAGTCGGTTGCTGCGGAGCTGGTCGCTGGCCCAGGACCGGGGCCCGGGTTTTGCGCAGCCCCGCTCGGCCGCGCGCCTGAGCGCCGCAGGCATGGTTCTGACGGTGCTGACCGCTACCGTCGCGGCCTTCGATTGGATCATGTCGCTCGAGCCGCACTGGTACTCGACGGTCTTCGGCGTGTATTTCTACGCAGGAGCCGCCGTGGCCTCCCTGGCTGCGTTGGTGACGATCCTGCTTGCGTTGCGCCGGGGGGGCTTGCTCGTCACCGAGGTCGGCGTCGAACACTTCCACGATCTCGGCAAGTGGCTTTTCGGCCTGATCGTCTTCTGGGCTTACATCGCGTTCTCTCAGTACATGCTGATTTGGTACGCCAACCTGCCGGAGGAGACCGCCTGGTTCCGTACGCGGGCGCAGGGTGGTTGGTTGCCATGGGCGGCGCTGCTGGCGTTGGGGCACTTCGTCGCGCCTTTCTTCGCCCTGATCTCGCGCGCCGCCAAGCGGAATCTGCGCTGGTTGGGGCTGGTCAGCGCCTGGGTGCTGGCGATGCATTACCTCGATCTTTACTGGCAGGTCATGCCTGTCATCCATCGCACCGGGCCCCAGTGGCACTGGGTGGATGCGGCTGCGCTGGCGGCCGTGGTCTCGACCGCGGGCCTGCTGGTCTGGCGGTACTTCCGGCACCAGGCCCTGATACCGGTCGGCGACCCGCGCCTGCCGCGATCGCTGGAGTTCCACAATGTCTGAGGCCCCTGCGACGCCCGCCCAGCCGGGATATGACACCGGCGAGCCCCGAGCCCGCTTGATCGCCCTGTTCGGTCTGCTCACGCTGGCCTTTCTGGCGATCGTGATCCTGGGCTTGCAGGCTTACGTGGATTATGCCCTTCAGCGCCAGGTCTTCGTCCGCCAGCTCGAACCCGTCTCGCAGGACCTGCGTGAGTTGCGGGCGCGCGAGGATGCGGAGCTCAATTCGTACGGATACCGGGACCGCGAGAAGGGAGTCGTGCGCATCCCGATCCGGCAGGCGATGGAGCTGGTGATCCGCGAAAAGGGAGGACAAGATGCGCGCTAGTTGCATCGCCGCACTGAATCTGGTGCTGGTCGGACTCGCGACGCCTCAACTCCGAACGCCCGAACCGCTCGAGGGCGTGGGCATCGAGGAGAAGATCGGCCAAAAGGTGGACCTGGGACTGGAATTCGTGGCTGAGAACGGTTATCCGGTGCGGTTGGCGCAGTTCTTCGGCAAGGGGCGCCCCGTGATCTTGAACCTGATTTATTACTCCTGCCCTACGCTGTGCAATCTGATCCTGAATGGACAGACCGATGCCCTGCGCGAGATTCCCGGCGTCCCGGGCAAGGACTTCGAGATCCTCACCGTGAGCATTGATCCTGCGGAGACTTTCGATCTGGCCCGTCGCAAGCGCGCCGCCTATCTGGAGAGTTACGGGCGGCCTGCACCCGGCTGGCATTTCCTCACCGATTACCGGGGCAACGTGCGGAAGCTGGCGGAGCAGGTGGGTTTCCACTACCGTTACGACGAGCGCACGCGGCAATACGCCCACGCGTCCGCGATCATGATCCTGACGCCAGAAGGCGCCGTAGCGCGCTATCTCTACGGGGTCCGTTTCAAGCCCCGTGACCTGAGGCTGGCCTTGGCAGAGGCCGCCAGCTCGCGCGGCGGATTCAGCGTGGATCGCATGCTGCTGTTCTGCTACCGGTACGATCCCCAGATGCGGTCCTACGTGTTGTTCGCCACCAACTTCATGCGCGCCGGTGCTGCAGCGAGCACTCTGCTGTTGGCTGTGGTCCTGATCAGGCTCTGGCGGCGCGAGGCGCGCGCCGCGCGCGAAGCCCGGGAGAAGGTCGCTTGATGAGCTGGCTGCGCGAGCTGTTGGTCCCCGTAGCGGGCAGCACGATCGCCCAAGAAGTGGACTCGCTGTTTTTCTTTCTGGTCGGGCTGACGGCTTTCTTCTTCCTGCTGATCGCGGGCCTGACGGCCTGGTTCGTGATCCGCTACAGGCGGGGTAGTCGGGTGCGACGGGGGGTGGCGCCCACGCACAACACGGCGCTCGAGCTCACCTGGAGTTT
>JANXAE010000018.1 GCA_025062235.1 Bryobacteraceae bacterium
GGGCTTGGACCACCTCGGCGCGATAGAACAGCGCCTGGGGTCGTTGCCGGTGGCAGTATGTGCCCGTTGCCCTCCCTCATGGTAGATTGAAACATCTCCACATGGAAATGATTTCTCCGATTCTAGACACAGTCTGTTGACTGAGAATCCGACAACTTCATCATCGAATGTTCTCCTCAAGGCGCGAGCGGATCGGATCCTTCGCTCTTTCGCGGATTGCTTGTAACCGAAGACCTGGCGCTCCTCGATGCGAGTGCGTGAGCCCAAGGGGCGCTGCCTGACTTTCTGCCGGAGATCACGCTCCCTTCCAGCGTTGCTAACGGACTCTTTACGTGGTGGGTCCCTGCTGCCCTGCTGCTTGCGCATCCCAGCCAAGCAGGCGGGCGTAATGTTCAGCCACGGCGTTGGCCAACGGACGCAAGGACTCGACCAGCAGGGGAGCCGTAATGTAGCCGCGGGAGACATCGCCGCTCAAGGAGTGGCCCATCAGCAGGCGTGCCTGATCGGGCGTCGCCCCGAGCTCGGCCAGCACCGTCCGGTAGGTGTGTCGCAGATGATGGGCGCTGACCACGCCCCGCTTGTCGTCCCGCACGTTCGTCAAGTGCCGATGGGCTCGGTATGGTGAAGGGAAGACCCACTCGCTAGGTGGCGCCTCGGCCTGCCGATATTGCGCGAGCCATCGGACGAGCCGATCCGGGGCAGGCACCGTGTAGGGGCGGTTGCCCTTGGCCACGCGAAAGTGGATGACGCGTCGAGCGAGGTCCACATCGTCCCACCGCAAGGCCTCGATGCTTCCGCGCCGCGCCCCGGTCAGCAGGCAGGTCAGCCACCACATCCGCTTCACGGGCCCCAACCGCTCGACCGCCTCCCACCAGCAACGCAACTGCTCGGCGCTGAGGGCCCAGTCGCGCGGCTTGAGACTGGGCAGGTCCACCGCCACGGTGGGACACTCCGGCAGCTCGGGCGCAACGCGGCGGTGATAGCGGTATACGGCAGCGAGCATGCGGAGGACCTGCGCAGCGAGGGCGATGCCGTGTTGGTTGGCTAGCCGATAGTAAAGGGCGCGCACCCCCGCCCGATCGTGGCCGATTTCCTCGAGACTGCGTTGCTGCCAGTCGCGCAAGTAGCGCTCGAGGTTGTAAACGTAAAGCGCCCGTGTCTTGCTGGCGAGGGGCCTCTCCTCGAGGTAGGCTTGCCAGGCCTCGACCAGGGTGATGCGAGCCTGTCGGGCACGGGGTTTCAGGCGCGCCCACTCCTGCATGGCCGCGCGTCGCGCTTGCGCCAGGCTCATCTCCCCCAGCGTGCGCGAGATCAATTTGCCCCGGACGCGTCGCTGCAAGCGGAAGGACTTGGTGCGCGCGCCGCAACGTACGATCAGGCCGGGGATGCCGGCCACGCTCCAATCGCCGGAACGGTAGGGCAACGCGTCGATGGCCGCCTGCGTGGCCGCCACAATCTTCTTGGCCGAGCCGGAACCTTGTCGAACCTGTCCACCGCCGGGGAGAGTCATCGTTATCATCCCGAAGCTTCTAATTCCCGGCAGAAGAACCCACGCGGGAGACTGCCGGGGAGACAGTCATTGTGAGTATATCGGAGTTTTTGCAAAGATGCAAGAGTAAATCCTTGCTTAAATCTTTGGAGTAATTACAGTTATTGACGCAAATTTTCGAGCAAAAAATTTTTCCTCTCTTCTAAGCAGAGGGTCGCAGGTTCGAGTCCTGCCGCGCCTGCCATTCGTTTTCACTAGCTTTCAGCAGCTCAGGACTTCGCAGTTGGTCCTCTCGGTCGTGGCAGGCGGTACCGCGGGGCGTCAGAGGCCTGCGCTGTTGTCCAGCCCAGTTGGCGAATGCTCGAGCACCCTGGTGCGCCGGTGTCGATGCGCTGCGCGGGATTCCTTCGAGCGATTCTTCGATCCAACGAACACTCGTCCGTTGACAGCCGGGCGCCTTGCGGCTCGCCTCGAGAGCCGCCCGAACTATCGTGCCCGCTTGCGTGGCATTGTGCAGGCAAGCCAAGTCCTGAATCGCGCTCGGCGAGATCCGCTTCCGTCGGTCACACCTGGGGAGACCGTGGCGCGCCGTCGGGATCCAATCGCACGCGCGCGGGCAATCCGGCGACGAGTGCCTCGACCATGTCGCCCAGGGCTTGCCGCACAGGCGCACGGCGGTCCCCCGCTGACGAAAGCACACCGACGACTGCGGACGGTCCGTCGCCCGTTCGACGCCGCGAGTCGCCAGAGCTGCCGGTCCGCGAGCTCGGGTGTGCCAAATTGGTGCCATGCCAGCGCGAGCCGAAGCCACCGATGGTGCTGGGCAAGCGCTCCGGCCAGACCGAGCGGAGCCTGGGCCACGTGGCGTTCGGCTCGGCCATCGCTGCCCGTTTCCGGTCCTTCGTCATCGCGGGGGCCCAATGCCCACCGGTCTGCTGGATTTCAGCAGCGGGCTCCCTTGGCCGCGCGAGCAACGGGCCTTCGTGCCGGGCGTCGCACTCCGTCCAGGCATCGAACGCGGACGCGCCTGACCGCAGGACGGCCAGCTATCAGATCCCTCGAGATCGCGGTACAAGGGGAGCGCCCGCGCGCCGACGGGACTCCGGTCCGGCAACAAGGGCTCCGACGCAGCCATGACGGGAGCGCCCGCCTGCCGACGGGACTCCGACCTCGGCTGCGGCAGGCTATGCGATCCACTCCGGCGCGCGGCTTCGTCGGGCTGCGAAGGCTCGTGTTGCTGCGCTCGCTTCCTTCGGGTCCGCTGGAAACCTCGCCGCTGGCAGCCGTTCAAGACGCTGCCGAGAATCGGCGGCGCCTTGCGCCCAGCGGCGGCCGCGGCGGTTCACAGGCTGCAACCCGCGACCTTCCCCAGCGCCGAGTATCCGACGATGGCTCTCGACCCGCGCAAGAGACGCACTCCGAAGAAATTGGTTTGCCGTCAGAGACGGACTCGGCTGGCACTCGAAGGCAGGCTGGGAAGCCGTGCACCACGCTGCGTGCTCGCAGGCAAATCATGTGCAGGCGAGAGCGAGAGGATGCGGCCCCCCAACAACCCCGCCGTCGCCGATGCCTACGGCGGGGTCTCGTGGCGAACGCTTGCGGATGGGACGTCCGCAGCCGAACTTCCGGATGCGCGCGGCGCGGCCGTGTGGGCGCGAAAGATCCGAGGGTGAAGGCAGCACATTTCCCCATTCGCTTGGCTTGCTCAGATACGGACACGGGCCTCCGCGCAGTTCCAACCTACCTCGCGATGCGTAAGGCTCAGTTGGCAAGCTGGCCGTACACAGGCCCGCTGGGCCCCACGTTTCTTCCTACGCACCTCTCGGCCGAGCACGCGCAGAGCCCGGGTCCAACGGATCATCGCACGGGCGGCGAGGCCTGGACCGACAACAATCGGGACGGCGTCGTCTCGACGGCGCAAAGGCAGGCGCGGGCGCCATCCCAAGGGTGGCTCAACCAATGCTGACTGGGGCGCTGTAGCCGATCCGCGCAGCCGATGATCGCTGACCGGGGGCGGACGGCCGCAGAACTTGGGGTTCCGCTTTGGGGGACTTAACTGCAAATACCGTCGAGAGACCGCAACCCGCTTATCGGGACAAGGGGTGGCCGCTGCCAATCCGTATTACCCACGCGGGGTAATTCCAAGCTGTTTGCGTCCCACCGCCTGGGCCAAGGCCTGCTGGGTGTGGGTCTGCTGGGAGAGTGCGCTGGCCACGCGCACCGGTCCTTTCTTGCCTTGGCGGGGATGCAGCGGATCGAAGTGCTGGATCCGGGCCAGCTCCTCGATCATTTGCTCCGTGTTCAGGCCGGGCCGCGCCGTGGCCGTCCTCCAAGGCAGGTACTGAAGCAGCGAGATGCCCAGCAGGCAGCAGAAGGCGTGCACCTGGATCTTGCTGTCGCGCCAGCGGTCCATCGGTCCCCAAGCCGGCCGCTCGCGGTCTATCAGGCCGCCGAAAACGCGCTCGATCTGCCGTTGGCCCGAGTAGCCGACGAGGACTTGCTTCCCTATCCAGCCCAGCCGGTTGGTCACCAGCACCGTGTGGCCCCAGCCGGCACGCCACCTAGCGCTCGAAGGCGGCTTGGTCAAGATCCAACTCCAAATGCGGGCGGCCGGGCGGCAGCTCCAACTGGTACCACAGCAGTGGGCCAACCAAGGCCACCGAAAGCCAGCGCGCGATGCGGCTCCGAATGCTTGTTTCAGTGAAGCGTGCGCCCGGCCTGGCCAACTCCACGGGCGGCCACAGGCGAGGCAAGGCCTTGTTTAACGTCCTGCTCAAGCAGTGCGACGGCTCGCTGGCTAAGTCGAGCGGGCACCTCGACACACCCGGATACTCCGGTCGTGTTTGTCGGGCTCTGCAAATTCTCAAACTCTGATGTTTCCCTCTCTGGTGAACGCCAAGCTGTGAAGGGCGCAGCCCGGAACAGCTTGCCGTTCACGCCTCCTCAGCCAGCCGCCACAGGGCCTCCTGGTTGGACGAGTACGAGGATCTCCACCGTGCGGAGCAGGTGCTCATGGACGCGCTGGCAGGCCCAGGAGGCCTGACCGTTGTACGAGACCAAGACCAGTCCATCTACATGTTCACGCGCGCTCATCCTGAGACCATAGTCGAATTCGCGGACAGACATCCCGGCACGGAAGACGTGGCGCTGGAGGCATGCAGACGTTGCACCAAGCGGCTGGTCGAATTTGCAAGCAGCCTCATCGAGCACAACTCGCGCCGGACACGGCGGGCGCTTCGCCCGCGAAACGGTAATCCCGAGGAAGAGGTCCTCCTAGTCCGGTGGCGAAGCTTGGAAGAAGAACTGGGCGGGATCGCTGGCCTCGTTCGAAAGCGAGTCAAGTCAGGTTCAATGTCGCCTGGCTTCGTGTTGGTATTGCCGTCACGCCGGCAAATCGGGTGTGGGATCAGGGATGAACTCCGGCGGCTTGGCCTGTCAACTCACGGTTTCTTCCACTAAGAGGCCATGGGGAGGAATTCGAAAAATATCGATGATTCTCGCGCCCAGCAGGTCTTCGGGCTTCTCGCCCTACTGGCTGAATCTCGCGATGCTCTGCTGTGCTGGTGTGCGTTCGGCAGCAGCCCTTTCCACTCCTCTTCATGGGAGCGCTTGCGCACACACTGCGAAACGCAGGGAGTGGGCCTAAGGAAGGCTTCAGGAGAACCGGCGGCTGGGCGACTCAACATTCCATACACAACCGATCCGATCGAAACGTTCCAAGATTTCGAGTAGCGGCTCCGTCCTCTATGAGGGGTTCGCGGTGACAAGCTTCCTGACGCGCTTTTCCCCCAGGGCGAGGAGTGCGCAGAACCATTCCGATCCACAGCATCGGGATCGGTCTAGCGGGTTACAATGCCAACACACTTCGGAAGGCGCTCCGGTTCGGCATCACCCAGCCTGAGCTCCCCACCGATGTGTACTACGTCCGCGTGATGAGTCTCCATAAGTCCAAAGTCCTAACCGCAGACCTAGTTCTTGTCGTCGGATGCAGTCAGGGGCTCGTCCCTTTCCTTGCTGACCGCTCTGTCCGCGACGGATCACGGTCGCGCAATCGAAGAACAGCGGCGCCCGTTTGCGTGCCGATTTCCCGCACGCGGTAAACCTCGGTTTGGTCGTGCGCTGCGAGGATTCCTCCCGCATTCGCACGCCGTATGCAGTTCCTGTTCTGCGCTCGAAGCAGAAACTTCGGAAACCCGACTGCATGGCCGTTCTCTGAACAGCTTGGGCCCACCAAGCCGATCCCTGTGAGCGGCCTGGTTCTCCTTGAGAGTCGGGCTTGACGTTCGCCTGATGCCGAGCATTAGCGGCGCCCAGCTTGGGCCGAGCGGAGTTACGCCAGACTCAGGGCGACCTTTGCTGCAGGGAAGTGGCACCGACCACCGCAGACTTTCCTGGACGGTGACGAGTGCCGCTGCGGACAAATGGCAGATACCGTGTGCAGATGTCGAACTCTGCTGTGGGACCCTTCTGTCAAGCGAAAGCAGCAAGGGGAATAGCTCGGCGGTCTGCTCGCAGGGCCTGAGCGGGGTCGCAGGCCACGCCGACCGCAAGGAGCCGCTGAAGGACGGTCTCGAGGGCCTGCCGTTGCCTGACGAGCGCAAGAGCATCGAACCGACGATGGCCCGCCCCGCCTGCTTCCGGGCCGGCTCGAGGCGGCGCGGCAATCGCTGCATCAGCCGGTGGCCCAGGCGCCTGGGCGCCACGAGACCCTCCCGGCCCAGCCCCGGCGGCAACTGTTGCCGGCCGTGCCCGCCCCGCCTCCGGTGGCGGCCCCCACCGGGCACGACGCCGGCCGACCGAAGAAGGGCCAGCATCCGGCAGGGTGGCGCAGCAATCCGGTGGCGAGCTGGGCGAGCGCGAGAACCGCCAGCTGGCGGTGCGCCCCGCGGTGGCCACCTGGCAGGCCAGCCTCCCCCCTCGCCGATCGCTCGCAGCGGGCCTGGCGGTGGGTGCGTGGGCGGCAGAGGCGGCCAGCGTAGCCTGCGCTCGCGCTTGCCGGCCCTGCGGGCGCCACCGGCACGGGCGTCCCATCGGCGGGCCGAGCCGCAAGCCGGGCACCGGCCGCTCCGGAACCGGCCCTGACAGGCAACCGAACCCACCGAGTTCCGGCTCTCGAATCGGCCCGCAGAGACACAGCCGGCCCGGCTGGGGCCATGGGCTAAGCACGGCTTGAATCGTGGAACAGAACGATTCGGAGTTGAAGCAGGAGCTTGGGGACGGATCTTGAAGACCGCTGCTGGCACGGCTTTCTCGATCACGCCACTCCGCGCCTTGCCCGCTCCGGCTTCCTGTGGTGGCCGAGGGAGCCGTTTTTCGCCTTCGGCGCGCGCCGGGCGGCATCGCGCGCCCACAGCCTAGCCGGGCCGTGCGTCGCACGACACGCCAGGCCGAGGGCGGCGCTCTGAGCCGACCTGTGTCGCCACCATACGCGAAGCGATCGCACGGCAGTTCCTGAACCGACTGCCGCGCTGCCTCTTCTGCGGAGGCAGGGGTCGAGCACGGAGCCGTACCAAGTCCCACGACAACGGCGGAAGCCAAGCCGTGGGCTTCGTGGTAGCGGGGGTCTGCCCATCTCGGCCAAGCTCGCATGAGGCCGATGCGGGCGCCTCGCATTCGAAAGCGCGGGGAAGGCCGTTGCCGAACGGAAACGCGGCGGGCCGGCGCCGACGGTCGGGAGGGTGGCGCAAAGCGAGCCGATGGGCCTTGTCGCAACCGCTTTGCTTTCTACGGCCCCGTCGGCTTCCGGACCGCGACCGCTTACGGCGACGCGCTTGCCGCGCCTGCGGTCAATGCATTCGAACCCGGGTAGACAACACGCTGCTTCCGCGCCCAGGCACTGTAGGACCGGAGCATGGTGGGATGAGACCAGCGTGGGCGGGAGCGCTCAGGCCGTTGCGTTGCCGAACGCCTTCGCCTCCGAAGGAGGCTTACCTACCCGACGAGCCGAATCCGCCTTCGCCTCGCAGGGACGAGTCGAGGTCCCCCTCTTCCCACTCGATCGGTTCGTAGCGGGCGACGATCATCTGCGCGATGCGGTCGCCGCGGCGCACTCGGTAGGGCTCGCGACCCAAGTTCAGGAGGACCACGCGGATTTCGCCGCGGTAGCCCGGATCCACGGTGCCCGGGCTATTGGGCAGGATGATCGCGTGGTTCAGGGCGAGGCTGCTCCGCGGGCGGATCTGCGCCTCGTAGCCCGGGGGCAGCTCGATGGCCAGGCCCGTTGGGACCGCGGCCGGAACACCCGGCTCGAGCGTGACGTCCTCGCACGCACGCAGGTCCATGCCCGCGTCCTCGGCGGGTCCGTGGGCACAGGCAGGCAGCCAGGCGTCTTCGCGCAAGCGTTTGATTCTGACGCGCACCGGATTTGTATCATAGCGTGGTGGAGAAGGCCAAACGCGTGATCGCCCTGGCGCCGATGCCGCCGGAGGCGTGCGCCTACGCGCTGGCGCGCTACAGCCGCTCGCCCGATTCGATCCGCGAATCGCTCGAGTGGGTGCGTCAGCACGACTCCCGGCGTTTCCTCGAACACTACTACTTCCAATACGGGCACGCTTCGATCGCCGACTTGGGGCACCTCGCCCTCTGCTTCGAGGGAATCTCCGAGCTGGCGGCCATCGAAATCGAGGACGAGCCGCTCTGGGACGGACAGGCGAAGTCGTCGCGGTACCAGGACTTCGGGCGAGCAGCGCCCGTGGTGCCGCCCGAGCTTTCCCCGGCGCAGGCGGAAAGTTACTTGCGTGCCTGCGCGCACTTACTGGCAACTTACAGGCGGGTTCACGAAGCGGTAACTTGCCTGCTGGCCGGGCGGTTGCCGAGGCCCGCAGACATGCCCGAAGAAAGCTACCGGCGCAACCTGGCCGCCAGGGCGTTTGACGTAGCGCGTTACCTGCTGTTCCTCGGGGCACCCACCAACGTGGGTCAAGTCACCAGCATCCGCACACTGGAGAAGCAGGTCCGGCGGCTGAAGGTTTCCGAGTACGCCGAGCTGCGGGAGGTGGCCGCGGAAATCTGCGAGGTTCTGGGGGAACCGCCCGGCGCCACGTGGTACGAGGGCTTGCCCGTTTCGGCGGTCGCTCCCACGCTCGCCCGTTTCGCCGAACCCGACGAGTATCAGCGCAGGGTCCGCGAGCGGCTGCGGAAGTGGGCTTGCGAAAACCTGCCGCCGGCGCGGAACGAGGTGCGTGGCGCTGTGGACCTGGTCCGCCCCGTGGACACCGAGGCCGATGCCGTGGCGACGTTGCTCTATCCGGTCACCGACCGGCCATTCCGTGAGCTCTACGATCTGGCCCGCGGATGGAGCGCGGTCCGCAGGCGCGAAGTCCTCGAACTGGCTGTGGCGGGGCGGGGCGAGCGTGATGAATTGCCGCGCGCTTTCCGCAGCGCTCCCTATGCGTTCGATATCGTCATGGACATCGGCGCCTGGCGGGATTTGCACCGGCACCGCCGCTGCCACCAGTACCGGCAAGCCTTCACTGCCCGGCTCGGCTACGACACGCCGCCACTGATCGCCGAGGCGGGCCTCGAAGCCGAGTATCGTAGCGCCGTGGAGTCTGCCCTGGTCGCAGCGGCCGAGCTGCCCGAACCCGCCTCGCATTACTTGCTTCCTTTCGCCGCCCGCTCGCGGTTTCTCTTCAAGATGGACTTCGCCGAGGCCGACTACATCTGCCGCCTGCGCACCAGCGTGAAGGGACACTTCAGCTACCGGCGCATCGCTTGGGAGATGAAGCGAGCGCTCGAGCAGGCCGAGCCGGAGCTGGGCCGGCTCATCCAGGCCACGCCGCCTTGGATCGAGGATCCCCTGCGCCGCTGAGGAGGCGTCACCGGGAGCGGCGCTCGGGAAACGTTTTGCTAAGATAACGCCGATGCAGGAACCGACCAAGCCCTCGACCAGCGCCGAAACCGAATTCCGGCCATTCGTGCCGGAATCCGTCCAGATGAGCGAGTTCACTTTCCGGGCCGTGGTTCTGGGCCTCGTCATGACCATAGTGTTGGGTGCGGCCAATGCGTATTTGGGCCTCCGTGCGGGCATGACGATCGCGGCCACCTACCCGGCGGCGGTGATCTCGATGGCCGTCCTGCGGCTGCGCCGGGGCTCGATTCTCGAGGAGAACGTCGCCCGGACCGTCGGCTCGATCGGCGAATCGGTGGCCGCAGGCGCCATCTTCACGATCCCAGCATTCGTCATCACGGGCACCTGGGCAAGGTTCGACACCAGCGAGGCCTACTGGAAGTCGAGCATCCTGATGCTGGTTGGGGCTTTCCTGGGCATCCTCTTCGTGGTTCTGCTACGGCGCGTCATGGTGCGGGATCCGGAACTGCCTTTTCCCGAATCCCAAGCCGCAGCCGAGATCCATAAGGCGGGACAGCGCGGGGCGCAGGCCGCACGGCTGCTTTTCTACAACATGGGCGTGGGGGCGGCAGTGTACCTGCTCGGCGTGGTCCACGTCTTCGCCGCCAGCAAGGATTTCCTGGTGCGAGTGGGCGAGCTCGGGCGCAGCCTCGTGAGGCTAGGGACGACGGCAGAGGCGCGCGCCTTGGGCGCAGGGGGAATGACCACGTTCTCGGCGCCTGCCATCAGCCCGGCGTATCTTGGGGTGGGCTACATCATCGGCCCACGGTTAGCGTCGCTGAACTTCTCGGGCGGCGTCCTGGCCTGGGGCCTGCTAGTGCCGCTGCTCATCTACTTCCTCGGACCACAACTCAGCCAGACCCTGCCGGAGGGCGCCAGCGAAGAATCCTGGGGGGCTCTGGCGGCCGCTGTCTGGCGCTTCATCGTGCGTCCGATCGCGGTGGGCGGGATGCTCGTGGGCGCGGGCTTCACCCTCTTCCGCATGCGCAAGAGCCTGGCCGCGGGTCTCAGCCGCGCCATCTCGGATCTTCGAAAGGCGAGTGCGCAAGCTGCCGTCGCCGGCCGTCTGGATCGCGACATCAGCGCCAAGGTGACCTTCGTGGGCCTGGGTGCGGCGTTCCTGGCGATGATCGTGCTGTACTCCTATCTTTCCGGGCGCCTGGCGGGAGGGTTGCTGGCTGCGGCAGTGATGCTGGTGCTCGGGTTCTTCTTCGCCGCGGTCTCGGGCAACCTCGTCGGGATGATCGGTTCGTCGAACAATCCCATCTCCGGATTGACCCTGTCCACGCTCATCGTGGCTGCGCTACTGATGGTCACGATCGGCGTCTCGGGAACCAGCGGCGTGGCCGCCGTACTGGGGGTGGCGACGGTGGTCTGCGTCTCCTCAGCGGTGGCGGGCGAGATGCTTCAGGATCTGAAGGTCGGCCACCTGCTCGGCGGCACGCCCCGCTACATGCAGATCGGCGACTTCATCGGCGTTGCGATCGCGAGCTTCGTGCTCTATTTCCCCCTGCTGGTCCTGCATGTGGCCAACATCAACGCGGGCGGGGTCGGTTTCGGCGACAAGGCGCTGCCTGCTCCGCAGGCTGGATTGATGGCCATGCTGTCGCAGGGCATCGTCGGAGGCCAGATGGCCTGGCCCCTGATCGTGGTGGGGATGCTGATGGGCTTCACCCTGAT
Source organism: Bryobacteraceae bacterium (assembly GCA_025062235.1). GTDB lineage: Bacteria > Acidobacteriota > Terriglobia > Bryobacterales > Bryobacteraceae > DTHT01. The sequence continues at coordinate 11,019 of JANXAE010000018.1, forward strand.
CCTGGTGGGCGCGCGCAGCCCAATGCTGTTCGCGGTGGGGATGTATTTGCCATTGGAAACAACTTTCGCCATTTTTGTGGGAGGCATCATTCGCTGGGTGACGGACCGGCTGCGCGACCGCCGCGGCCTGAACGAGGCGCAGCGGGCGCGTGTCGAAAACGCCGGCGTGCTGACCGCCGCCGGCCTGATCGCGGGCGAGGCGCTGATGGGCCTGGTGGTGGCCACGTTCCGGTTCTTCGACTATCCGCTACCCTCGGTCACGGCCGAACCGTCGTTCCTGCTCGGCCTGATCGTGCTGGCGGGCCTGGCCCTGCTGATGATCCGCGTGCCGCTGGCGAACGCAGGGCGTCCGGACGAGCCTGCTCCTCCCACGGCCATCATGTAATGGGCACCCGGGCACCGGCCAACGGGCGGCGAGGGAGCGCGGAACGATCCGCGCGCACGAATTCCCGGAACGGACCGTCAGGCTCCGGTGTCTCCGGCCAACGCAACGCGCCGCTGACGTTTGACGTCGAGCATGCGGCGGTCGGCCTCCTGCAAGCCGGCGCGGGGGGTCGAACCGGCCGGTACCAGGGCGATGGCCCAGCTCAGGCCGAGCGAGGCCGGGCCGTGGTTGCGCACATAGAAGTTGGCCAGCCGCCGCTCGAGCGTGTGCAGTCGCTCCTCGACGAGGCCGCGATCTTCGGTCCGGAAGCAGATGACGAACTCGTCGCCGCCCCAGCGAAACGCCCGGTCCTCCTGACGGATCGAGCTGCGGATCAACTGGCCGATGTCACGGAGCGCTTCGTCCCCAACCAGGTGCCCGTAGCGGTCGTTCAGGGCTTTGAAGTTGTCGAGGTCGCAGACCGCCAGCAGCCAGGCTTGCGGCTGCGCTTCGTCCATCCAGCGTTCGAGGGCGGCACGGTTGAAGAGCTCGGTGAGCGGGTCGGTGTGGAGCTGGGTGGCGGCCTGGGCTTCGAGCGCGCGCACCTGCCGGCGTAGCATCAGAAGCTCACGCCGTTGCAACAGAGCGTACAAACCCAACCCCGAGGCCACCAAGGTGGCCAGCACCGTCGCCTCGATCATGATCGTCCTTCCGGCTCAGGACCCCTCGACGAAGACGCGCTCGACATGCAGCGCCCGTCCCGTGCTGTGGTCCACTCGCACGAGCAACCCGTGCAGTTCTACTTTACCCCGTGCGGCTTCCAAGCGCACCGGGGTCGAAGTCAGCAGGCGGCGGAGGGCAATTTCCTTATCCATGCCGATGATAGAATCGTAGGCGCCCGTCATGCCGACGTCGGTCTGGTAGGCGGTTCCGCCGGGCAGGATGCGCGCATCCGCGGTGGCCACGTGCGTGTGCGTGCCGATGACGGCGGAGACGCGACCGTTCAGGTACCAGCCCATCGCCATCTTCTCGCTGGTCAGTTCGGCATGGAAATCCACGATCCGGATCTTGACGGCGTCTTCCAGCGAGGCCAGGATTTCATCGGCCTTGCGAAAAGGGCAGTCGCTCAGGGGCATGTACATCCGGCCCTGGAGATTGATGACGGCCACCTGCGAGCCATCGCGCGCCCGGGTCAAGAAGACGCCGTGGCCGGGCACGCCGGGCGGATAGTTGGCGGGCCTGAGGAGCCTGGGCTGACGGTCCAGGTAGGCGAGGATTTCCTTTTTGTCCCAGATGTGGTTGCCCGAGGTCAGCACATCGAGGCCTGCGGCGAAGAGTTCTTCCGCCACCTCGGGCGTCAGCCCGAATCCGCCCGCGGCGTTCTCCGCGTTGGCCACCGCGAGATGGATTTGCTCCTGCCGAAGCAGATGGGGAAGGATCTCCTTGACGGCGCGGCGTCCTGCGGAGCCGACGATATCGCCCAAGAAAAGCAGGTTCATGCCAAGCGGGGCGGAAAACAGAAAAAGGAGCGCCCTTTCGAGCCGCCGGCTCCCTCATTGACCCCGTACTCGACAGGGTGGGGATCCCCCGTGCGCCGTCAGGCTTCTCCCGCGCCCTCGAGGGCCGGAGCTTGCTCACGGGCGCAACCTACGAGTCGGAACCCCAAAACGTTGCTGTTGGATCAAGTTTTGGAGTCCGGCAAGACCCGGGATACGCTCCGAGAGCATGATACCACGGACCGATCGCCGCCGTGGAGGATTCTTCTAGAGGCGCACCAGGAACTCGGCCAACCGGTCCAAGGCTTCCTCCAGGATCCTTCTGTCGGCTGCGAAGCACAATCGTACGGCCCCTTCCCCGCCCGCGCCGAAAGCCGAACCGGGAGCCAATCCCACGCGTCGCTCTTCGAGCAAGCGCAGGCAGAAGGCGAAGGCATTCTCAACCCCCGCGATCCTGGGAAACAGATAAAAGGCTCCCTCGGGTTCGGCGACCGTCACGCGCGGCATGGCGCGCAGCGCTGCCAGCGCCAGATCACGGTTTTCCTTGAGCCTTTGGAGCATGAGCCGGAGCTCGGGCTCGCCGTGCTCGAGCGCAATCTCTGCGGCCTTCTGGACGAACGTCGGCGCGTGCGAGACGATGTATTCGTTCAATTGCGCCGCCCTGGCGGCCAGATCGGCGCGAGCCACGAGCCAACCCACCCGCCAGCCGGTCATCGAGTAGCTCTTCGAGAACGACTGCACCACGATGACGGCGTCCTCGCGGCGAACCAGGCGCAGGATCGAAGGGGCCGGCTCGCCCAGACTCCCGGTGCGCCAGTACAGGCGCTCGTAAACTTCGTCGGCCAGCAGCCAGAGTTCGTGCTCCCGTGCGAAGGCGAGCAGACGTTCCTGTTCCTCGCGCGTGGCCACCCAGCCCAGCGGGTTGGAGGGAGAAGTGTAAAGGAGCAGGCGGGTGCGCGATGTCAGCGCGGAGCGCAGCGCGTCAAAGTCCACACTGTAGCGCCCGCCGACGCGGGCATGGGGAACCTCGCGCACAGCGCCGCCAGCCAGGATCACGTTGGCGGGACCGTTGGGCCAGACGGGCGTCAACACCAGCGCTTCGTCGCCCGGGTCGAGCACGGCGCGGATGGCCACGTTGAGCGCTTGCACACCCGAGGCGGTTACGACGATTTCCCGCTCGGGATCCGGTTCCACGCCGTGCAGGCGGGCGTAGTGCCTAGCGAGCGCGCGACGCAGCGACGGCAGCCCCGCATTCTCGGAGTAGAAAGTGTAGTTCTCCTGCAATGCCCTGCATGCGGCTTGCTTGATGAACTCCGGCGTCGGGATGCTGGATTCGCCAAAATACAGCTTCAGGACGCCGTCCATCCGCATGGCCCGTTCGGCCAGCTCGCGCACGGGGGTGTAAGGCACGCGCTGGGCGGAAGGGGCCACGCGTGCGGGCATCTCAGCGGCGGCTCCTCGGCTGTGCGATCAGCTCTTCGAAGTTGACCAGCTCGGTCGGGTAACGGCCGGTGTAGCAGGCGTAGCAGTAGTCCCCGTCGGCGTCGCAAACCGCCTCGCGCAGCCCGGCGAGCGAGAGATACCCCAGGGTATCGGCATCCACGAACCGCCGGATCTCTTCGATCGAGCTGTTGGCCGCGATCAGCTCCTTCTTGGTCGGCGTGTCCACGCCGTAGAAGCAGGGGGAGATGACGGGCGGGCAGGAGATGCGCAGGTGCACCTCGCGCGCGCCGGCCTGCCGGACCATGCGCACGATCTTGCGGCAGGTCGTGCCGCGCACGATGGAGTCGTCCACGAGCACGACGCGCTTGCCCTCGAGCACGCTGCGCACCGGGTTGAGCTTGAGCTTGACTCCGAAGTCGCGGATGGCCTGCGAAGGCTCAATGAAGGTGCGGCCCACGTAATGGTTGCGGATCAGGCCGTGCCGGAACGGAATCCCCGACTCGGCCGCGTAGCCCAGGGCTGCGGCCACGCCGGAATCGGGAACGGGCACCACGACGTCGGCCTCCACCGGGTGCTCGCGCGCCAGCAGGCGGCCCATCCGCTCGCGCGATTCGTTCACCGCGCGCCCGAACACTATCGAATCCGGCCGGGAAAAATACACGTGCTCGAAAACGCAAAAGGCCGTGCGGCGCCGGGGCGCATAGCGTTCGCGCACCAGACCGTGCGGCCCGGCGATCACCATCTCGCCCGGTTCGATCTCGCTCAGATAGGTCGCCCCGATGAGGTCGAAGGCGCAGCTCTCCGAGGCGAAGACGTAGCAGGTGCGACCGCCGGACAGTTCCATCTGGGCCAGGGACATGGGGCGGAAACCGTAGGGATCCCGGGCCACGATCACGCGATCCTGCGCGAGGAACACCATCGAAAAAGCGCCTTCCAGCTCGAGCAGCGCCTCGCGCAGCGCGGCCGCCAGATCCCACTCGCGCGAGCGCGCCACCAGGTGCAGGACGACCTCGGTGTCGCTGGTGGATTGAAAGATCGAACCCTCGCGCTCGAGCTGCCGGCGCAGCGAGATGCCGTTGGTCAGGTTGCCGTTGTGGGCCACCGCGAGGTGGCCCTTGTTGCAGACCACCGAGAAAGGCTGCGCGTTGTCGGCCGAGCTTTCGCCAGCAGTCGAATAGCGCGTGTGCCCGATGGCCAGCGCGCCGGGCAGACGGGCGAGCTGCTCGGAACTGAAGACATCGGCCACGTAACCCATGCCCCTGACGCAGCGGACCTGGCGGCCGTCGCTGGCCGCGATCCCGGCCGACTCCTGGCCGCGGTGCTGCAACGCATACAGACCCAGATAGGCCAGGTTGGCTGCCTCGGGATGTCCGTAAACGGCAACTACGCCGCACTCCTCACGCCATGCCATCGCTCACCCCCTGAGCGCCTGTTCCAGAGCCGAGGCCCACGGGCGCACCAGGCTCCCGACCTCGCAATCCACCAGCAGGCGACCGCGCTGGCGGATGCGCAGCACGCCGCGTCGCGTCGCGCCCAGGCGCAGCGCCTCCACGCCGTGCCTGGCTGCGATCCGTTCGACCGCTTCCGGTCGGCGCGTCGACAGCACGATGCGCGACGGCCCTTCGTGGAAGAGCAGGAATTCGGGACGGAGGTCGCCCGGCAGATCCACCTCAGCCCCCACGCCCCCGAGCGAGCATTCGGCCAGGGCCACCGCCAGCCCTCCGTCGCTCACATCGTGCGAGGATTCCGCCAGGCCCTCGCTCACGATCTCGCGCACGGCCGCCTGTACGCGCCGTTCGTGTTCCATATCGAGGGCGGGCGGCAAGCCCCACAGTTCGCCGAGGATCACCTTGGCGTACTGGGTAGCTCCGAACTGCCGGGCATCGCAGGATCCCAGGCCCCCCAGCAGCAGCACGCTCGCCTGCTCGCTCTGGAATGCCAGCTTGACCGGCGGCCCCGTCCGCATCAAGCCCACGATGCCCACCACGGGCGTGGGGTAGATCGCCTCCCCCAGCGTTTCGTTGTAGAGGCTGACGTTGCCACCCGTGATCGGCGTTCCGAAGAAGGCGCACGCCTCGCCCATGCCCTCGATGGCTTCCACCAGTTGGGCCATGATCTCGGGCCGCTCGGGATTGCCGAAGTTCAGGCAGTTGGTGGCGGCAACCGGCAGGGCGCCCACCGTGGAAACGTTCCGGCAGCATTCTGCCACCGCCAGACGCGTCCCCTGGCGCGGATCGAGGTAGCAGTAACGTCCGTTGCCGTCGAGCGCCATGGCCAGGGAGGTTCCGGTCTCCTTGACGCGGAGCACGGCGGCGTCGCTGCCCGGCCCGAGCACGGTGTTGGTGCGCACCATATAGTCGTACTGCTCCCAGATCCAGCGTTTGTCGCAGAGATCGCCGGAGGCGAGCAACCGGACCAGGTCCCTCGTCAAATCCTGGCTTTCGAAGTCGGGACCATCCATGGGCGCGGTGCGGAAGGGGCGGCTGCGCGGACGGTCGTACATCGGCGCCTCGTCGGCCAGCGCCCGGCTGGGAATCTCCGCGACGATCTCGCCGTGATGCTTCACGCGCAGCAGGCCATCGCCGGTGACTTCGCCCACGGCCACCGCATCCAGTCCCCATTTGCGAAAGATGCGGAAAACTTCTTCCTCGCGCCCGCGCTCGATAACCAGCAGCATGCGCTCCTGCGACTCCGAGAGCATGATCTCGTAGGGCGTCATGCCCGCCTCGCGCTGCGGGACGCGCGCCAGCTCGATTTCCACCCCCGTGCCGCCGCGGCTGCCCATCTCGCAGGTCGAGCAGGTCAAGCCGGCCGCTCCCATGTCCTGAATGCCCACCACCGCGCCCGTTTCCATGGCTTCCAGGCAGGCCTCGAGCAACAGCTTTTCCATGAAGGGGTCGCCCACCTGCACGTTGGGCCGCTTCTGCCGGGATTCTTCGGTGAACTCGGCCGAGGCCATCGAGGCGCCGTGGATGCCGTCGCGTCCCGTCTTGGCCCCGACGTACACCACGGGGTTGCCGATGCCGCAGGCGCGGGCGTAGAAGATCCGGTCCTGACGCACGATGCCGAGCGCGAAGACGTTCACCAGCGGGTTGCCGTTGTAGCAGGGCTCGAAGACGCACTCGCCACCCACTGTCGGCACGCCGAAACAGTTCCCATAGTGTGCAATGCCGGAAACCACGCCTTCCAGGATGCGGCGGTTGCGCGGGCCAGCGCGCGGGTGGTCCAGCGGGCCGAAGCGCAGCGAGTCCATCACAGCGATGGGCCTCGCCCCCATGGTGAAAATGTCGCGCAGGATCCCGCCCACGCCCGTTGCCGCGCCCTGGAAGGGTTCGATGAAGCTCGGGTGGTTGTGGGACTCGATCTTGAAGGCGGCGGCATAGCCCCCGCCGATGTCAATCACTCCCGCATTCTCTCCGGGACCTTGCAGCACGTAGGGTCCCTCGGTGGGCAGCTTCCTCAGGTGCAGACGGGAGCTCTTGTAGGAGCAGTGCTCGCTCCACATCACGCTGAAGATCCCGAGCTCGGTGTAGGTCGGGGGCCGGCCGAGAATGCGCAGGATACGCTCGTACTCGTCGGTGGTCAACTGGTGAGCGGCGACAAGTTCGGGCGTGATGACGGTCATCGTCTGTGCGAAAGGGCGGCAGCCATCGAGCGAAACACGAGCAGGCCGTCGGTGGAACCCATCAGCGGATCGGAGGCGCGCTCCGGGTGCGGCATCATGCCGAGCACGTTGCGGCCCGTGCTGAGGATGCCCGCGATGTCGTTGAGCGAACCGTTCGGGTTCTCTACGTATCGGAACACGACGCGGTCTTCGGCTTCGAGCTCCTCCAGCGTGCGCGGGTCGGCGACATAACAACCCTCGCCGTGCGCGATCGGGATGCGCACGATCTGCCCCCTGCGGAATTGCGAGGAGAACGGCGAGTCCACGCTCTCGACGCGCAATTCCACCTGGCGGCAGATGAATTTCAGTCCGCGGTTGCGGATCAGCGCTCCCGGCAAAAGCCCGCACTCGACCAGGATCTGGAAGCCGTTGCAGATGCCCAACACCAGGCCGCCGTCCTGTGCGAAGCGCTCCACTGCGCGCATGATGCGCGAGAATTTGGCGATAGCACCGCAGCGCAGGTAGTCGCCGTAGGAGAAGCCGCCGGGAAGGATCACGGCGTCCACGTCGCCGAGAGACTCATCCTCGTGCCAGAGGAACTCGGCCCGATGTCCCAAGTCGTGCGTGACGGCCCACCAGGCATCGTGATCGCAGTTGCTGCCCGGGAAGACCACCACCCCGAACTTCATCGAGTCTTCAGTCTAGCAAAGGCAACCCAGGCCCGCTCGAGGCCTTCCCGCGCAGGCGAATCCCTAACCGGCCGTGCTCGCCGCCGCGGGCCTGGACTTGCGACGCGAGACTCGCTTTTCCGGCGGTGGCTGGCGGTCGCTCTTCTTGAGGGCAGGCAAGACGATGGGCGTGACGAATTTCTTCTCGCCGTACTCGTCGAAGCGGATGACGATGTGCTCTTCGTTGCAAGAGATCACCGTCCCGAAGCCGAACTTGCCGTGCTCGACCTGAGCACCCTGGGGAAAAAGCGCCTTGACGCCCATGATGAGTCGCTCTGATTTAAGTCTAACAAAATCTTCAGGATTTGTGGGAACCCGGGAAACCGGCGGCGCGCGCACGGCGTCGGAACACTAAAAGGACCGATGAGCCGCATGATCAGGGTGCTGTTCGCCGCCGTGCTCCTTCTGCCGGGGGATGGGCGCGGCGCGGACCGATACGCGCTGATCCTCGAGGATCCCCCTGTCGCTTCCCAGATCCGCTCGCGCGAGGAACTGGAAAGTCTTCGCACGCGCGAGACCGCACAACGGCTCGCGGCAAGGCAGCAGACCCTGCGCCGGGAACTGGCGCGCCGCAACGTGGCAGTGACGGGCGCGGCGCACCTGCTGGTGAACGCGGTCTTCGTGCGCGCTCGCCCCGAGCAGGTGGAGGAACTGAGCCACCTGCCGGGCGTACGCCGCGTCGTCCACTTGCCTCCCATTCGCTTGCATCTGGACCGCGCTCTCGATCTGAGCAATGCGCGTCTGGCCTGGGAGCGCGCTGGCGGGCCCGCGAATGCCGGAGCGGGAGTGAAAATCGGCGTCATTGACTCGGGCATTGATCACGGCCATCCCGCCCTGCTCGACGACTCGCTCAGCCCGCCGCCCGGGTATCCCAAATGCGTTCCCCGCGACTGCCCATGGACCAGCAACAAAGTGATCGTCGCCCGCAGCTACGTGGAGATGCTCGCCGCGGGCACTCCCCCCAATCCAGCCGAGGACTCGCGGCCCGACGACCTGACCCCTCGCGACCGCGTGGGGCACGGGACGGCGATTGCGGTGATCGCCGCGGGCCGCCAGGTGAAGACTCCCTCGGGCACTATCTCCGGCGTGGCTCCCAAGGCCTTTCTGGGCAACTACAAGGTCTTCGGCTCTCCGGGCGTCAACGACAACACCTACGCGGATGTCCTCGTCGCAGCGCTCGAAGACGCCCTGCGGGATGGCATGGATGTGGTGACCCTGGCGCTCGGCACACCCGCCCTGTACGGTCCGCTCGACGCCGGCGCAGCGTGCGGGACGCGGACGGGCGAGCCCTGCGACTTGCGTGCCTGGGCGGTCGAGAACGCGGTCAAGGCCGGTCTGCTCGTGGTCGTCAGCGCTGGCAACGACGGTGATTTCGCGTTGAAGTACCCCGCGCTGGGCAGCGTGAATTCTCCGGGGACCGCGCCTTCGGCGCTGACGGTGGGGGCCATCACCAACGCACACGTGTGGTTCTCCAGCGTGCGCGTGCCGGAAGCCGACGCCCCGGCCGAACTGCGCAACATCCCGGCCCGCTTCGGAGACGGCCCACGGCCAGCCGGGCCGCTGACAGCGCCCGTGCGGGACGTCGAGCGGCTTGGCGACGACGGACGAGCCTGCCGCCCGCTCCCCTCCGGATCGCTGGCCGGCGCCGTGGCGCTGGTCCAGCGGGGTGGCTGCTCGTTCGCTTTCAAGGTCTCCAACGCCGAGAGCGCAGGCGCCGCCGCAGTGCTCATCTACCAGCTCGAAGGCCAGGAGGGCATATTCAGCCCGGCGGGTCTGGCGGGCACCGGCATTCCTGCGGTCATGATCCCCAACAGCGCAGGGAAGCTGCTCAAGAGGTACTTGGGCGGGAGAGCGGACGCGCGGGTCACGCTGGACCCAACGCTGGCGCCGTGGGAGGCGCCGGCGGACGAGATCGCCTCTTTCAGTTCGCGAGGACCCTCGCTCGGCGAGAACGCCATCAAGCCCGAACTGGTGACGGTAGGCACCGATCTGTTCACCGCCACGCAGACCTACGACCCCAACAGCGAGATGTGGGATCCCAGCGGTTACACCGCCGTGAGCGGGACCAGCTTCGCCGTGGGATTGGCGGCGGGGGCAGCGGCGCTGGTCAAGCAACAGCGCCCCGCTTTCACGCCGGCGCAGGTCAAGTCGGCGCTTGTCCATACGGCCAACCCGCAGGTGTTCGACGACGGACAAGCGGCCGCTGTGACCGCGGCGGGCGCGGGCAAGCTCGATGCCGCGGCCTCCGTCGAGTCCAACCTCACCGTGGAGCCTGCCACGCTCTCCTTCGGCGTGCTCGGGCCGGGTTCGCTCGGCGGCTCGCGCACGCTGACTCTGAGGAACGCCAGCGCCGGGCGCCTCTCCCTACTCGTTTCGGTCGTCCCGAGGCAGCCGGCCACGGGCGCGCGCCTGGCCCTCGCCACCACCAGCCTGACGCTCGAGCCGGGCGCCTCGACGCAGTTGGCGGTGCGTTTGGAAGGCACGATGCCACCGCCGGGTTCCTACGAAGGCGAAATCAGGATCGAGGGCGCCGCTCGCACCTTGCGCGTGCCCTATCTCTACATCGTGAGCGACAACGTTCCCTACAATGCCTATCCCCTGCTCGGCTACGACTTCGACGGTGTGGTGAATTCGTACCTTCCGGGCAGGCTCGTTGCGCTCAAGGTTACCGATCGCTACGGCGCGCCCGTGGCCAACGTCCCCGTCCGCTTCCGCGCCACGCGGGGCGGCGGTTACGTGGAAGCGGCCGATCCGGCCACCGACGTCTACGGCATCGCGGCTGCGCGCGTCGTTCTCGGACCGCTTCCTGGAGAACAGCAGTTCGTGGCCGAAGCCGCCGGCTTGACAGTACCCTTCGACGGGTGGGCGCGACTCCGGCCCACGATCGCCCCCGAAGGCGTCGTCAATGCCGCCAGCTTCGCGCGTGGCGCACCCGTGGCACCCGGTTCCTACGTGGCGATCTTCGGATGGGGCCTCGCCGATACCACCCGCGTCTTTTTCACTCCGTATCTGCCGCTGTCGCTGGCAGGCGTCAGCGTAAGTTTCGATGCGCCGCAGCGCAACCTGAGCCTGCCAGGCAGGCTGCACTTCGTGAGCCCCGGGCAGGTGAATGTGCAAGTGCCCTGGGAACTGCAAGGCCTGAATTCCGTGCTGATCAAGGTCAGCATCGGCAATATCTCGAGCGCCGTGTACACGCTGCCACTGGCCGATTATTCTCCGGCGTTCTTCGAGAAGGAGGAGGCTCCGGGGCGCAAATTGCTCGTCGCGCAGGACGAGAACTACGGTTTGATCACCAGCGGCAATCCGGTCCGGCGAGGCCGCGTCGCACGGCTCTATGCGAACGGACTGGGACCAGTGGACCCGACTCCGCCCACGGGAGAGCCCGCCCTGGCGCAACCGTTGTCGTGGACGCGGGTTAAACCGAGAGTGACCATCGGCGGCAAGGAAGCGAACGTGCTTTTCCATGGATTGACGCCGGGCGCGGTCGCCCTTTACCAGCTCGACGTCGTGGTGCCGGAGGACGCGCCCACAGGCTTGCAGGAGGTGACGGTAACCATCGGCGGCGTGAGCTCGAAGGCGGCGCTATTGCCGGTGCAGTAGCCGCGCCAGAAGCACACGCGAAACTGCCCGGTCCGGCGGCCGGCGGACGGCTTACATTCCCATAGTGGCGGGTGACGTAGAATCCGATAAGAAGCCTTCGACGAGACGCTTATGAGGGTGCTGACGGTCATCTGGGCGTTGTTGCTAGGGAGCATGATGGCCCTGGGGCAGGCGGTCCCCGATCTGTGGATCCTCGAGCTGGAAGGCGAGCCTGCCGTCCCCACCGTGCCGGCCGGGACCAAAACCGCGAACGAAATCCGTGCGGCCATCGCGGAAAGGCGCGTGCAAGTGCGGACCGAGCAACTCCGAGTGCGCGCCGCGCTCGCCGCACGCCAGGTCGCGGTGCTGCATGCGCTCGATACGGTGGCCAACGCGCTGGTCGTCCATGCCCCGGGCAGGACCGCGGCAGAACTGGCGGCTGTACCTGGCGTCGTGCGGGTCCATCCGGTTTACGAGGTGCGCCTGTTGCTAGACCGCGCCCTTCCGCTCTTGGCCGTTCCCCAGGCTTGGGAGCGAATCGGCGGCGAAAGCAATGCCGGCAGGGGAGTCAAGATCGGCATCATTGACACCGGCATTGACCACGAGCACCCGGCGTTCGAGGACCCTTCGCTCGAGATCCCGCAAGGTTTTCCGAAAGTCGAGAAGGCGGAGGATCGCAAGTACACCAACAACAAGATCATCGTGGCGCGCACCTACGAGGGCCTGCTCGGCAACGCCGGCGGCAGTCCGCGCGACGAGATGGGACACGGAACGGCAGTGGCGATGGCGGCGGCGGGGCTGCGGAGCCGGGGACCGCTGGCTGAGATCAGCGGCGTGGCCCCGCGCGCGTGGCTGGGCAATTACAAGGTGTTCACGGCCAGCAGCGAAACCACGCGTACGGACGTCGTGCTCAGAGCGATCGAGGACGCGGTCGCCGATGGTATGGACATAATCAACCTGAGCTTAGGTACGCCGTTGGCGCCACGCTCGGCCGACTCCTTGTCGGCCCGCGTGCTCGATCGCGCCGCGGCGGCGGGCGTAATCGTCGTGGCTGCGGCGGGCAACAGCGGCCCGGACCCGTTCACGATCAATTCCTACGCCAGCGCTCCGTCGGCGATCGGCGTCGGCGCCTCGACCAACGATCGCGTCTTCGGCACGGCAGTCATCCTCCAGGACGGAGGTCAGTACGCTGCAACGCCGGGCAACGGACCCAAGCCCGAAAACCCGATCACAGCACCCTTGGCCGACGTGGCAAGTCTCGACCGGACAGGCTTGGCCTGCGAGCCGCTGCCTTCGGGCAGCCTGGAAGGTCGGATCGCCCTGATCTTCCGCGGCACATGCTTTTTCGAAGACAAGCTGAACAACGCGCAGCGCGCCGGGGCCGTGGCTGCCATCGTCTACACCGACGACCGTCCGGTGGCGATCATGAGTGTGGGTTCGGCCACCTTGCCGGGCGTAATGGTGAGCAATGCCGACGGGCTCGCCATCAAGACCAGGCTGAGGGAGAACCCCGGGCTGCACGCCACCGTGCACTTTCGGCCAGGACCCTTGCCCGCAGATGGCAACCGCCTGGCGAGCTTCTCCAGCCGGGGGCCGAATCCCGACGAGGCCGTCAAACCCGACCTCATCGCCGTGGGCAGCGACATTTATACGGCGACCCAGAGTTGGTATCCAGCCGGCGAGATGTACGATCCCTCCCGCTACACGTCCGAATCCGGCACCAGCTTCGCTGCTCCCATGGTGGCGGGGGCTGCTGCCGTGTTGAAAGCCGAACGTCCCGGGCTCACCGTCGAGCAGTACCGCTCGCTACTGGTCAATTCGGCTGAGCCCTTCCCGCCTGGGGACGGGCCGGTGGCGGGCGTGCAGCGCGCGGGCGCCGGACGCCTGCACCTGGCGCGCGCCTTGCAGAGCACCATCGCTGCCTACCCCACTTCGCTGAGCTTCGGTAGCGGCAGCGGAGCAGCCGAGCTGAGACGACGCCTGAGGCTGACCAACCTTGCCGCAGAACGAGACCTGTTCACCATCGAGGCGATCCCGAGCGGCGAGCAGCCGGCACCGTTCCCGGAAGTCAACACGATCGCTCTCGATCCGGGCGCCTCGGCGGAGATCGGCGTCAGTTGGAGCGCCACGACCCTGCCGCCGGGCGAGTACCAAGGTTTCCTCCGCATCGCCGGCACTCGATCGCCGGTCGAGATCCGCGTGCCGTACTGGTATGCCAGCCCGACGGGGACGCCGGCATTTCTCACCGTGCTGAGCGCGCGAACCCAGGGGACCGTGGATGCCTCCCTGCGGCGTGCCATCTACTTCCGCGTCACGGATGCCACCGGGATCCCCGTGCGCAACATCCGGCCGGAAGTGAACGTAGTGCAGGGCGGCGGCGAGGTCACCGAGGTCAGTTGGATGGACGGCGAGATCCCCGGCGTCTGGGCGGTGAGTGTCCGCCTGGGAAAACAGCCCGGCCGGAACGAATTCCGCATCACAGCAGGCGGCCTGAGCCGCAGCGTGATCATTGTCGGGGTTTCCAACAATCCCTGAACAGTTCAGGCGGGCCGCCCGCCTCGCGACCCATTCGAACCCACACGGCCAGGGGGCTCGGCGTAATCCGGTGTGGCGCGGCATCGTGTAGTATGCTGGAGTAGGACTGCTCGGAACTGGACTGGAGGTTTGCTATGAAAGGGCGAAAGCTCGCCTGGCTGGGCGCCGCCTCCCTCTTGTTGGCCGGCGTCAGCTTGGCGCAGACATCATCCATTGCGGGCCAGGTCAAAGGCGAGGACGGCAAGCCCCTGCAAGGCGCTCTCATCCGCATTGAAAGGCTGGATATCAAGGGCAACTATCGCGTCAAGACCAACCGCAAGGGCGAGTATTTCCACGCCGGCCTGCCCTTGGGAACCTACCGCGTGATCCTGGAAGTGGATGGCAAGGAAGTGGACCGGGTGGAGAACGTACGCACCCGGCTCGGGGATCCCACCGAGATCAACTTCGATCTGGAGCGCGTCAAGCAGCGTCGCGAAGCCTTGCAACGGGCGGCTGAGGCCGGCACGCTGACGCAGGAGCAGTTGCGCGAGATGACGCCCGAGCAGCGCGCCGCCTTCGAAAGAGCGGCCAAGGAGCGGGCCGCGCAACTGGCGCGCAACCGTGCCCTGAACGATGCCTTCAACGCGGGCATGCAGGCGCTGCAAGCCAAGCAGTACGATCAAGCCATCGAGTCTTTCACCAAGGCCTCCGAGATTGATCCCAAGCAGCACGTGGTCTGGGCGCACCTGGCCGATGCCTACATCGGGCTGGCGACCACCAAGACCGGCGCCGAGCAGGAGGCCGCGCTGAACAAGGGCCTGGAAAGCTACCAGAAGGCACTGGAGATCAAGCCTGACGAGGCAGCCTATCACAACAACTACGCCCTCGCGCTGGCCCGGGCCAAGAGGTTCGAGGAAGCACAGGCCGAGCTGACCAAGGCTGCCCAGCTCGACCCGGGTAACGCCGGTCGCTACTTCTACAACCTGGGCGCTCTGCTGGTGAACTCCGGGCAGAACCAGGCGGCGGGCGAGGCGTTCAAGAAGGCCATCGAGGCCGACCCCAACTACGCCGACGCGCATTACCAGTACGGCGTGTCGCTGATGGCCGAGGCCAAGTTCACGCCCGAGGGCAAGGTGATCGCACCTCCCGGCGCGAAAGAGGCTTTCGAGAAGTACCTGCAGCTGAAGCCCGACGGTCCCTTCGCCGAGGCCGCCAAGGGCATGATCGCCACCATCGAAGCGGGCGTGCAGACTGAGTACACGAACCCCGAAGCGGAAAAGAAGAAGAGACCCGCGCCGAGGAAAAAGTAAGCGGCAAAGACGGCCAGAAGGCGGGACAAAGGAATGGTACGCCTCATCCTGTACCTGCTGCTGGCCGTCTTACTGATTACGCTGCTCCGTTCGGTGCTCGGAATCCTCCTCAAGGCTGCCGCGCGGTGGTTGCTGGCAGGGGGCAGCCAGGCTTCACGCAGCACACCTTCGGGCGGCGAATTGCGCCAGGATCCGGTGTGCGGCGTCTACATCTCCACTGCCACTTCGTACAAGCTCACCGAAGGGGGCAAGGTCCTCCATTTCTGCTCGGAAGCCTGCCGTGAGCAATACCGGCGGCGAAAAGGCGAGGCCAAGGCCTGAAGCCCAGGACACTACGGCGCGGCCTCGGAGGCCCCGCGTCTTGCGCTTTGGCATTCCGGCCACGCCCCGCGGCGTCGCAGCGGCAACCTTCCTGGCCTTCGCGCTGCTGTTCCTTATCGTGAACCGGGGTGCGTACGAGGGCTTTTTCCACGGCGACGAGCTCGACAACATCCAGTGGACCCGATACCTGAACCTTGCGGACTGGGCCCGTGGCTTCCTGCTGCCCAAATACTACCCACAGAACTTTCGTCCCGCAGGTCATCTGTACTTCAACCTCATGGGCCGGACGGCCGGGCTCGACTACCGCTGGTACGTCCTCAGCGTGCACGTTCTCCATCTGCTCAACGTGTGGCTGTCGTGGCGGCTGCTGCGGCGCCGCTTCGGTTTTTCGCCGTGGGCCGCAGGCGCCGGAGCGCTGTTTTTCGGCTTCCACATGGCGCTGTTCGATACGCTGTGGAAGCCCATGTACGTCTTCGACGTGCTTGCGGCCACCTTCTCGCTGCTCTGCCTGTCGGCCTACAGCTCGGGAGGCCCAGCCGCGCTGCCCCTGGCTTTCCTGTGCTTCTGGCTGGCCACCAAAAGCAAGGAGATGACCGTGATGCTGCCGGCGGCGCTGGCCGCTTGGGAATACTGGTTCGGAAAGAGGAGGTGGCTGCGGCTCGCGCCCTTCGTCGCGCTTTCGCTGGTCCTGGGCGTGCAGGCGCTGGTTGTCAACGCCACCCGGGAATCCGAGTACACGCTGCGCTTCGGGCCGGCGGCAGTCCTCCAGTGTGCTGCCTTCTATGCCTCGCGCGTCCTGCTGATCCCCCACGCAGGGTGGCTGCTGCTTGCGCTACCCGTCCTGCTGCGGGATCGGCGGAGCTACTTCGGGCTGGCGTTTTGCTTGGTCCTGCTCTTCCCGATGCTGCTGCTGCCCGGCCGGCTCTTCAGCGCGTACCTTTACGTTCCCATGGTGGGGCTGGGCATGGTGGCAGCCGCGGCTGCAACGCGTGTGAAGCCGACTTGGGTGGTGGCCTTCTTTCTCGTCTGGTTGCCCTACAACCATGGCGTCCTCCGCGCCGAGCGGCGGGAGACGCTTTCCCTGGCCGATGAGAACCGGCGTTACGTAAGCAAGCTGGAACAGATCTTGGCCTCCAATCCTCTGGCGCAGGCGTACATTTACGACGGAGTGCCCGCCGCGCTGCACCCTTGGGGGATCGAAGCCGCAGTGAAATACTTCACGCGGAGGGGCGACCTCGCGTTTTATCCCGCGGAATCGAGCGACCTTGAAAAAAGCCTGCGCGAGGGCGAAGGCGCTGTGCTTCTGAGCTGGGATCCCGTGCTGCGGGAGCTTTCCGCGTTCGCCCGCGCACCGGGAGAGCCGGATGCTTCTTACATCGTCATGAGCCGCCGTGCTCCCGTATGGCAGCTCGGCGAGGGCTGGTACTCTTTGACGGGCCACTTCCGGTGGTGCCGGCCTCGTGCGACCGCGCGGCTGCGGCGGCCGGCCGGCGCAACGGAATTCGAGCTCGTGGTGAACATGGGACCTCCGCCGGCGGGAGAACCGATTCGCGCGATCGTCTACCTGAACGGGCGCGTGGCCGGCTCCTCCGAGCTGCGGCGTGGCTCTGGCTGGCACACCGTGCGCTGGCCGCTGCCCACGGACGCCCCCGGACGGGTGCGGGTCGAATTCCATGTAGAGCCTCCCTTCGTCGCCGATCCCGAAAGGCCGCTCGGTCTCGCGGTTGGCGCCTTCGGTTTCCTTCCCAGGGAGCAACCATGAAGATTCCGAAGCTGCGGTGGGTCATCGCGGGGATGCTGTGCGTAGCCACGATGATCAACTACGCCGACCGGCTGGCCCTGGCGGTGGTTTCGGTAGAGGTTCGACGCGAGTTCTCGATGGACGAGCGCGATTACTCGCATGTGGTCAGTCTTTTCATGGTCGCTTACGCCATCATGTATGCCGGCTCGGGTTACGTCGTGGACCGGTTGGGCACGCGGCGCGGCTTCGCTGCCTTCGTCACTGGCTGGTCGCTGGCCCAGATGTCCCATGCGCTGGCCCGGGGCAAGTGGTCGCTGGCCGCTAGCCGCTTTGCCCTCGGCCTTACCGAGCCGGGGAACTGGCCGGCAGCCGCCAAGGCTGTCGGAGAGTGGTTTCCGCCGGCACAGCGGGCGCTGGGGGTGGGAATCTTCAATGCCGGGTCGTCGTTGGGGTCGGCGATCGCCAGTCCCATGGTGGCGTTTCTCACCCTCCATTTCGGCTGGAGGTTTGCCTTCCTGTTCACGGGCGCGCTCGGACTGGTGTGGCTGGCGCTCTGGCTGTTGATCTACCAGCCGCCTCATCGCAACCGCTGGCTCGATCCTGCCGAATACGAGCGGATGAAGCACGAGCTGCCTCCGCCGGAGGAGACTCGGGCCGCGAGCGAGGGTGTGCACTGGCGACGAGTGATGCGCAAGCCGGGCTGCTATGCGCTCGTGCTGACGCGGTTCTTCACCGATCCGGTCATCTACTTCGTGATCTTCTGGCTTCCGGAGTACCTACGGCGCGAACGCGGCTTCGATCTTGCGAGGGTGGGGCGTTACGCATGGGTGCCGTATCTCTTCGGGGACATCGGCTATCCGCTGGGCGGTTGGCTTTCGGGCTGGTTGATGCGGCGCGGCTGGCCATTGGGCCGGGCAAGAAAGTTCGTCATGGCGGTGGGCGCTGCATTCCTGCCGGTGGCGATCCTTGCGCCCTACGTGCCGCAGGCCTGGATGGCCATCGCAGCCACCTGCTTCGTTACCTTCGGCCATGCCTTTTGGGTTGCCAACCTTCAAGCCCTTCCCATCGATTTGTTCCGCGGGCCGGAGATCGGTACGGCTACGGGCTTTTCGGGCACGGGAGGCGCCATCGGCGGAGCGCTGGCAGCGTTGGGCACAGGCTGGGTCGTGCGCAGGTTTTCCTATGCGCCCGTTTTTCTGGTGGCGGGCCTCATGCATCCGCTTTCGGCCCTGCTGATCTACCTCCTGTTGCCCGATCGGCATTTCCGCGAGGCCGCAGAGCGGTCCCTTCAAAGGCCGTCGGGATAGCGGACCTCGACGAGGAACAGGCCGCAGGAGGGTGCGGTCGGTCCGGCCGATGCGGGGCGGCCCGAGCGAAGCAGCTCCGCCACGCCCGCCTCGTCGAGCCTGCCGCGGCCGACTTCGAGCAGCGTCCCCACCATGTTGCGCACCATGTGCTTGAGGAATCCGTTCCCCGTGACCCGGTAGATCAGGCGCTCGCCCTCGTGGAAGGCGCCGGAGGAGAAGATCCGCCGCACCTTCGACCCCCCCAACCGGTCCTTCTCGTCCGTGGCGGCGAAGGCGGTGAAATCATGTTCGCCCTCGAACAGGCGCGCGGCCGAGATGAACCGCTCTTCGTCCAGCGGGTAGGGGAAGTGGTGCACGTAGAGGCGCTGGAAGGGCGGACAGATCTCGGCTCGCCAGATCCGGTATTCGTAGGTCTTGCTGAGGGCGTCCCGGCGCGGGTGAAAGTCCGGCGGCGCTTCGCGCGCCTCCAGCACGCGGATGGCCGGGGGCAGCAACCGGTTCATGGCCCGCCGCAGGTTGTCAGGGGGAATGCGGTTCTCCAAATCGAATGCGGCCACTTGAGCCAGTGCATGCACGCCCGCGTCCGTACGCCCGGCGCCGGTCACCTGGACGGGCTTGCCCTCGATGCGCGCCAGCACCTGCTGGAGAGTGCCTTGGATGGTCGGCAGCGAGGGCTGCACCTGCCATCCATGGTAGTCCGTGCCGTCGTAAGCCAGCGTGATCCGGATGCGGCGCATGCGCAGGTCAGCGGCGGGATCCCGGCTTCACCAAAGGGAGACCCTGGCGGCAGAGGGGACAGTGATCCGGCGGGTACGTCAGCACGTCCAGCGTGGCCAGCGCAACCCGGGGTGCGCCGACTTCCGCGCGGCCCGCGCTTCGGTCAATGATCGAGCCTGCGGCCACGACTTGCGCTCCTGCCGCACGCAGCACCTCGATGACCTCTCGCGTGCTCCCGCCGGTGGTGACCACGTCCTCCACGACAACCGCCTGTTCGCCTGCCTCGATGCGGAATCCGCGGCGCAGGGCCATGGCGCCCGAGGCATCGCGCTCGGTAAAGATCGCGCGCGCCCCCATCGCCCGGGCCACCTCGTGCCCGATGACGATGCCGCCCAGCGCGGGCGACACCACGACAGGAACGCGGCGACCTCCCAGGCGCATCAGCGCTTCCGCCAGCTCGGCACCTAGACGTGCCGCATGCTCCGGGTACTGCAAGACCACGGCGCACTGGAGGTATTCGGGGCTGTGCAATCCGCTCGAGAGCAGGAAATGTCCCCGAAGGTAACCGCCGGTGCGCTCGAAGAGCTCGAGGATCGTTTCCCTGGTGGCTGGCACCAAGGCATTACTATAGCGCAACGCCGCCGGCGAACCGCTCGCCGCGATAGCATGAAGCTTGGGGAACAACCCGCGTTCGGTCGTCGTCTTTTAGGAGTTGTTGAGCATCGTCGGACCACCCGCGGGGAAAGGATCGCGTATGAGGATGTTTCGAAGGATATTGGCCATCGCGTGGGCCTGCCAACTCGCCGTGCCGGCCCTGGCCGAAAACCCAGCCAGACGGAATTCGGGCGGTTTCTTCTCCGGTCTGACGCGCCCCTATCGTGCGCGGGAGATCCCGCCCGTGGATCTGGCCAACTCTTCGCGCCTGGAGTCGTTGCTCCGGGCCGGACGCATCTACCTTTCGCTGCAAGATGCCGTGGCGCTGGCGCTGGAAAACAATCTCGACATCGCGGTGCAGCGCTACGGTCCCATGATCGCTGACGCAGCCCTGTTGCGTGCCGAGGCGGGAGGTCTGCTGCGCGGCGTGCCGACCGCGGTGCAGCGGGCGACCACCAGCGCGCTGGCGCAGGTCACGGGCGGCGCCACCGGCGCCGCCGGCGGCGTCGGAGGAGGGACGGCAGCACAGGCCGGGGCCGGCGAAGCCGGCGGCGCCATCATCGTCCAGACGGGCACCGCCGTGCCCAGCCTCGACCCTGTGATCTTTACGCAGGCCAACTTCAGCCACCGCACCAACCCGCAGACCAACTCCTTCATCACCGGCACCAACTCCCTGATCATCCGCAACGACGTGGCCAACTTCGGCATCCAGAAAGGCTTCCTCACCGGCGCTACAGTCAGCTTCGGGTGGAACAACTCCCGCGTGGAAACCAACGCCGGGCGCACGGATTTCAATCCCTCGACGACAGCCAGCTTTTCGCTCACCATCCAGCAGCCGCTGCTGCGCGGCTTCGGGCTGGCGGTGAACAACCGCAACATCCGCATCGCCAGGAACAACCGCAAGGTGAGCGACCTCGCCTTCCGCCAGCAGGTCATGACGACGGTGGCGGCGATCGTCAGCGCGTACTGGGACCTGGTGAGCTTCAACGAGAATGTCCGGGTACGGCAGCAAACGCTGGCGCTGGCCGAGAAGCTTTACGAGGACAACAAGAAGCAGGTCGAGATCGGGACGTTGGCTCCGATCGAAATCGTAAGGGCGGAAGCCGAAGTGGCCTCCAGCCGGCAGGCTCTGGTGCAGGCCGAAGCGCAGTTGCTCCAGCAAGAGACGTTGTTGAAGAACGCCCTCAGCCGCACGGGCGTCGCCAGTCCGCTGATCGCCGACGCCCGCATCGTCCCGACCGACCGCATCTACGTACCGCCCTCCGATCCCGTTTCGCCGGTTCAGGATCTGGTCGAGCTGGCGCTGAAGAACAGGCCCGACGTCGCCCAGGTCGAACTCCAGATCGAAAACACCAAGATCGGCCTGAAAGGCAGCCGCAACAACCTGCTGCCGCAGCTCGACGTGGTGGCCGACTTCCGCAACAACGCCCTCGTGGGACAGATCAACAAGCTTCCCATTCCCGGCATTCCCGGCACCGGGATCGGTCCGCAGACGCGCAATCCGGCGGCGGTCGATCCGTTCTTTATCGGGGGCTATGGCAAGGCGCTCGCCCAGCTGTTCGCGCGGAACTTCCCCGACTACGGCATCGGTTTCCAGCTGACCGTGCCCCTGCGCAACCGCTCCGCTCAGGCCGACCTCATCCTCGACCAGCTGAGCCTGCGTCAGCAGGAACTGCGACGGCAGGCCTTGCTGAACCAGGTGCGCGTGGACGTGCGGAACGCCCTGACCGCGCTGCAACAGGCGCGCGCCGCCTACGAAGCTGCCGTCAAGGCCCGGGAGTTGCAGGAGCAGACCCTCGAGGCCGAGCAGAAAAAGTACGCCTTGGGGGCCTCGACGATCTTTTTCGTCATCCAAGCCCAGCGCGACCTGGCCCAGGCTCGCTCGGCCGAGGTCGCCGCCGCCAGCCAGTACGCCAAGGCCAAGGTGCAGTTGGAAGCGGCCACCGGCCAGATCCTCGAAGCCTACAACATCTCGATCGAAGAGGCTCTGGAAGGTCGCGTCTCCCGTCCGCCGTCGCCCCTGCCTCCGGGCGCGCAGAGCGAGTGAAGCCACGGCGCCTTGGCGCCGAGCGCTGCGGGCGCAGAAAGAGCACGGAGTTGCGACAGGCCCTCAGGGCGCCGGCTGCTCCTCGACGATGGCCAGATCCCAGGGGGCCAGAGTCAGCTTAGCCCCCTGACGCACATCGGCGCCGCTGAGCAGCTCGCGCCCGGGCGGGAACTCGTAGACCAGGTTCTGGGTCTGCCCGGAGAAGTTCAGGAAGAAACGGACCGTCCGGCCCAGTCCGTTCACGCCCTGTTTGAAGCGGACGGGCGCGGGCAGACGCTGTTCGGGACCCCAGAGACCAGCCAGCCTGAGGACCTCCGCCAACACTCTCTGTTGCAGCTCGTCGGAAAGGAAGGTCCCCTGGTAAGTCAGCGTGCCCTTGCCGTGGCGGTTGCGGACGAGCGCCGGGTACTTGCCGAAGAACGGATGGTCGTAGTAGGCGAGCGGTTCGGCGCCTTCCGGCTCGATCAACTCCGCCCACACCGATACGCGGTTGTTCTCGCCCGCCTTGTAGGGATCGCCTCTGAGCGGCAGCGGCCGGGCCAGACTGGAAAACTCTTGGTAGGAAAAACCCGCAGCTTCGCGCAACGGCCCCGGCGCGCGCACCCACCGTACGGTCGAGTGCTCGTCGGCAAAGCCGCTCTTGAAAGACAGGACGAGATGCCCGCCGTTGCGGACATACTCGACCAAACGCTTCAGCAACTCGTCGGAGGCTACGTAAAGGGGCGGCACGACCAGCACACGGTACCGGTCGAGATCGCGCGTGTCGGGAAAAACGAAATCGGTTTCCACGTTCATCCGGTACAGCGCGCCGTACATCTGCCGAAGGACCGTCATGTAGTCCACCCGGTCATCGAAAGGCATGAAGCGCAGGCCGTGGTAGGAGTCCACGCTGACCAGGATCGCGACCCGATTCCGCTTGTTGAGATTCACCAGATGCGGCGAGAGCTGCCTCAGTTCCTGCGCCGTGCGCTGGGCTTCGCGGTAGATCCGGTTGGGCTCCAGATCGTGAGACAGAATCCCCTTCCAGTAGGTCTCCTGGCCGTAGTGCAGGGAATGCCAGTGCCAGTAGGCGACCATGTTCGCGCCGCACGCGATGTGGGCGAAGGCAGCCAGCCGCAGCTGCCCGTCGTAGGGCGGGAATTGCGTGCGCGAATCCCAACCGATGGTCTGCGCGTTGGTCTCGGTCACCAGATAATTGGCGCGCTTCAGGGAGCGGCACAGGTCGCCCGAAAGGCTGATGGCCATGCCGTCGAGCTCGTCCTGCGTGCCGTGATACGGGTTGACGGCGGCGACGTCCAGATGCTGCGCGATGGCGACCTGGTCCACATCGGTGCGCACGCCGCCCACGAAGTTGTGGGTGACGAACTGATCGGGCCTCTTGTACTGCCGAACGATGGCAGCTTGCCAGGCGAGAAAGTCCGTCACGGTCTGCCGCTGGAATCTTTCCCACTCCAGTTTGTAGCCGGGATTGAGGATGCCCTCGCGTGGCGGGAATTCGTCCCAATCCTGCACGAGCTGGCCCCAGTAGGCAAAGCCCCACAGGCGGTTGAGCGCCTCGGGCGAGCGGAATTTCCGCCTGAGGTAGTTGACGAATTCCACGTGCATATGGCGGGCGGGAGACGGATTGGGATGCGTCTCGTTGTCCACTTGGTAACCGATCACGGCCGGGTGATCCTTGAAACGCGAGACGATGGCGCGTATGATCCGTTCGGCGTAATGGCGGTAGACAGGATGTGTCAGGTCCATGTTCTGACGCGGGCCGTACGCTCCTCCTGACACGCGCACCGGGTAGGTGGGTTGCGTCCGCTCGGTCAGGGGCGGCGCGGGCCCGAGGTGGCTGACGAGAATCTCCGGATGCTTCCGATAGAGCCAGGGCGGGATCGAGTAGGTGGGCGTTCCCAGGATGACTCGTATGCCTGCCTTGTGCAGGCGATCGAGGATCCGCTCCATCCAGGCGAACTCGAAATGTCCCTCGCGCGGCTCCCAACTGCTCCAGGTGGACTCGCCCAACCGCACCACGTTGAAGCCAGCCTGTTGCATGAGCTGCACGTCCTGCTCCAGGCGCTCGTATGGCATGTATTCGTGGTAGTAGGAAACCCCGTACAAGACGCCGGCGCCCGACGAGAGTTGCGCAGCCGCAGCCAGCGCGGGCAGAAAGAGTACCGAGAGTTTCCGCATGCGCTTTCTCCTTTTTCTCGATGGCTCACTTCCGGGGCCACAGTGGGTGAGGCGCTCCCGCTCCGCGTGGCGGGCCCAAGCGGTATCGCAGGGCCAAGCCGAGCTCGGCCGGACGCACCAATCCCTCCCACCACTGGACCACACGTCCCTGCGGGTCCACGAGCAGGGTCAAGGGAGTCGCCTCGCGCCGCGGCTTGGAAGCCCGCTCGAGGCGCACCGCACCGAGGTGCCAGTCGTACGCCAGGTTCTCCGCGCTCGCCCCTGGGTCTTCCCAGACGAGCACGGCCTCGAGCGTGGGGCCGTATTGCGCGAGCGCAGCTTGCAGGAAGACCAGTTGCGAGCGGCACACCGCTCGGTCCGTGCCCGAGGCCAGTTGCAGCGACCAGCGTCCTCGCGGATGGGACGCCGGAGCCAGCTTCGTTCGAGGTCGCCCGGAGGCCGGTCCCAACGCGCCGGTCACCAATCGAAGCATGCCGTCCAGCAATGGCGATCCCCGCTGAGGTCGCAACATTGCGTCCCAGCGCGGATCTGCCAGCATCTCCGATGCCCCAGCCAGCGCTCGCCATGCGCCGATCCCTCGGAAGTCCCTGCCGCCGTAACGCCAAACGGGTTCGCCCGGACCGGTATGCCAGTACACGTTGTGCTCGAAGCGAAGCGGTTCGGCAGCCTCGATCAGACTGGGCGCCGCGGACACGATCACGTTGTTGCGAAACAGGTTCGGACGGCTGCCCCGAAATTCAGCGCTCTCGACCTTGACCGCCGGGACGTCGTCTGGCGGCGTCCAGTAGAAAGTGTTGTTGTGGACCACAAGGCCATCCAGCGCTCCGCCCTCCCAGGTCGTCACGTAGAAGTCCCCCTGGCGCCGGGCGAGTTTGGGACTGCGTCCGTTGTTCACGCAGACGTTGTACCGAACGATGCTGTTGACCGTGACTTCCTGCTGAGCGCCGAAAACCGAGACGCAGTAGCCCTGCGCGTCGTGCGCGTAGTTGTTTTCGACGATGTTGTTCTCGTTGCCCCAGTCGATGTCGTAGACCCCGCCGTCCACCCCGGGCGAATCGGTGAAGAACCCCTCGGTAAAGCGCACCACGCAGTTGCGGCAGCGCCAGGTCCAGATGCCGTTGGGCGTGCCGGTTTCCACCGAGGGATTCAGACCGGTCAGCCAGGCCGCGCTCTTTTCGATGACGCCGTTTTCGACCTGGAAGAGCACGATCCCATCGCCGTAGACGTGATGGACGACCGAGTTGCGTATGGTCACGTCGCGGATGCGGCTCTCCCGCGATCCGCCTCGCACGATGATGCCTGCCCACTGCGTGGTGCGAAAGGCCGTGATGCCGTCTAGCACCACGTCTTCCATATGAAGCTCTGGCGGT
>JANXAE010000190.1 GCA_025062235.1 Bryobacteraceae bacterium
CTGGCCGAAGGCAACACGCTGAACCAACTGCGCGACGAGGTGGACGACGAGGAAGCCGGGGGTATGGCTTACCGTGTTCCTGGCGCCGCTGCCGTCCGTGTGTTCGGCTTGGAGGACCTGCACCCCTGGGCTGGCTGGGCTGGCGCAGCGCCGAATCTGGAAACGCTCAAGGGTTGGCTGGAGAGTTGAGCATGCCTGTCCTCACGGGCGTGGATTTGCTTCGCATTCAGGAGTACGTGTTCGGGTCCAATCGCCTGCGCGACGTGGCGGCGGCCTCGCTGGCGGTCGAGCGGGCGACCGACCCACAAGCCGGCTTGCGGCTGCCTTACGAAAAAATCATCCTCGCGGCAGGCGGCAACGCCTTGCTGGTCTTCGAGAACATCGAGGAGGCGCGCCGCTGGACGGCAGACTTCACGCGGCGACTGGAAGACGAACTCGCCCCCGAGCTGGAAGCGGCCATCGTTCATCGCGAATTCCAGCCGGGAGGGCTGGCGCTGGCCTGGCTCGAGCTACAGAAGGATCTGGCCCGCCAAAAGCTTGCGCGAGAGCCGAGTGCGCCGCAGCTCGGCCTCAGCGTGACCGCTTCCTGCGGGCTGACGGGACGGCCGGCGGTGGACGTGGACGAGGACGGCACGCCTGTGGGACGGCGCGTGGCGGCACTGCGGAAGTATCGAAGCCTGCTGACGAACCGCTGGAAGCCGTTCTTGCCTGCCGAGCTGCACGGGGCTCCTCAATGGCAGGCTGAGTTCCCGCTCGAGCTCGACGAACTCGGCCGCAGCAGGGGAGAAACCAGCCTCATCGGCGTCGTGCACGTGGACGGCAACGGCGTCGGTCCGCACATCCAACGATGGCTGGAGCGCAGCGGCGAGGCGCCCGACGACGAGGTGATGCGCCAGGCGCGGGAGTGGTCTGAGGACCTGCGGCGACTCGGGGAGACAGTCTTCCGCTCGCTGATCGAAAGGGTGGCGGCCTGTGTGATTCCGGATCGGCACGGCAAGTCTGCCGAGCTGCTGGGCGTGCCGGAGGAATTGAAGTTCGAACTGGCGACGGAGTCCTCGAAAGTCTACCTCCCGCTGCGGCCGATCGTCCTCGGCGGAGACGATCTGACCCTGGTGTGCGACGGCAGGATCGCCCTGGACCTTGCGGCCACCGCCGTGCGCACCTTCGAGCAGCAGCGCGTGCGCCATCTCGGCGAGCGCGGAGGCGACACCAACATCACGGCCTGTGCAGGCGTGGCCATCGTGCGCAGCCATGCGCCGTTCTTCCGGGCCTACGAAGCGGCCAAGATGCTCTGCGCCTCGGCGAAAAAGGCTCGTAGGGAGGCAACCGCCGACCCAGAGGCCGCGAAAGCAGGCTGGATGGACTGGACGATCGGCACGACCCGACCACTGGCGAGTCTCGAAGACGTTCGGGCCGCGTACCGGGCCGGCAAGTATCTCTTGACCATGCGGCCCTACGCTGTGACGGATGTTAGCAGGCGCCAAAATTGGACCTGGCTCGACCTCGAAGTATTGGGACCCGGTACGCAGGGGAACGCCACCGGCTTTCGGGGCGACCCGGCGTGGGTGCAAAGCCGCAACCGGGTCAAGCAACTGGAGAGCCTGGTTCGCTCCGGGCCCGATGCCGTCAAACGTCAGTTGGCGATCTGGCGCGCAACGAGCCACGGTCTCCAACTCCCTCGCAGTTTGGATGACGGCGGCTTCGTGGGCACGGCGACCCCGATCGTGGACGCCCTCGAGTTGATGGACCTGCACTTGCGGCTGGAGCGGCCCGCAAAGGCACCCGCGGCCAGCCACGGGGAGGAAGGATAAGACATGAGCTCGCAGCTTCCCTCCTTCTTGCGAATCGAACTGCTATCCGACGCCACCTTCAGCCGCGGGGGAGGCACGCCCGGCGTGGTGGACATCGAAGTGGAACACGACGATTACGGGCTGCCGTTCATCGGAGGGCGCACGGTACGCGGTCTGCTTCGCGATGCCTGGCTTTCCATGCACCGGTACTTTCCTGAACTCGAACCGGCCGCCGTACGGGTCCTTGGCAAGAACCGGGCGTTGGATGAGTCGTGCCGGTTGCGCGTAGGGGATGCGTTGCTACCCGCGCCCGTGCGCGAGGCGGTGCGCAGGGCGGTCGAGCGGCGGGAGCCCTCTCCATTGCCCCCGGAAACGATTCTGGCCGCTCTGACCAGCATTCGGTATCAGACAGCCGAGGAGCGCGAGACGGGTGCGCCTGCCGAGGTGACCCTGCGTTCCTCGCGCGTGGTTCTGCGCGGCCTGTTCTTCGACGCACGACTCACCTGGCTCTCCGACGGTGCGCCGGCCGATCCGGCCTCGGCCGCGGAGGACCGCCGTCTGCTGGCCCTCTGCGCGCTGGCGGTGCGACACGGCGGCATGCTGCGCAACCGAGGACGCGGTCACCTCCGCGTGACGCTCGATGGCGACCTCGAGCTCACGCGACGATGGGCAGGAGGTGCAGCATGAATGCTTCAGGGGCGCCACGCTACCTCGCTTACCGGTTGACGCTGGAGTCTCCTCTGATCGTGACCCGGCGACATGGCGATCCCAACAGCGCCGGCACCCGCCCTTACATCAACGGCAGCGCGATCCGCGGTGTGGTCGCGCGCCGTCTGCTACAGGCTGGCGTGTCCGCGGAAAGCGACGAGTTCCGGCGCATGGTGCTCAGCAGCGAAGTGCGGTACTTGAACGCGTACCCCGAGATCCAGAGAGTACGTGCGCTGCCCATGCCTCTTTCTTGGCGCCCTGAGAAAGCAGACCCTCGGCGGGGCTGGGACTTGGTCTATTTCCCGCCGTTTTCGGACACAGCCGGTCGCGAAGGGCCGAGGGCTCGGTGGCCTGAGGAGCAGCTCCAGGCTCCGGGGGCACCCTTCGTCAGCCCCAATCCGTCCAGCGGAATCTGGCTCGTGGCGGCGCCGCGGGTGGACGCACGCATTCATCACCAGCGTGACCGCATCAAAGGGCGCGCGTGGAAGGACGCCGGGGGCAGCCACGGAGCCATTTTCACGTACGAATTCCTCGAGGCTGGACAAACTTTTCGGGGCCTCATTCAATTCATGCCGTCTGCCGCCGAGTGCGAGTACCGCCTGCGCGACTTGTTCTCCGGCCCCATCGAAATCGGCCGCTCCCGACGCGCCGGCTACGGCGGCGACGCTCGCATCGAGTTTCTCGATACCGGGCCGCGCGAGTACGCCGGCGCGCACAGACTCCTCGATCGCTCCCTGGCGCGCGATGAGAGGTTCCGCATCTTGCTCGTCTCGCCCTGCGTGATCCGGGATCCTTTCACGGGGCAAGCGGACCCGGCGGCGATGGAACCCTGTTTGC
>JANXAE010000191.1 GCA_025062235.1 Bryobacteraceae bacterium
CAGCGGCCCGCGCCGGCCCTGCTTCGCTCTCCCTGTGGGTGCTGGCTGCCGCGCTGTTCTTCGTGCCCTCTGCGCTGGCGGTCTCGCGCCTCAGTTCACGCTGGCCCGAGCAGGGCGGCCTCTACGTCTGGGCCCGCCGCAGCTTCGGCGACTGGCACGGCTTTCTCTGCGGTTGGTGTTACTGGCTGAGCAACGTTTTCTACTTCCCGAACCTGCTGCTGGCCGGCCTGGGCATGGCGGCATACCTGTTCGGCGAGCGCGGCGTGGCGCTGTCGGAGAACCGGACGTACCTGCTGACGGGCGCGCTGGTTTTGTTGTGGGCCGGAGCGCTCACCAATCTTGCCGGTCTGCGCATTGGAAAGTGGACGGAGAACCTCGGCGGGTTGGCGACCTGCGCGGCGGGTTCGTTGCTGCTCGCCTCCGGGTTCGCCGTCTGGCTAAGAGGAAAGGCGGCTCCCATCGCGGGACCGTGGTGGCCGCGTTGGGACTGGGGAACCGTCAACTTCTGGTCCCAGATTGCGTTCGCCTTCGGAGGACTGGAGCTCGCCGCCGCGATGGCCGGCGAGATTCGCGACCCCGCTCGAACCGTGCCCCGCGCTGCCTGGCTGAGCGGCGCCGCCATCGCCGCATTCTATCTGGCGGGGACAGTCGCGATGCTGATCCTGATCCCGCCCGGAGGCGCCAGCATCATCACCGGCCTGGCGCAGGCGGGCGCCGCGGCTTCCCAGGTTCTCGGCGCCGCTTGGCTCGGCCGGCTGCTGGCGGCCCTGGTCACTCTCGGCGTTGCCGGGCAACTGGGCGCCTGGCTTGCCGGTTCGGCGAGGATCCCTTTCGCGATCGGGCTCGACCGGTACCTGCCCCCGGCCTTCGCGCGTTTGCACCCGCGCTGGGGCACGCCGCACGTGGCCATCCTGGCGCAGGCCCTCGCCTGCACGGTGTTCCTCATCGCCATGCAGGCGGGAGAAAGCCCGCGGGCGGGATACCAGTCGCTGGTGGATATGACGGTCATAACCTACTTCATCCCCTTCCTGTATATGTTCCTGGCCGCCGCCCGGCAGGGATTGCGGGCCAGCGCCGCCTGCGGCCTGGCGGTGACCTCGCTCTCGATCGTCGTATCGTTGGCGCCGCCGGCCGAAGCGGAGCGGCCGCTGCTTTTCACCGCCAAGATCGTGGGAGGCTGCTCGTTGGTGCTCGCGACAGCTAGGATGGTCTTTGCAAGGACGCGACGCGCGTGACTTACCCTGACTCGGTACGTTTTCTCTACTCGCTGGCCAACGAGACCCGCACCGCGGAGCTCGGGCTCGCGCGCATCACGCGTTTGCTCGAAGCTTTGGGAAATCCCCACCGGGCAGCCGCGTTCGTGCACGTGGCGGGGACCAACGGCAAGGGCTCCACCTGCGCCATGATCGAGAGCGCGCTGCGGGCCTCCGGGCGCCGCACCGGCTTGTACACTTCCCCGCACCTGATCGAACCGACCGAGCGCATTCGGATCCAGGGCCGTCCCGTATCCCGCGAGGACTTCGCCCAGGCCTTCGAGCAGGTGCACGCGGCCGCCGAGCGGCTCCTCAGGGAGGATCTCATCCGGCAGCACCCGACCTACTTCGAAACCGTCACCGCCATGGCCTTCTTGCTGTTCGCCCGGTTCGGCGTGGAAATGGCGGTGCTCGAGGTGGGATTGGGAGGCCGTCTGGATGCCACCAATGTCGTCCACCCGCTGGTTGCCGTCATCACTCCGGTGGATTTCGATCACGAGAAGTACCTGGGCAAGGGTCTGGATTCCATCGCCGCCGAAAAGGCCGGGATTCTCAAGAGAGGCTCGGCTGCGGTCTTTTCGCGCCAGAGACCGGAGGTGGCGCGCGTGCTCGAACAAGCCGCGCGCGCACAGGACATCACGCCGCTGTGGGCGGAGCAGACTTGGCGGGCGGAGGAAGTGCTGCTGGAGGCCTCGGGGAGCCGTTTCATCGCCCGCGGCCCGGTGCGGATCCCGATCTACTGTCCGCTTCCCGGCGAACACCAGGTCAGCAACGCCATCACCGCCGTCGCCGTGCTGCACTGGCTCGGGGTTCCGGCAGCCGCCATCCAGCAGGGGATCGCAGGCGTGCGCTGGCCCGGTCGGCTGGAACGCGTCGCCTCCCAGCCCCAGATTTATCTCGACGGCGCGCACAACCCGGCCGGGGCGCGCGCACTGGCCGCTTACATCGAGCGGTTCCACAAGTCCAGACGCGTCTGGCTCGTCTACGGCGCGTCCCGCGACAAGGCGGTGGCGGAAATCGCCGCCATCCTGTTCCCCCTGGCCGACGAGGTGATCGCCACCGCCGCCGCCCATCCTCGCTCCGTCCGCCCGGAGTTGATCCGCGAACTGGCCGATCACCCTCGGCTGCGGATCGCCCCGCGAGTGGCCGACGCCTTGCGCATGCTCGAGGAAGCAGGCCCTTCCGACGCGGTTTTCATCACGGGCTCCTTGTTCCTGGTGGGCGAGGCGCGCGCCATGCTTGTGCCTTCGGATCCGGACGACGCTGCGTAAAATGGTTCCGTGCTGGCGAAACTACGGGCCTGGTTGCTGACTGCCCCGCTCATCGTCCTGCTCACCGCCATCTGCGGCACGATCTCCTGGCTGCTGGCTCTGGCGGATCGCTCCGGACGCATGCCGCACGGGGTCGCGCGGGTGTGGGCGCGCCTGCTGCTGGCGGTCAGCGGCGTGCGCGTGCGGGTGGAGGGCCTGGAAAACATATCCCCGGAGGGCGCCTACGTATTCGCCTCCAACCATCTGAGCCTGATGGACACGCCGCTCGTGCTCGCGAACATTCCGGTGCAATTCCGTTTTCTTGCCAAGCGGAGTCTCTACAGGGTGCCCTTCATCGGTTCGCACCTGAGGCGGGCCGGCCACATCCCGGTCGAGCGCCAGGACCCGCGCGCTGCGCTGCGCACGCTCGGCGAGGCGGCCCGCATCGTGCGCCAGCGCGGCGTCTCCGTGCTGGTCTTTCCCGAAGGCAGCCGCTCGCGCGGCCCACTCGGCGAGTTCAAACCGGGAGCGGCTTACATCGCCATCAAAGCCGGCGTCCCGCTGGTACCGCTCGCCATTCGCGGCACGGCCGAGATCCTGCCCGCTGGCTCGCTCACGGTTCGCCCGGGCGAGGCCCGCCTGCGCGTAGGCCGGCCCATCCCCACGACCGGCTTCGGCGTGCACGACCACACGCGCCTGACCGGCCTGCTGCGCGAGCGCATCGGGGAATTGCTCGGCGAGCGCGCTTGCACACCGGCCTGAGCCATCAGGC
>JANXAE010000192.1 GCA_025062235.1 Bryobacteraceae bacterium
GAACTACGGTTCTTCTCCGCCGTCGCACGAACCCCATAATGACGACAGCGCATGGAGGCGGGGGCGGAACTCTAGGCTCGGCGGAGAGATGTCGCACGAACCCCATAATGGCGACAGCGCATGGGGGCCCACATGCGCAGACGCGACTTCCTCGGCGCCGCCTCGGCATTCTCCCTCCAGCTCTCGCCGCCCGGCGAACTATGCGTCGAGCGTCCCCCAGGGGGCAAGTCCCACGCCGGCAAGATCCTGGCCGCGATCCAGCCCCACGCCGACGACATCCTTCTGTTCGCCGCCGGTCTGGTGCTCAAACCCGTCGCCGAGGGCTACAAAGGCTATCTCGTCCGCACTACGAACGACGACATGAGGGACCCGGGCGGCATCGGAGAGGGCGTCTTGGCCAACGAGTCCGAAAATCGGGAGGTCGCCCGCGCGTTCGGGCTCGGGCAGGTTTTCGACCTCAACTACGGAAACCATCGAATGGACGGCATCTCGAAACCCGAGCTCTGCTGCCGTCTGATCTTCCTGTTCCCTTGCTGCGTGTGGACACCGTCATCTCGTTCGATCCGTGGTGTCCTTACGAAGAGAATCCCGACCATCACGTCACCGCCCAATGCGTCGAAGCGGCCTGCCGGATGGCGGACACGCCGAAGGATTACCCGGAGCGCTTCGCGGCGGGCCTGAAGGCGCATGCCGTGCGCGAGCGGTACTGTTGCGCGCGTGGCCCCCAGCTCGTCAACCGCATCGTAGACATCACGCCCTGCGCAGACCGCAAGGCGGAAGTGAATGAGCTCGACCGGGCGCAAGGGCCCGCCGGCGATACCGGCCCGCGGTTGCGTCGGCGCCTGGCCGAGCCAGGATTGCCTCTGCCTCTGCCCGGCTACGACGGTTCAATCGCCCATCGTCGCTACATCGAGGAATTCGTGTTGGCGCGCGACCGCGAGCTCGGCCGCCGCTACGGTCTCGAATACGCCGAAGCCTCTCACTCGATCGGCCCGCAGCCCTTGTCCGTCGGGGACTACGTCCGCCGCCACGCTGTGCCGCTCCGGCCCTCAATCAGGCCTCCAGGCTCACGGCATGTGGGCTGTTGGCGCCGGCCACATAGAATGACGGCGGCCGGCGCATTCGAGCCAGGCGGCCGGCGTCGTGAGCGCGCGCCGCCAGGATGAGCCGCCGGTTTCGTTCGAGCTCGCATCGAAGCTCGCTCGCCAAAGCCTCCTCCGGCGTTCCGGTGGCGATCAGTGCCTGCACGGCTTCGCATACCCCCTCCAAAGCCGCGCGCGCACGCTCGTAGTCAGCCGCGGCCAGCGCAGCGTTCAGGGCTCTCAAGCGCTCCCGCACCACCTCTTTCATGGCGAGTACATCTTCGCTGCGATGCGCATGGACTCGAACAGGTTCGTGATATAGAGCGCCTTCTGTTCCATGGCCGCGATCATGGCATCGGCGGCTGAGATGCGCGACACCAGATCCTCGCGCACCCGCTCGATGCGCTCCTGTTCGGCCTCGATGCGCCCGTCCTGCGCCGCGATCTCGTCCCGAAGACTTTTTGTCGCCAGCGAAAGCACGCCCTTGTCGGAATCGAGCAGGGTCTCCGTAACGCTGCGCGCCCAGGTCAGGAAACCGGTGTCCGAGCCCGTGCCCAGAAAATCCAGCAGGGCCTGCCAGCCGCCCGAGATCACGCCGTCCAGCGCTGCACTGTCCAGCGAAAGCTTGCCCTTGTCGTCGAAGCGCAGGCCCAAATCCGTGAGCGTCCGCAATTGGCCGCTGCCGGCTTGGTAGCTCACCGCTTGGCGTAGCGCCTCGCTCAGCGTGCGCACGATGCTTTGGCCGGCCAGCGCTCCGCCCGCCTGGCCGCGGTGCGCATCCAGCGCCTCCACGGCGGCGTTGTAAGCGGAGGCGAATGCTGCCAACGCGCTGTTCAACGCCGTGCTCGAGCGCGATACGGTGACCGTCGCGGCGACGCCAGGATCGCTCTTGCCGAGCAGCGTGATCGTCAGCCCCGGAGCCAGCGTCACCGTGCGCGAATCGCTTTCGATCACCGTAGCCATGCCGTTGACCTTGTACGCGGCCGGTGCGCCCATGGCCAGCGTATCGAGCAGCTCGCCTGCGTCGTCGGCGAGCTGGATGCTCACCGCCGCCAGCTTCGTGCTGCGGATCGCCAGGCGGTAGTCCGGTCCCGACGAGCCTCCCACGTTGACGACGGAAGCTTCCACGTCCAGGCCCGAGCGGTTGATGGCCTCGACCAGCGCCGCCAGCGTCCCCGCCATCGGAGTGATCCGCGCCGCCTCGCCGTTCACCGTCAGCGTGAAGCTGGCGGCCGTGCTGATGCTCTCGGCGTTCGGATCGGTGACTTTCGGGAGCGTATCCTTGCTGAGCGTGCTCGTCCACGCGCCCAGGCTGGTGACTTCCACGCTCCAGACGCCCAGCGTCGCGCCCGGACCCGCGCTTGCGCTCAGCACAGCCCCGTTGGAAACCGCCGTCATGTAACCGCCCGCGCCTCGGATCCTCTCGAGCCCGTCCAGCGCGCTTCCCAGAGCCTCCAAGGCTTCGCGCACCTTCGCCAGGGCCGAGGACTGCGCCTGGAGGCTGTTCCGCACGCTTTGCAGTTGCTTGAGCGGCAGCGAGGCGATCGCCACCGCGCGCTCGATCAGGCCCTGGAAATCCGCCGCGTAACGGCTGGTCCCAGTGAACAGCGTGTTCTCGGCCATGTCCCTTCACTCGCAAAAGACAGAGAGCCGGGCCGCCCGCTCGCGCAGCCCGGCTCTCCACGCGTCACTAGCCGCGCAACAGGGCCAGCACGGCCTGCGGCGCCGCATTGGCTTGCGCCATTGCCGCCAGCGAGGCCTGCTGCATCACCTGCGCCTTGGTCAGGTTGGCCGCTTCCGCCGCCATGTCCGCGTCACGCAAGCGCGATTCGGCTGCCGAATAGCTGGCGATCTGCGATTGCGCGAGCTGGATGGCGTACTGCAGCTTGTTCTGGCCCGTACCAACGCGCCCCTGCACCAGGCCGAGGTTGGCGATCGCCGTGGAAATCGCCGACAGCGCAGCCAGCGCGTTCGCCCAACCACTTGCACATGGGGCAGCACGCGCTTGATGCGGCGCGTGGCTTCAATCCCGTCCATACGGGGCATCTGGATGTCCATCAGCACTACCTGCGGCTCAAACTGCAGGGCTAACTGAACAGCCAGCTCAACGACTCTGGCAACCCCCACAA
>JANXAE010000193.1 GCA_025062235.1 Bryobacteraceae bacterium
GCGCTGTTCACTTATGCCGCGCCTCGCTCCGGCGACGGCACGGCCCCCGGGCAGCTCAACGCCGTCGAGCTGCGCAAACTCTACCGCCTCGGAAAGCTTTCACGAACTTCCAGGATCTATGGCGTCATCGCCGATCCCGTGGGCCATTCCATCTCGCCCGCGGTCCACAACCGCGCGTTTCAGTTGCGCCGTCTGGATGCCGTCTACGTGCCCTTTCACGTGCCGGCCGGGCAACTGCGCGACTTCATGACCCTCGCCGAGAACGTGGGCCTGGCCGGCTTCAGCGTGACGATCCCGCACAAGCAGAAGATCCTCCGCTACCTGGACTGGGTGGATCCGCTCGCGCGGCGGATCGGCGCGGTCAATACCGTCTGGCGCCGCGGCATGCGCTGGCGCGGCGCCAACACCGACGTGGAGGGCGTCCGTGTCCCGCTCGAGCGCCGCACGCGCCTCGCCGGTGCTTCGGTGCTGTTGGTGGGCAACGGCGGCGCAGCGCGGGGCGCCGCTTTCACGCTCGTGGACGCGGGGGCCAAGGTCTCCATCGTGGGGCGGAATCCGGACCGAGTGCGCGCGCTGGCCAGGGCTTGCGGAGCCGAGCCCCTCTTACGCGAGCAGTTGGCCGGACGCCATTTCGACATCCTCATTCACGCCACCCCGCTCGGCATGTTTCCCAAGGTGGAGGAATGCTTTTTCCCGGACCGGATCCCAGCCGACATCGTCTTTGACATGGTCTACAACCCGCCCGAGACCGTGTTGCTCCGGCGTGCGCGCGAACAGGGCAAACTGGTGATCGGCGGTCTGGAGATGTTCAACGAGCAAGCCGCGCGGCAGTTCGAGATCTGGACCGGGCAGCCGGCCCCGCGGAACGCCATGGAAAGGGCCGCCCGCGAGGCGCTCGAGAAACGCTGAGCGCCGAATATAATGCCGAGTAGAACGACGAGGTGAGCGCTATGAAACTCACGCGCCGCGAGCTGGCGGGCCTGTTGGGAGGGCCCGCGGCGGCCCTGTCGCAACAGACACATACGCCCCCGCCGGAGGACGAGCAACTGCTGGCCGCCGCGCGGGACCGGGTACGCCGCAACAGCCAGGCGCTCGCCGGAGTGCCGATCCCCCCTGAGACGGAACCGGCTTTCCAGTTTCGGGCTTCGTGATGGCTGCCTTCGACGAGAATCTCTTCTTCGCCACCATCGGCGAACTCAACGCACGCCTGCTGCGCCGCGAGTTCTCGGCAGTCGAACTGGCCCGTGCCTTCCTGGATCGCTTGGAGGCTCTCGGCCCGCGCTACAACGCGCTGGCCCTTTCCATGCGGGAGACGGCCCTCGAGCAGGCACGCCGCGCCGACGACGAGATTCGCAGGGGCCGGCGGCGCGGTCCCCTGCAAGGAATCCCTTACGGTGCGAAGGACCTGCTCAGCGTCGCGGGCAAACCTACCGCGTGGGGCGCAAGACCGTACGCGCGCCAAACCCTCCCGTACACCGCGACGGTGCTGCGCAAACTCGAACGCGTGGGGGCCGTGCTGATCGGCAAGCTCGCCATGATCGAGCTCGCCGGAGGGGGCGGATACCGCTGGGCATCGGCCTCCATGCACGGGCCGTGTTTGAATCCTTGGGACACCAGCCGGTGGGCGGGCGGCTCCTCGAGCGGTTCGGGCGCAGCTGTAGCCGCCGGCTTGGTCCCCTTCGCCCTCGGGTCGGAGACGTGGGGATCCATCGTCACGCCCGCCGCTTACTGCGGCGTGACGGGCCTGCGGCCCACTTACGGCCTGGTGAGCCGGTACGGCGCCATGGCGCTGTCCTGGACGATGGACAAGATCGGTCCGCTGGCTCGCTCGGCCGAGGATTGCGGCCTGATCCTCCAGGTCATATCGGGCGGCGACTCTCAGGACCCCGGATCCGCCGGTAAAAGTTTTTACTATGCCCCCCAATACGCACGCCCCCTCAAGGAACTGCGTGCGGGTTTCGCGCCGGCGGACTTCGAAGAGTGGGCTGAACCCGCGGCGCGTCCCGATTTCCTCAAGGCCTTGGATACCTTGCGCGGGCTCGGCTTGCAGTTCCGCCAGGTGCGGCTGCCCGAGTTTCCTTACTCGGCCGTGGCCGGCCTCATCATTGACGCCGAGGGTTCCGCAGCTTTCGAGGATCTGATCACGAGCGGCCGCGTCAACGAACTCGACGATGCCCGCCAGATTGCCGGTCTGAGAGCCGGGCTGGAGATCGCCGCCAAGGACTACCTGCGCGCCATGCGCATCCGCCGCCTCATCCAGCAGGAATTGCGCAAGCTGCTGGCCGACGTGGACCTGCTGGTCTCCCCGGCGCGCTTCGGACCGGCCTCGCGAATTTCCGAACCGCTCGACCGTCCCCGCTCGCAGGCGTCCCGCCCGAAGGACCGCGGTCTCAGCGACCTGGGAGCTGCTGGCAATCTGGCCGGTCTACCCGCCTTGGTGTTGCCCTGCGGGTTCGCCGGCGGCTTACCCGTCGCCATTCAGCTCGTGGGCCGGCCGTTTTCGGAGAATACCCTGCTGGCAGTTGGCCGGGAGTTCCAGCGCGTGACGGATTGGCACCGGCGGAGGCCCCCCGCCATCCCGCCGGCCTGAACGGGCAGGACGCGCTCATGTTCGCGGGCGAGCCTCGAAGGATCGAATTCGCCGGTGCCTGCGACGAACTCGATCGCGTCCTGGCCGGCATTCCCGATCGCCCCGCCGTCTTCTTGGTGGAAACCGGCGCAGAACCCTACCTGAGCCGGACCCGACTGCTCCGCCGTCGCTTGCGGCGGCTGTTGCGATCCGAGAGCGGTCCCAGCCGGCTGATCAGTCTTCGCGAGATTGCGCAGGCCGTGAACTACTGGTTGGTGGGGTCGAGCCTGGAGCAGGCGCTGGTTCTCTACGATCTGGCGCTGCGCCATTTCCCCGCAGACTACAGGGTGCGCTTGAAGCTGCGGTCTCCCCCGTTGCTGAAGATCGTCCTCAGCAATGCGTTCCCGCGCAGCCAGATCAC
The DNA here is from genome assembly GCA_025062235.1 of Bryobacteraceae bacterium. Taxonomy (GTDB): domain Bacteria; phylum Acidobacteriota; class Terriglobia; order Bryobacterales; family Bryobacteraceae; genus DTHT01. The sequence goes on from JANXAE010000193.1 coordinate 2,991, forward strand.
GACGCGATTGAGCGCAGCACCCGCCTTGTACTACGGGCCCTTCCCGACGCGCGCGGCGGCGGAGACCTTCCGCAACCGCCTCCTCGATCTGTTCCAGATGCGTCGCTGCGAAGAGGATCTCGACCCCTCGCCTTCCCATCCTGGCTGCATCTACGGCGA
>JANXAE010000194.1 GCA_025062235.1 Bryobacteraceae bacterium
GCCCAAGCGCATGATCCAGTTCATCGAGCGCAGCCCCCGATTCCGGGAGATCATGCAGGATCTGTTCGCTGGCACGCAACCGTACTTGGATCTCAAGTCGCGCCTGCTGCGCAACCTGCACGGCACGCTGTTCGACACGCTGGCGAGTTTTTTCCTGCGCCGGGTTGTGCCGGGGCAAGCGTAGAATCGTTCGGAGGCACATCATGAACCTCTCCCGGTCGCAAGCGCTCTTCGAGCGAGCCCAGCGAGTGATTCCCGGAGGCGTTAACTCCCCGGTCCGCGCTTTCCGCAGCGTCGGCGGCACGCCGCCCTTCATGGTGAGAGGCGACGGCGCCTGCTTGTTCGACGCCGATGGAAACGCCTATCTGGACTATGTGCTCTCCTGGGGGCCCCTGCTGCTCGGGCACCGCCATCCGGCCATCGTCGCAGCGCTCGAAGACGCCCTCCGATCCGGGACTAGTTTCGGTGCGCCGACAGAAAGGGAGGTGGAGTTGGCCGAAGCGATTCGCCAAGCCATCCCTTCAATGGAGATGGTGCGGCTGGTGAACTCAGGGACCGAGGCGACCATGAGCGCCATCCGGGTAGCTCGCGGGTACACGCGCCGCGAGCTGATCCTGAAGTTCGACGGCTGCTACCACGGCCATGTGGACTCGCTGCTGGTAAAAGCCGGCTCGGGAGTCGCCACGCTCGGCCTGCCGGACACTGCCGGCGTGCCGGGACGCTTCACCGACACCACCATCACCGCGCCGTACAACTCGCTCGAGGCGGTCGAGCAGGCCTTTCGCAAGCACGGAGACCAGATCGCCGCCGTCATCGTGGAGCCGGTGGCTGGTAACATGGGGTGCGTCCCGCCGGTCCGTGGCTTTCTGCAAGGCCTGCGCGCAGTCACCGCCCGACACGGCGCGCTGCTGATCTTCGACGAGGTCATGACCGGCTTCCGGCTCTGCTATGGCGGCGCCCAGCAGCTCTACGGCGTCCAGCCGGATCTCACCACCCTCGGCAAGGTGATCGGCGGCGGACTGCCCGTGGGGGCCTACGGCGGGCGCGCCGACATTATGGCCCAGGTGGCCCCTTGCGGCCCGGTGTATCAGGCCGGGACGCTCGCCGGCAACCCCCTTGCCGTGGCCGCCGGATTGGCCACGCTTCGCTATCTGCAGGCGCACCCGCAGATCTACGGGGACTTGGAACGTCGCGCCGCCGAACTTGCAGCCGCGGCCCCCGCGGGGGTGACCGTGAATCGAGCGGGTTCGATGTTCACCTTCTTCTTCACCGATCAGCCGGTCACCGATTACGCCTCGGCCCGCCGCGCCGACACCGAGCGGTTCGCCCGTTTTTTTCATTTCCTGCTGGAGCGGGGCATCTACTTTCCGCCCTCGCAGTTCGAGGCCGCCTTCCTTTCCGCCGCCCACACCGAGGAGGACGTCAGGCGGACGGCAAAGGCCATCCGCGACTTTTTTGCTGCCGCATAGCCCGCAGCAGCCGCCGGCCCGACCACAGGACCACGGCAAGGAAGCCGGCAAGACTGGCAACCACAATCCGCCGCCGCCGCTCCGGAGGGAGGGTGCGCACCGCTCGTACCGGCGAAACCTCGAGTACCACTCGCAGCCGGACGGTGGCTGACGCTTGCATCTGCCGGCGGTTATCCACGAGCAGCACGTAGTCGCCGGGCACGGAAAGCCGATAGCGAAAGCTGCCCGAGCGCTGGAAGACCGTCGATACGACCAGTCGCGCCCGCTGGCCGGCCCGCAGGCGCCGGAACTCCGCCGCTTCCAGGATCGCCACTCGCACGCCCGAGCGCCCCTCCACGACCTCGAACCGACACGCCACTTCGGCCGGGTGCTGCCGCAGCAGGATTTGGAAAGCGCGCCAGTCTCCCGGGGGCACATGGACGGTCTCGTCCAGCAGCGCGGCCGAGGGCGCGCTCGCGGCCATGGCGAGCGACACGAGCAAGCCCCTCATGGGAGATTGGAGTGGACGATCTCGCCTCCCACCACCGTCAGCAAGACGCGCGCCCCGAGAATGCGTCGCGGCTCCGCTTGCATGAGATCCTCCGAAACGAGGATGAAATCTGCGAGCTTTCCCGGTCGCAAGGATCCTTTTTCGTTTTCTTCGAAGGCCGCAAACGCGCCGACGATTGTCCAGCTTTCGAGCGCCTCCTGGCGACTCATACGCTGCTCGGGAAACCAACCGCCAGGCGGATTTCCTTCCCGGTCCTGCCGGGTGATCGCGGCGTAGAAGCCCCACAGCGGGTTAGGTTCCTCGACCGGGAAATCCGATCCGCTCGCCACGGGCACACCGAGCGAGAGGAACTTCCGCCAGGCATAGGTCCCTTTGACGCGCTCTGGTCCCACGCGCGCCTCCGCCCACCGCATATCGCTCGTGGCGTGGGCGGGCTGCATGGAAGCGATGATGGAGAACTTGGCAAAGAGTTCGAAATCGCCCGGCGCCACCGCCTGGGCGTGCTCGATGCGGAAGCGGCGGTCGTTCTTGCCGCCGAGCACTGCGCCATAGGCTTCGAGCACCATACGGTTGGCGCGGTCCCCGATAGCGTGCGTGTTCACTTGGAAGCCGCGCCGGAAGGCGTCCCGGGCCACGGCTTCGATTTGTTCCCGCGAAAGCAGCAGCAAGCCGGTATTGCCAGCGTCGTCGGAGTACGGCTCGAAGAAGGCGGCGCCCCGCGATCCCATGGCCCCGTCGGCCATGAGCTTGATGCTGCGCACGGTGAGTCTCTCGCCGATTTCGGGCCCCCGCTCCAGATACTGCTGCCACAGCTTGCCGGCGCCGCCGATCATCGCGTATACACGCACCGGAAGCTTTCCCGCGCGAATCAAGGCGCGATAGGCGTCCAGTTCCTGGGTGTCCACTCCTGCGTCGTGGACCGTGGTGATGCCCAGCCGCGCGCACTCGCGCGCCGCCAGCTCC
>JANXAE010000195.1 GCA_025062235.1 Bryobacteraceae bacterium
CCGTCGTTGCCCGCGGCAATGGCGTAAAAGACGCCCGTGCTTACGGAGCGCGCGATCGCCGCATCCAAGGTCTGGGATGGGGCGCCACCCAAGCTCAGATTGGCAACAGCCGGGCGGGCGGCGTTGGCTGTGACCCAGTCAACGCCCTTGATCACCCAGGAGGTATTGCCCGTGCCGTTGCACCCCAGCACCTTGACCCCAGTCAGGGGGTGCGCCGGGGATCACCCCCACGACGCCGCTGTTGTTGTCTCGCGCGGCGATCGTGCCGGCCACATGGGTGCCGTGACCGTTGCAGTCGTAGTTTTTCTTGTCGGCGAACGTCACGTGTCGAACCACGTTGAGATCCGGGTGGGAAACGTCAATGCCGGTGTCAATGACGTAGACGTTGACTCCGGTGACCGCACCCCAACCGTCGCCCGCCCTTGTGCTGCTCAAATCGGCCTCGATCCTGTCAATGCCCCAGGGAATGGTTTGCTGCACGACGGTCATGGTCCCGTCGGGCTCGACATACTTGACCAAGGGACTGGATTCCAGCTCCTGGATCTGGCGCGCCGTCAGTCGTGCGGCAAAGCCCCGTATGGCGTGGCTGAACACGTGTTCGGCCTGGAAACCCGCTCGCGATTCCAAGAACTTGACGGCCCCCAGGACGCCCCGGTCCAAGTAACTCCAACCGGGTGGGTCTTGCGCCGCGCGTGCATCCGGGGCGCCCAGCGCAGCGTAATCCTGGAAGCGGACGTGATCCGCGAACACGGCGATCACAGGGAACCTGGCAGGTTGCTGCGCGGCGGCGGAGTCCGTAAGCCACGCCGCAGCAAGCAGAGCGATTGCAAGCAGGCACCCGATTCTCGCGGGCATCTGGCCTCCTCCTGAGTGCAGAGCCCAGTTTACAACGCTTCCGATCAATCGTGCGGCGGCCTCTCCTTGCGCCCGGGGCGCGCTCATAACGAGGGCGCTGGCCGGCTGGGATGCGGTGGTGGGGCCGTGCGGCCGGCTGCGCGCACGCCCAGCCCCTCGCAGGCGGTCCTCATTCAGACGCTGACTACTGGGCAGGGCGACTCACGAATGATGGCGTAGGCGTTGGTTCGCAGCCTGCCATAGATGCCCGCCGCGGAACCCCGCCCGATCACCATCAAGTCGGCTTGGCGGCTCGCAGCCACCGAGCAGACCACGCGTGGGGCGTCGCCGCATTCCACGATCAGGTCCGCTTGGGCACCCGTTTCAGCGAGCAGCGCCCCGAGGCGCTGTTGCGCCGAAGCAGCCAGCTCTGCGTTCAGGTCGCGGTCACCGCACTCGCCAGGGCGCAATTCGATGCGCGGGCAGGCGTGGGCCACGAGCAGGCGCGCCTGGAAATCGTGCGCCAGCGCCGCGGCCCAGCGCAGCGGTTCGGCGCTGTGCGGCCCCAAGTCCACCGCGCACAGGACGTTGCGCAACCGGATGGCCTCCGGTACCGGCGCCTGCTCGAGGTGGATGCCCGTCCAGACCGGGCAATGTGCGTCATGCAGAACCTTGGCCGTGACCGATCCGAGGATGAAACGCCGGAAACGCCCGTAGCCGTGGGTGGGCATGGCGATGAGGTTGGCTCCTTCCCTGCGGGCGGTTTCGACGATCGTCTGCGCGGCCTCCCCGTCGGCGAGCAAGCGGCGCACTCGCGAACCGCGCAGCTCGGCGGCGAGGAAAGCCTCCAGCCTCTCGCGCGCCTGGGCCTTGCGATTGGCGGCCAGGTCGGTCAGCACCGCGCCGCCGAACTCCAGTGCGCTGAATTCGTATCGAATGGGCTCGACGACGTGCAGAAGGAGGATTTCCGAACCGTAACGGGAGGCGAGCAGCTGCGCGTAGCGCGCCGCGCCCAGGCAGCGATCGGAGAAGTCCACCGGTAGCAGGATCTTTTCCAGGGCAAGCATCCCGGCCTCCCCCGGGATTGTACCGCGGATCAGCGTCCGTTCGCGTGCAAAAGGCCCAGCTCGGAAAGGATCTTGGGGGCGGGCTCTTCCATCGCCAGAACACGGTGGCAGCTATTGCAATCCTGCGTGATCTTCCGACCGTCGGCCGAGGCCCGGTCATCGTGGCAGCGGAAGCAGCCGGGAAAGTCGGTGTGGCCGATGTTGTCTACGTAGGTGCCCCAAGTGACCTTCATCTCCGGAAAGACGTTGCGCTGGTAAATTTCCACCAGCGCACGAGCCGCCCGCAGGATCTCGTCCCGGTTCTTCGCGTAGACTGCCGGGTGCTGCCTGCGGTAGTACTGTTCGAGCGCGGCCGGTATCGAGCTGGCGGCAGCTTCGCGGCTCGGATACTCCTTTTGCAGGAGTTCGACGCCCAGCTTGCGAATGCCGGGCAGGGAGACCGAAATTCGGCCCTGGGCCATGGCGCGGTCCACCGCCTTGGCCGGCGAGTCGAAGATGTGCGTCGGACGGTTGTGGCAATCCATGCAGTCCATCACCCGGCGCGGAAGGTTGCGTACGCTCTCCGGCGTCGCATCGGCGGCGAGGTAGATGGTGGTGCGGCCGGTGACCGAATTGCTGTAACGGACCCACGGGATGTTCTGCCGGCCCGGATCGGCATGGGCGTACTCGATGGTCACGCCAGGATCCAAGTGCGCCCCGTGGATGCCACGGGTTTCGTGACCTCCCCCGATGTGCATCAGCAGCACCGTGAGGGTGCGCGTGTTGGCTTCGTCCTCGGCGAATTTTGGGATCACGCGCAGGCGATCGGCTCCGAACTTCTGCGGCCAGTGGCATTGCTCGCAGGTCTCGCGCGCCGGGCGCAGGTTGGCCACGGGCGTGGGAATGGGACGCGGGTAGGTCTCGAGCAGGGTCGCGAAGACCTGGCCGACTCCCGAGAGCTTGCTGCGCACGAACCAGCTCGCGCCCGGGC
>JANXAE010000196.1 GCA_025062235.1 Bryobacteraceae bacterium
GAAGCCCCGAACTCGAGCGACGCCTGGAGCGCTTTGCACGCGAACTCAAGCAGGCGATGGCAGGTTGAGCAGCCATGGATCGGGACGAGGCATTCCGGGCGCTGGCCGCATGCCGGGCGCGCATTGACGCCTTGGACATCCGGATCCTCGAGCTGCTCAACGAACGCACGCGCATCGTCGAGGAGATCGGCCGGCTCAAGCGGCAGCTCAACCTGCCCATCTACGAGCCGCGCCGCGAAGACGAAGTCTATCGCAACGTGACCTCGCACAACGGCGGACCGCTCAGCGCCGAGGCCGTGCGTCGCGTGTTCGAACGCATCATCGACGAGATGAGACACGTGCAGAAACTGCGCATGGAGGAGGAAAGCCGGCAGTCGGAGACCGGAAAGAAGGAAAACTGACGAGGGGAACAACGCCATGTTGGTCATCATGCAGGAAGGGGCGACCGAGGCCCAGATCCAGGCCGTCATAGACCGTCTGGTCGCCCTCGGCTTCGCCGTGCATCGTTCGACTGGTGTGGCGCACACCATCCTGGGCGGCATCGGCCCGGAAAGCCACGTGGATCCCGCCGAGTTCGCGGTGATGGACGGCGTCAAGGAATGCCACCGGGTGATGTCACCCTACAAGCTGGCAAGCCGGCACTTCCGGCCCGAAGGGACCACGATCCGCATCGGAGACGTCGAAATCGGCGGCCGGGGAGTGGTCGTGATGGCCGGCCCGTGCAGCGTCGAGAGCCGGGAGCAAATCATGGCGGCCGCCGAGCGTGTGGCGCGGGCCGGGGCGCGCGTGCTGAGGGGAGGCGCCTTCAAGCCGCGCACTTCGCCGCACAGCTTCCAGGGGCTGGGCGAGGAGGGATTGCGCTTGCTGCGTGAGGCTGCCGATCGCTACGGCCTCATCGCCGTGAGCGAGGTCATGGACGCCAGCCAGATCGGACTGGTGGCCGCCTACGCCGACATCCTCCAGGTGGGCACGCGCAACATGCAGAACTTCCACCTGCTGCGCGAGCTCGGCCAGCAACCCAAACCCGTCCTGCTCAAGCGGGGCCTCTCGGCGACCATCGAGGAATGGCTGCTCGCCGCCGAGTACATCATGACCGAGGGCAACTACAACGTCATTCTTTGCGAGCGCGGCATCCGCACCTTCGAAACCTACACGCGCAACACGATGGATATCACTGCCATCCCCGTGGCGAAGAAGCTTTCCCACCTTCCCGTGCTCGCCGACCCTTCGCATGGCACTGGCCGTCGCGACATGGTGTTGCCGGTTGCGCGCGCCGCCGTCGCCGCCGGCGCCGATGGCTTGTTGGTCGAAGTGCATCCCGAGCCGGACCGCGCCCTCAGCGACGGCGCCCAATCGCTGCGTCCCGATCAGTTCGAAGAACTCATGGGCCAGTTGCGCATCATCGCCCAGGCAGTGGGCAGGACCCTGTGAGCGTGGCCGGATTCCAGACCGTCTCGATCGTGGGCGCCGGCCTGATCGGCGCCTCTTTCGGCCTCGCTCTCAAGCGGGCGGGCTTCCGCGGGCGAATTCTCGCGGTCAGTTCTCCGGCCGCACTGCAGGACGCGTTGCGACTGGGCGCGGTGGACGAAGCCGCCAGCCTGGAAGAAGCCGCCTCGCAGGCAGACCTCGTGTTCCTGGCGCGCCCCATCCTCGCCATTGTCGAAACGCTGCCCCGGCTCGACGCTTGCGTGCAGCCGCACTGCCTCGTGACCGATGCGGGAAGCACGAAGGCCCGCATCGTCGAACAGGCTCGCCGCACGCTGCGCAGGGCGCAGTTCCTCGGCGGTCATCCCATGGCCGGAAAGGAGAAGAGGGGCGCGGCCGAGGCGGAGCCGGAGCTCTTCCGCGGCCGCACCTGGATCTTGACTCCCGTTGAGGCCACTGAATTGCAAACCCCTCCGGCTCGAGAATTGCTGGATTGGATCCGCGCAATCGGCGCGCACCCGCTCGTGCTCTCCCCCGAGGAGCACGATCGCGTCGTGGCCTTCACTTCCCACCTGCCGCAGTTGCTTTCCACGGCCCTGGCGGCGACACTCGCGCGAAGGCTGAGCCGGCCGGAGTACCTGCGTGCCTGCGGCCCCGGACTTCTGGACATGACGAGGCTGGCGGCCAGCCCCTTCGAGATCTGGCGGGATATCCTGGCGACCAACGCGGCGCCGGTCGGCGAGGCGCTGGAAGCCTGTTTGGAGGTGCTGCGGGGGGTGGGCGAAGCCCGGGATGCCGAGGCCCTGGCCCCCCTGTTCGGCTCGGCCAACGAGTTCGCTGCGCGGCTGCGGGGCCGCCCGTGCGCGTCGGGAGGCGCCCAGACCGAACCAATGAAACAAAAGAAGAAAGTTTTGTTCGTTTGCACCGGCAATTCCGCCCGCAGCCAGATGGCCGAGGGATTGTTGCGCCATCTGGGCGGGGACCGTTTCGACGTCGCCAGCGCCGGCACCCATCCCACCGCGATCCGGCCGGAAGCCGTCGCCGTGATGCGCGAACTCGGAGTGGATATTTCCGCGCATCGCTCCAGGTCCCTCGATGAATTCCGCGGCGCATCCTTCGACTTCGTGGTGACCGTCTGCGACCAGGCGCGCCAGAGTTGCCCCGCATTTGCCGGGGCGCCGCGGCAGATTCACTGGAACCTGGAGGACCCGGCGGCGGCCACGGGCGCGTACGAAGAACGCCTCGCCGTTTTCCGTCGCGTGCGGGACGAGCTGCTCGCCCGCATCCGCATGTTCCTGGCGGAGCAGGAACGGTGAGC
>JANXAE010000197.1 GCA_025062235.1 Bryobacteraceae bacterium
CGGGGAGCACGGCGCGCGGCGATCCGCGTGGAGAAGGCGCTGGAGGCGCTCAGCGAGGCGTACGGACTGGCGAGCCGGCGCATGGCCCTGGTCGCGGTGGTCGAGCGCGCGGGCGACCAGCCGGGCGTCCTTGCCGAGACCCATGTCGTTCCGCTCGGAATGCCCAGCGATGTCTCTTTCCGCGCGTACTTCCCCTCGCAGACCATCGGACCTCCGCTGAAAATGATGGCGCTGAGCCCACGGGAGGGGGGACTCGCTTTCTGCCTATCGCTCGGAAGTGAATTCGTCGACCCGCAGGCCCGACCGATCCGGACGTTGCGCTCTTCCTCGGATGAGGCGGCTCTCGAGCGATTGTTCGAGATCTCCGTGCGCCTCGAAGCGGACGGCGGCATGCCCGGCGCCGACATGGAAGAGCGCGCGCTGGCCTCGATTCTTGCCCTGCTGGCCTTCTTGCAGGCGGGCTCTGGCGAGTGGACTGGTCTTTTCCAGGCGCATGTCCGGCGCCTCGTGGAGTTCCTCGAGAACGTGACGCTGCCCGTATCACGCAAGGTGATCATCGAGGCGGTGCTGGGCCGGGTGCGGCAGAAGCGGCCCTTGCCGGGCGACTGGATTCGTCAAGCCATCCGCGGCGAGCTGCGATCGGAGCTTTGGGACGAGTTGGCCAGGGCGCTGGAGGCGGCAGGCTGACTCCGACTGTGATAGCATCGTTAGGCCATGCGCGTCGCGGTTCTCGGTCTCGGTTTCATGGGAAGCACGCACCTGAAGGCGCTGCGCAGGATCCCTGACGTCCAAGTGGTGGCCGTCATGGATCAGGACGAGCAACGCCTCTCCGGCGATTTGAGCTCCATTCAAGGGAACATTGGCGGACCCGGCGAGCGCTTCGACTTCTCCGCCATGAAGCGCTATCGCACGATTGAGGAGGTAACCGCCGATCCCGACGTCGAGGCCGTGGACATCTGCCTGCCCACCTACCTGCACGCCCCGGCGACGCTGGCCGCCTTGCGCAACGGCAAACACGTGCTGGTCGAAAAGCCGATGGCGCTGGATGGCGCTGCGTGCGATGAGATGATCGCGGAGGCGCGACGGGCGGGCCGGGTGTTGATGGTGGCGCAGGTGCTGCGCTTCATCCCACCGTACCAGGCCTTGCGCGAATTGCTCCGGCAGGGCAGGTTGGGAGCGGTGCGCTCGGCTTTCTTCAGGCGCCGGTGCGCCGCACCCAGTTGGGGCCCGTGGGAGTTCGACGCTTCCAAGAGCGGCGGCGGCGTGTTCGACCTGCTGATCCACGACGTGGACATGTGCTTGCACCTGTTCGGGGCTCCGCGCTCGGTGAGGGCGACCGGGTACGAAGATCTGCGCCAGGGCATTGACGTGATCCTGGCCGAGCTCGAGTATCCCGGTATCGGCTTGGTAGCGGTAACGGGCGGGTGGCACCATCTCGGGCAATATCCCTTCTCGATGGAATACACGGTGGTGGGTGATGGAGGATCGGTGGAGTACAGCTCGGCTGGCGAGGGTGCCGTGCTGTATCCCGCCGGCGGCGCCAAGGAGGGTTTGCCTTCCGACGGCAGCGATTGGTACCAGGCCGAAATCGAGTATTTCATCGAGTGCTGCCGGAAGAACGCCTGGCCCGATTTCTGCCCCCCTGAGGAATCGGCGGCGGCTGTCAAACTGACTCTCCTGATGGTGGAATCGCGTCGTCGCGGCGGCGAGCGTCTCGCTTTCTCGGGCTGACCAAGCCCCGATTTCCCGCCCGGCTCCGTCCCCGAACCGGCGCCGAACGCTGCTCCGCGCGCAGCAAGTTTGTCACCGATCGCAGCGCACGTACCATGCCGTTCAATCGTAAGTGATGCCCAGCAGGCCTGCCGCGGTTGCCGACTGGGACGTCAGTTCGCCGCGCCGGCTGCTGTTCGTGTGCAGTACAGCGGCGTCATGGGATGCAGGCCAGCCTGAGCGCAGTGCCGGGAGAACGGGCAGGAAGCCGAAAGCTAGGTAGCAGGCAGGACTAGGGAGCAGGCAGGAAATGATGCGTTTGGATCTCGAAAGCGGGCCGGTTTCGCAGTGCGCCGCGCAGTCGGTTGACAAGCCAGGCAAGCGAACTCTTTATCTCGACGCGACGCGAACTTTGCGAGTTGTGCGAGACGGATGCACGCTGCGGGTGGTGCGCCCCGGCCGCATCCCCGTCCTATACCCTTTGGGCCAGGTGACTCGGGTGATCGTCTTTGGCGGGGCGGACTGGGACGTCCGTGCTTTGCTGACCTGGCCGGATCTCGGCATCCCGGTGATCTTCGTGCAGGCGGAGGGCGATCTGAACCTTTTCTGCTGGATGCCCAATCGGTATTGCCTGTATGACGAGGAGCTGACCAGGATATTGGACAAGCTGCTTTCTCCGGCCCTCTACCAGCAGTGGCGCCAGGCGAGCGAGCGGCGGGAGATGCTCGCCGTCCTCGAGCGGTTCCGGTTGCAACTTCGCGAACTCGATGCCGCGCAAGTCGCCACCCTGCTTTACCGAAGGGCCGCTCTGGGCTGGATCCGGACAGCGCACGAGGCCATGCAGTTTTGGCGCCGGATCCTGGCCGCGCACGTGGCCTGCAAGGTCGCC
>JANXAE010000198.1 GCA_025062235.1 Bryobacteraceae bacterium
CGCGAGATCCTCGGCCAAGGGGGCATGGGGATCGTCTATCGGGCCTACGACGTGGTGGTCCGGCGCGAGGTGGCGCTGAAGACTCTGCGCGACGCTCCCAGCCGGGCCTCGCTCGAGTTGTTCCAGCGCGAGTGCCAGGTGCTGGCCGCCATGAGCCACCCCAACATCGTCGAGATCTTCGACATCGGCGAGTTCCAGGAAGAAGGGCAGAACAAACCGTACTTCGTGATGCCGCTGCTGCCCGGCGTCACCCTGGACAGGCTGATCCGCACGGCCAGCCAGCGACTGACCGTCGAACGCGTTGTCGAGATCATGACGCAGGCTTGCCGGGGCTTGCAGGCCGCGCACGAGCGGGGCCTGGTGCACCGCGACATCAAGCCCAGCAACCTCTTCGTGCTCGACGACGATTCGGTGAAGCTGATCGACTTCGGCGTGGCGCACATGATTGACACGCGCGCCTCGATGGGCATCAAGGGCACGCTGCTGTACATGTCGCCCGAGCAGCTCGAGCTGAAACCGCCCACGCCGCTGAGCGACTTGTTCTCGCTGGCCGTGGTCTGCTACGAGGCGCTCACGCTGAGAAGGCCTTTCGATCGTCCCACGGAGGCCGAAATCATCGAAGCCATCCTGCACCACGTGCCCCCGCCGGTCTCGGCCCTGAATCCCGCGGTGAACGACGCTGTCAGCCGCGTGATCCACAAGGCCATGGCCAAGCAGCCCTGGCACCGTTTCGCCAGCGCGCGGGAGTTCGCCGAGACTCTGCAAAAGGCCCTCCGCAACGAACCGATCGAGTTCTTCGATCCGGCCCGCATCCGGCCGCGCATCGAGCGGGCGCACCGCGCCTTCGAGCAAGGCGACTTGCAATTCGCCAACGAGATCCTGGCGGAGCTGGAGGCCGAGGGACACTTGGACCCTGCCTTGACCGGCCTGCGCCGCCAGTTGGACCAGGCGACGCGCCAGCGTACCATCGCGCAATTGCTCGAAAGCGCGCGGACACGCTTCGAGCACGAGGAATACCCGCTGGCCTTGCAGAAGATCCAGGAAATCCTGCAACTGGATCCTTCGAACGCCGCCGCCCTCGGATTGAAAAGGGACATCGAAACCCGGATGATGTCGCAAAAGATCGAGGACTGGTTCCGCCTGGCGCGCCAGCACCTGGAGAACCACGCCTACTCCCATGCCCGCGAGGCGTTGCGCAACGTGCTCGCCCTCAACCCGAACGACACGCGGGCCCAACAGTTGCTGAGCGAGGTGGACCGGCTCGAGCAGGAGCACCTGCGCCTGCGGCAGCAGAAGGAGCAGCTCTACCAGGCAGCGGTCGAAGCCTGGCGCGAGGGCGAGATCAGTTCCGCGCTCAGCAAGCTCGAACAGGTCCTCAGCCTGGAGGAGCGCGCGCCGGAGACCAGCGCTCCGGAGCGCTCGGCCGCCTACCGCAGCCTTTACAACCAGGTGCGGACCGAGCACGAGTTCCTCAAGAACGCTTACTCCGAGGCGCGCCAGCACCTGGCGGGCCGCAACTTCGCCCAGGCGCTGGCCATCTGCGAGGAGTGCCTGCGCAAACATCCGGGTCACGCCTTGTTCCAGGCGCTCAAGTTCGATATCGAGGAGGCGCAGCGGCAGGAGCTGTCGGCCCGCATCGCCGAGATTGACCGCCGGGTGGAGGCGGAGGCGGACCTCGACCGCCGCGTCGCCATCCTCGAGGAAGCCGTGGCGGCCTATCCCGGGGAACCCCACTTCGAACGCGCGCTGCGGCTGACGCGCGACAAGCGGGACCTGGTCAACTCCATTTCCGCCAAGGCCCGCCAGCTCGAAGAGCGCGGCCAGTTCGCCGAGGCGCTCGCCCAGTGGGAAACGCTGAGCGCCATCTACCCGCAGTATCCCGGCCTGGCCTTCGAAATCGAGCGGGTCAAGAAGCGGCGCGAGCAGCAGGTGCGTTCGGAAGCCAAGGCCAGGCTGATCGAGCAGGTGGATAGGGCGCTGGCGGCCGGCGATCACGCCGCGGCTCTCCAGATGCTGGAGCAGGCCCAAGCCGAGTTTCCGGCAGACTCCGAGATCGCGAGCCTGGTCGAGGTGGCGCGCCAATCGGCGGATCGCGTGGCTGAGGCCCGGCGTCTGCTCGAACAGGGGCAAATGCTCAGCGCTCAAGGGGATTTGGCCCAGGCCGTGCCCCTGCTGCGCCGTGCGCTGGAGTGCGATCCGCGCAACCACCAAGCACGCAGCGCGCTGGTGGAGGCCCTGACGGCGCACGCGAAGCAGCTCGTGGACAGTGATTGGCGAACAGCCGAGATGCTGGTGGCGGAGGCGCTCGACCTCGATCCCAACAACGCCCCCGCCCGCAGCCTGCGCGCACTGACCCAGGACCGCAAGCGTGACGAGGCGGTCGCGCAAGCGTTCCTCGCCGCCCGCGATCTCCGCGCTGCGGGCAATCTGGAAGGCGCCCTGGCCCAGGCTGAACAGGCCC
>JANXAE010000199.1 GCA_025062235.1 Bryobacteraceae bacterium
GTAACGCCAGGCCAGCTCATAGGCCGCCAGTTGCTTCTGCGCGTGATAGCGCGCCAAGCGGGCCAGGGTCAGCAAGTCCGGCTCCGAGGCGGCCCACTCCCGTCCCTCCCCTGCCCCGCTTGCGCGAGCCTTCTCCACGGCCTCCTCGATGCGCGAAGCGATGGCGCGCAGGCGCGCCGCCGTCTCCTGCGGAGTCTGCTTGGCGCTGGCCACACCTCGCAAGCGGTTCTCGATCGCCTCGGGGAAGCCCACCACGAATCGCCGATCGCTAGGGAGGGTCTCGATATAAGCTTCTATCAACCCTCCGGGATTCGCCTCTGGCCAAAGTTGCATGGTGGGATCGGCCATGTGGACCGCGACGATCTCGTTCAGCACCTCGCTGGCCGCGCGGTAGGCTTCCAGGACATGAGGACGGGCGGCCTGGAAACGGCGGCGAAACTCCTGCTGCCACGCCGACTCCGGCGTGTTCGGATCTTAACTCAACCGCCCCCACAACAGATTGAACAACCAGTACCGCTCGAAGTCCCAACGACACCAGATCTTGTCCTGATGGGCCGCGGCAAAGATGCTCGGCCTGCCCGGACCGCCGGCACATTCCTTCCGGGCCAGGGGCGGAGCGATCTCGAAGCCGGCCGCGCCCGATAGAGCGAACGTCGGGACCGCGCGACGCACGTACCCAGGGCTCCCCCAAAGCAAGAGCCTGTGCGAGCCGAGCCCCCAATCTCCCAGAAGAACTCATAGTTGCGCGGCTTCCGCAGCGGATCGAGTTGGTCGCAGCCCGGCAGTGTCTCCAACACAGGATAAGGCCGGCCCAGATGTTCGGCCCAATAGTCGGCGGAAACGCGCAGCGGCACCCCGGCGCTCTGAGCCGCCTCCAATCAGGCCCTCGGTCAAACCGGAGGCCCGCAGATCCAGCGTCACCCGCCAGCCTGCCTCCCGAATCGCGCGGAAAACCCAATCGCGGTACAGCGCTACCTCATCCTCGGGCGGCAGGCCGAAGCCTGTCGTCGTGCCGACTTGCACGCTACGGATCGCCGGGCAGGCAGCCAGGACTCGCTTGAGCGCGGCGTAACTGTAGGGGCCGATGTTCCGGGGCATCACGCCCACCACCGTCGGCGGCTGGGCAGCCAACCCGTGGTGCTCCCAGACGCCCAGCGTGAACTCGAGGCCGTGGTCGGCGGCCGCCTCCGAGAGGAAGCGCAACATCTGGAGATTCCGCTGCCGCTCGAGCTCGGTCAAGCCGGGGACCCCGGACCTCCGGGAACTCATCCAGCGCGGGCCAGAACAGGTACGGCGGCACCAAGCGCGCGGTGCGGTGGGCGTAGACGAGGTTGAAGCGGTTGAAGCGGCAGCGGGCCGGCAACCGGAACAACTCCAGCCAGTACTGTTTCGAACAAAACCATTTTTGCTCGAGGTCGTGACTGGACACGAAGCAACGGATGCCACGGATGCGCGTTGCGGCGTTGCCCCGGGCGGCCATCAGACGTCCGTGGCGCCGGATCTGCTCGGCCCCCTCGAGCAGCCCGTACATGAGCCCTCGCAGATCGCCCCCGCTGATCAGCCCGGGCCTGATGCGGTAGCTCTCGGGCGGCCCGGCATCCAGCTCGGTACGGAGCCGCGACCTTTGGCCCTTGAGTCCTCTCTCTTCGAGCGCCCGCCGGTATTCCTCGAGGCCGAACTCGACCGGCCCCGCCCAGGCCAGGCAAGTCGCCAGCAGAAGGCTATTCCGCCACGACATGCCAACCCCGCCTGCTGAGGTCCCTGTAGATGAAAGCGCCTGCGGCCAGCGCCGCCGACAGGAACAACACTCCTGCGGTGGTCTGTTTCAGCAACAGCTTGCCCACGCCGAACAGGGCGCCGTAGATCAGCACGCACCCCATGGCCGCATCGGCGAGGTTCCGCCATCCCTCGCCGTCGGTCCTGACCTCCGGCGCCAGGCGGGCGATCGGCGCCCAGCCGCGTCCCGAGGGCCGCACACGGCGGTAGAAGGCCAGCAAGGTCCCGGTCGGTTCGGGCTGTGTCAGCAACGTCGTAGCCAGCCAGACCGCCGTGGTGATGCTGATCGTGATGATCATGATCCAGGCGAAGCCCAGCGGATCGTCGCTGTCTAGGCCCCAGACCAGTTGAAGGCTGAGGGAAACGACGAACGCCGCCACCATCGAGGAGACCTCGCTCCACGCGTTCACGCGCCACCAGTACCAGCGCAGCAGAAGAACGCCGCCCGTGCCCGCTCCCGTCACGATGAGCAGCTTCCAGGCCGCAGCGATCGAGGTCATGTAGAAGGTGACGACGGCCGAGACCAGCGTGAGGAACACCGTGGCCAGCCGCGAAAGCAGCACGTAGTGCCGTTCCGGGGCCTCGCGCCGCACGAAGCGCCGGTAGAAGTCGTTCACCAGGTAGCTGGCGCCCCAGTTCAACTGTGTGGCGATCGTGGACATG
>JANXAE010000019.1 GCA_025062235.1 Bryobacteraceae bacterium
GGCCGCGCACGTGCGCGCCTGCGCGACTGCCTGCGGCAGGTTCGCCCCGGCCGTGCATGCGCCGGCGCAGCCTTTCGCCTTGGGACCGGAAATCCTTGCGCCGCCTCATCTGCCAGCGGGCGAAACGGGACCCCCAAGTCGCCTGACTCCCGTCTTGGCATCAGCTGTCCACGGCGGCAGGGAGATCCGCCGCCCCGGAAAGCCCCTCGCATTGCGGCTCCTAAGGGCCGCTTCGCGGCGTCGGCCGAGCCGTAATCGTCGAGCCCCCGCATGCCGCCCGGAAGCCAGAGATGGTCGCCCACAGCTTCCGCGGATTCGACCCTCGCGCCGTGGGCTTGGCCCATCGCGTGGTTGCGCCGGGGCGAAGGATCGTGCGGTCGGGGACCCGGGCGCCCCGTGGGCCTCAGCCGGAAAGCTTCCGCTTGCGACGGCGCAGGATCAGCAACACCAGCACCCCACCAGCCGCAATCCAAAGAATCGCCGACAGTACCGTGTTGTCCATGACCTTACTCCTTTCCGTCCGAATTTGAGCGCAATCCCCGGCGGCGGACCATCCGCTACATCCCGAACGAATTCATCATCGGGAACAGGTTCTTGAACAGTTGCAGCAGGCCTGGTCCCGCAGCCACTACCAGCATTGCCGGGAGGATGAAAAAGAAAATCGGGAACACGAGCTTGACGCCCACCTTGGCCGCGCGCTCTTCGGCCTGCTGGCGCCTGCGGACCCGCAGGTAGTCCGAGTGCGTGCGCAGCGAGTCCGCGATGCTGGTTCCGAACCGGTCGGCCTGAATCAGCGTAGCCACGAGCTTGCGGATCTCGGGCTCGCCCGTGCGGTCGGCCAGGTTCTTCAGCGCATCCACGCGCCGTTTGCCCGCCCGCATTTCGAGGTTGACCAGTTTGAGTTCCTGGCTGATCTCGGGATGCGTCAACTCGAGCTCGCGCGAAGTGCTGAGAATGGCCTGATCGAGTCCCAGGCCAGCCTCCATGCAGACGATCATCAGGTCGAGCGCGTCCGGCAGCGCCAGCCGGAGCTTCTCCTGGCGTCGCGTGACCAAGTGGTCGAGCACCATATTCGGCGCGAAGAAACCCGCCATTGTCGCCGCGACCAGGAAAACGACGCGCAAGACGGGGTTGTCGGTCAACGAATCGCGCGTCAGCAAAGCGGCGATGAAGAAGGCCGCACAGAGCACGACCTTCAGGCCGTAGTAGATCTTGGGCGCCACCTCGGAGCGGAATCCGGCCGCGATCAGGTACCGACGGGTCATCGAAACTTCCTGCGGAGAGATGGGCACGGCCTCGCCGACTCTCTCCACCAACCTCACTAGCAGGGGCTTCCCTGGCGGCGCCTCGAGGGCGGCCGCTGGCGGTCCCCCCGGGGCCGGGCCGCTGAGTTGCTCATAAAGACGGCGCGGGCGTACGTACAGGCGGTAGCCGTAAGCTGTGATGCTCAGGCTGAGGACTACGAACAAAGCCAGGGAGATCAACGCGGGCATGGCTTCAGACCTTGATGTCCACGATCTTGCGAATCGTCAGATGACCGAGCAACAGCCCCAGCACCGCGGCGCCGATGATGTATTTGCCGTCCGGATCATTGAACATGGACTGCAAGTAGCCAGGGGCCACCACCATCAGGCCCATCATCAGCACGATGGGCATGATGGTGAGAACCGCGCCGGTCACGCGGCCGTGGGCGCTCGCTGCACGGACCTGGCCCTTGAGCTGGAAGCGCTCCCGGATGATACGCGCCAGCTTGGTCAGCACTTCGGCCAGGTTGCCGCCCGTCTCCCGTTGCAGCAACACGGCCGAAACGAAGAATTTGACGTCCAGCAAAGGCACACGGATGGCCAGGTTCTTCAGGGCGACGTCAATCGGCAATCCAAGGTTGTGCTCGTTGAACACCTTGCGGATTTCCACGCTCAGCGGAGGGGAAGACTCGTCCGCCAGCATCTCCAGGCTGATGGAAAAGGCGTGGCCCGCACGCATGGCGCGCGCCAGGAAGTCCAGGGCCTCGGGGAACTGCTCCTCGAAGGCTGCCAGGCGGCGCTTGCGCTGGCGCAGCACCATGAGATAGGGTGCCGCGCCCCCCGCCAGCGCCCCGGCCAGGGCGCTCAACCAGGGAACCGCCAAAGGCCGCAACCAGAGGCCGATGAAGCCGCCCACGAACGAGGCCAGCAGCATCTGCGCCAGCAGGCCGCCGGGCGTCAGCGTCATCCCGGCCTGCTGGATGTGCGTTTCCATCCTGCGGATGAGGTCGAAACGCTCGAGCAGGCGCGCCAACGGCGGCGACCCCGACGGTTCCAGTAACACGGTGGTCACCGTGGCCGGGCTCTGGGGGCCCGCGGTTTCCAGCATGCCGGTGAGTTTCTTGCGGCGTTGACCTTCGAGGAAGCGGAAGCCGAGCCCGAGCGTGAGCGCAACCAGCGCGAAGATCAGTAGAAATGTCAATATTGCCGGACCCATACTCGCCTACTTGATCTCGACGACGGTCTGGAAGATGGAAGCGGGGAGGTGGATTCCAGCCGCCTTCAGTCGCTCGCTGAACTTGGGACGAATCCCGGTGGGCCGGAACCGTCCCAGAACCTTGCCATCCTCGCGGACGCCCGTCTTTTCGAAAACGAAGATGTCCTGTCCGGTGACCTGATCGCCCTCCATGCCCACGCACTCCATCAGGTGCGTGACACGACGGGTGCCATCGCTGAAACGGGCGATCTGCACGAACAGATCGATCGCAGAGCTGATCTGCTGCCGGATGGCACGCACGCCCATATTCGCGTTCGCCATGCCCACCATCACTTCCAGCCGGCTGATGGCGTCGCGCGGCGAGTTGGCGTGGATGGTCGTGAGCGAGCCGTCGTGACCGGTGTTCATCGCCTGGAGCATGTCGAGTGCCTCCTCGCCGCGCACCTCGCCCACGATGATGCGGTCCGGACGCATGCGCAGGGCGTTGATGACGAGCTGCCGGATCTTGATCGCGCCCTGGCCCTCGATGTTGGGCGGGCGCGATTCCATGCGCGCGACGTGGACCTGCCGCAGTTGCAACTCGGCCGCATCCTCGATGGTGACGATGCGCTCGTCCTCGGGAATGAAACCCGAGAGCACGTTGAGCAGCGTGGTCTTGCCTGCACCGGTGCCGCCAGAGATGACGATGTTGAGCCGCGCACGCACGCAGGCCTTCAGCACCTCGAGCATCCCCTCGGTCAGCGTCAGGTTGCGGACCAGCTCCTCAGCCGTGATGGGATCGCGGCGGAAGCGACGGATCGAGAGCAGCGGCCCATCCACAGCCACGGGCGGGATGACGGCGTTGACGCGCGAGCCGTCGGGCAGCCGTGCGTCCACCATGGGCGAGGACTCGTCAATCCGTCGCCCCACCCGGGCCACGATCTTCTCGATGATCCGCAGCAGGTGCTGGTCGTCCTTGAACTCGACCGGCGTACGCTGGAGCTTGCCGTGCCGTTCGACATAAACCAGCCGCGGAGTGGTGACGAGGATGTCCGATACGGTGGGATCCTGAAGCAGCGGCTCCAGTGGGCCGAGGCCGAAGACTTCGTTGAGCACCTCCTCGGTGATCCGTTCCTTCTCGGCAAGGTTCAGCGGCGTGCGTTCCTCCTCGACCAGCCGCGCCACCGCCAGGCGCACTTCCGTGCGCACCCTCTCGCCGGCCAGCGCCCCCAGCGCCTCCAGGTTGATCCGCTCCAAGAGCTTGCGGTGCAGCGCGAACTTCAGTTCCTGATATTCGGGCGTCACCCCGCGGTACTCGGACACACGGGCGGTCCAACTGACGTCCGTCGCCATCCGCGTTCCCACTGCGGTCGAATCGCTCGCCATCGTCTACCCTCCTTGCCCCTCGCTACCCACGGCCGGCTCAGAAAAAGATCCCGAGCCGGGACTTGGCCTTTTCAGCCTTTTCCGCAGGGATGCCGGCCACTTTGGCTGCCAACCGCGCCAGTTGCCGGCCCAACTCGCTGGTCGCCGGCAGCAGGCTGCCCTCTGAATAGGCCTCATAGAGTTCGGCAAAACTGCTGGGCAGGCCCGCAAAGATCTCCAGCCCCAAGACCTTCTCGAGTTCGGATTGCGTCAGATCCGGCTGCCGCGGCATCCGGTTCAAAATCAATTGGAACCGCTTCTGCCCGTACCCGAAATCGAGCAGGTTCTGCGCCAGTTGCCTCGTACGGTGCAGCGCCAGCACATCGAAGGTCGCGACCAGAAAAGCCTGATCGAGATCCGGCAGCACGGCGAGGGTGATCGGGTTCAGGCCGCGACCGAGATCTACGATCACCCAGTCGTAAAGCGTGCGCGTGAACCGCAGCACCTGGCGGAAAGCGTCCGTCGGCAGAGGCTCGTTGGGATCCACCAGGCGCGGCGCCGGGATGACATGCACGCGCGGTTGCCCGTTGGAAACCAGACCCTTCCAGTAGCTGGCATCCAGCCGGTGGATGTTGCGCACGGCGTCCAGCACCGAGTACTGACCATTGGCCTTCATCAGGAAACTCAGCACGCCCCCGTCGAGGTCGAGGTCGGCCAGCAGCACTTCGTCGCCCGTCTGACGTTGCAACTCCGCGCCGACGTGGCAGGCGATGGTCGTGGCGCCGCAACCTCCCTTGGCGGAAACGAAGCCCACCAGTTTGCCGGGCTCCCGCGCCGGTTGGGTCTGGCGCGCCCGCTCGCTCACCAGTCGGATCAGCGCCTTCTCCAGCGCCCCTTCGAGCGGGGGATACAGATACTCGCTCGCACCGGCTCGGATCGCCGTCAGGATCGTTTCGGGCTCCACCGCCGTGTGCAGCGCAATGACGATGGGCTGCGAGAGCGTGGAACGGATGCGCCGGATCGGCTCGGCGAACGAAGCGCCGAGGGCGCCCAGATCCACAAGCACGACGTCGGGACGGATGCGATCCAGCTCGTCGAGGAAGCGTCCCCAATCCGCAATCGCCGGTTGATCGAAGACAATCCGCGCCGGCGAGCCCCGCAGCGCAAGTTGCACCTGGCTGCGCAACTCGCGATGCGCGACGATCAGGCCGACCTTGACGTCCGTACCCAGCATAGGGACGCTATCCCTGGACCTCCCTTCATGGACTCGGCGCGGGCTCCGTGCGAGGTCGCTCGGGGCTCGGAACGGGCACGACTTGCACGGCAGGCGCAGCCGCCGGCGCCGCCCTTGGGCCCGCGAGTTGCTCCACGGGGATCCTCTCCTGAAGCGGCTTCACAGGCACCTCGCCCGTGACCTCCATGCCCGGCGTGCGCGGCGCGACCCTGGGAGCATCCTTCATGAACTCGCGCGGCATCGCGATGTCCGGCACAGGCTGCCCTTTCGGGATGGGCCGCACCAGCTCCGGCGTCACCGCCACCAGCAGCTCCGTATTGCTCTTGCTCAGCGAGCGCGACTGGAAGAGCTTCCCGATCACCGGAATATCCCCGATGCCCGGGATCTTGCTGAAGCTCTCGATCACGCGATTGTCGAGCAGGCCTGCGATCAGGAAGCTCTGCCCGGACTCGAGCTCGATCTCCGTCTGCACGCGCCGCGTGGAGATCGCCGGGATGGTGAACCCCTGGAAGGTGAGCGCATTGGCGTAATCCAGCGAGCTCACCTCGGGAGCCACTCTGAGCCGAATGGTGCCCCTGGGCGTGATCGTGGGCAAGAAGTTGATCCGCACGCCGAACTCGCGCCACTGGATCGTCACCGCACCCGCCCCGGCGATGCCCGACTGCACCACGGGGATCGGGAATTCGCCGCCGGCCAGGAAGCTGGCCTGCTGGCCGTTCATCGCCAGCAGGTTCGGCTCCGCCAGGATCTCGAGCAGCCGCTTGCTTTGAAGAGCGCGGATGGTAGCTGCCAGATCGAGATCCGGGCGGAACAAGAAAATGTTCAAGGCGTCGGTGAGGTTGAAGCTGGTGCCCTGCGGGCCCGCGAACTGCACCTGTGGAGGCTGATACTGCTGCGTCGTGACCGCTGCCGGCGTGTTCAGCGCGCCCAGGGACATGAAGTTGGCGCCCAGGTCCTGCGCCGCCCCGCGATCCACGTTGGCGAAGCGTACTTTGAGCAGGATCTGCTGCTCGGCCGGCGGCGTCTTCACGTAGAGCAGGTTGACCACCTTGCCCAGAGTACCGGCGATCTCGGCCGCGCGCTCGGCGGCGGTGCGATCGTTCACCGTGCCGCGCAGAAAAACATTTTCGCCTTCGAGCGTAATGCTGACGTCCTGGCCCGGCAGTTCTTTCTCCAGTTCCTGGCGCACCACCTCCAGGCGCGCCATGCTGGGCCGCACCTTGAGGTCGAACAGCAGTCGGTTGCCCCCCTGTTGCCAGATGATGAGGCTGGTTTCACCGGGCTCTAGGCCGTTGATCAGCACCTCCCGGGGGTTGATGACTACGGCCTCGGCGACTTTGGGGTTGGCCACGGAGACGCGCTGGATGACCACCGGGCTTTCCACCACCAGGGACTTGCCCGCGGTCAGGAACAAATCGCGCGCACCGGGCGCCGGTTGCGCCACCAGCGGCGTCCGCAGGGGAAGGAACGCACCGATGAGCAGGACCCAAGTCAACACGAGCAAGAGAGATTGTTTCCGCGGCTTCACGGCTTCGCCTCCCCCGCGGTTCCAAACCTGCTCTCCGCGCGCTTGGCGCCGTGCAACACCTCGACGACGACAGGCGGCGGCTCGGCTTTGGCCTCTTCCTTCGGCGGAGCCTTGGCGGGCGGCGCGGCTCGTCTGGTGGGGGCGGGTTGCTGCGCCTGGACCGGGTTCACGAAAGGCTGGCCGCTGAAAAGGTTCGCCACGGCAGTGCCCTTGGTCTTGGCGATCTCCGTGTCGAGCGGGTTGCGGAGCACGAGCTGGATGCGCGCCTCGTTGCCGGCCAGCGTGAGGATCTCGGCCTGCTCTGGGGTGACCAGGAGGTTCACCACCGGCACCGACACCGGCTTGCCTTCGGCATCCTTCTGGATGTTCTGGCCGGCGGAGAGAACCTCGATATTCTGGAGCACAGTCCGCGCGATCGTCCCCAGATTCGACGGCGCCCCCGGCGGATTCCCCGAGACGATCACGTCCACGCGCATGCCGGGAACGACGAAGCCCCCCACGCCGACGACCTCGTTGACCCGCACGGCCACGGCGCGCATGCCCGGCGGGATCGTGGCCGCCAGACCTGCGCCAGCCCCCTTGGGCGCAAGGCGCGTCTCGAGGATCGGCTCGTCCTGGTAAATGGTGGAGACCACGCCCCGCCCCACGATGTCTTCGCGTTTGAGGACGGCGTTGGCGGGCACCGGGCCGGCCCATTCCACCTGTTTCAAATCCGGGTCCCGAATCAGGGTTCCGACCGGCAGGTTGCGGCTGGCCACGAAAACGATCGTGGTCGCGGGCTTGGCCGGCTGGGCGAGGCGGCTGGCGGTGAGGCGGTAGACGAGGTAGCTGGCTACGCCCGAAACCACCAGCGCAAAAACCAGAACCGATAGGAAACGTTTGTTCATTGTTCGTCCTCCACCCTGCCGGACAGATTACCGCAACCCAGCCGGAAAAGAAAGGGGGCATGTCTGGGGGCATGCCCCCGGATCGGTACCGGCTTGATTAAGAGCTTGCCCCGGCGCAAGCGGCGGCGTTGGACAGTCGTTCGCTAGCCTTAGTCCAAATACCACTAATGCTTTCACCAGCGCTCATGAACAGCGCCGCAGAAGCCAGCGCCACGAAGGCCAGCAACAGGGTGTACTCGACCAGGTCCTGGCCGCGCTCGTCCTTGAGAAAGTTCTTCAGAAACGTCATGCTCCTACTCTCCTCGCAAATGAGATTCAGGGCGATCCGTGGAGCGCGGCCAGAGGCGGCGCGAGACCCCGTTGCGCCTCCTGGCGCGCCCCACGGGCCGCCGGGTTATGGTTTCGTGATCTTACGATCACGCCGGCCGCCTCGCGCGAGGCGACCTGAACCTGGCGGGCCTCCGCGCCCGCCCTCCGAAACACGATGGCGATGCCGTCGTCGTAAACGAGCTGCCACCGCCCGGATCCCTTGAGCAGGCTGGCCAGCGGCGTCTCGGCGCGCAGAACGATCAGGTCCGGCGCACGCCGCTCCAGCGTGGACTGCCAGTCCCAGCGAACTTGCGCCAGCGCCCAGTACTCTTTGCCCAGCTCCGCCCCGTAGAAATCGCTGCGACCGTCAATGTACACGCGCGTCTTGGGGAAGAGGCGGTAAATCAAATAATCTCCCCACTCGTCGTCGCTGAACACCTTGCCGGTGAAGAATTCCTCGCCCAGTGCATCAACTGCCGCGGCCGGATAGCGCTTCGGGTCGTATTCGGCGCGGAGTTTTCCCTGTGCCGCGGGAGACGCCATCAACGCGCCGACGACGCCCAGCCCGAGCACGCTCAGCCACGGCGCGCGGGCCGCCCGGTCCATGGCTGTGATTTCCGACGCGAAACCGGCGAAGCCCGAGGCCGCCCGCCGCAACCAACCGGCGACGTCGGCCTTCCGCAACCCGTCCAGTGCCTCCTTGGCGGCGGCCGCGATCACCGGAGCGGAAAGGAAAGCGTAAATGGGGATGTTTCTCGCAGCGAGCAGGGCCAGATGAGCCCAACCAAGGACCAGCAAGGCCTCGGCGTAACGCCCGCGCAACAGAGCCAGCAGGGCTGCAACAGCGCCTGCTGCGAGGAGGATCTCGAAGTAAATCGCCGCCGGATGATGAAAACTGATCGAAAGGAACTCGATGATATTTTCCCGATGATAGGATTCGGCCAGATAACGGACGATGTGCGCGTGCAGCCGCCAGCCGTAAGGATTCACCAGGCTGGCGAGGCCGCAGGCCACGGCGGTTGCGGCATACAGCCGGAACTCTCGCGCGTGCACGTGCCGCTCTGCGCCCTCCGGTCGCAGCAGCCGTGCCAGAAGCTCGCCTGCAGCGTACGTCCCGATCAGCAGGATGCCGACGAAGAAACCGCCGTGCAGGTTCGTCCAGAGGATGGTGAGCGGAGGCAGCCACGCGAGCAGCCTCGTGCGGCCCTCGGCGACCCGCTGGAGGACGGCGTAGAAGACGAGGACGAACAGCAGCGTGAACAGGTGGGGCCGCGCCAGCCAGTGGATGGAAGAAGCCGCCAGAGCGAGGAAGGTCACCGCGATGGCGATGAGCGAATCCCCCGCGCGCTCCCGCGTCATGCGGTACAGCAACCAGCCGCAAATGCAGAGCACGAGGAGGCTGGCCCACACCACCGCGGCCATCCCCCAATGCAGGTGGAGCCAGCCGAAGATCACGTCCCACAGCCATTCCCATGCGTACCAGGTTTCACCCGCCTTGGTGAAGGAGAAAAGGTCGCGGTCCGGGACGCGACCATGGGCAAGGATCCACTCGCCGGTGCGGATGTGCCAGCCGGTGTCGCCGTCGCCCAACAGAAAACGCGCGCCGTCGAGTTTCACGAACAGAAACACCGCCGGCATGAGGAAGGCGAGGTCGCCCAGCGAGGGCAACCAAGCCGCCAGGCTGTGGGAGCGCGACCGCATGAGCCTCACATCAACAGGTGTTCGAATTCCTCGACGTTTTCGATCCGTTCCTTCCTCGAGCTACCGCTGTTGCGGAACTTCATCTGGTGAATCTGAAAAGCGACCGTCGTCCGCCCGCCGTCCACGGAGGCAATCCGCACGGCCGTTGCCTGGCAATAAAGGCACTTGCGACCGTAGGCGTGGTTGGCGGGTAACTCGACTTCCAGGTCTATGAGCTCGCCCAGCTTGGGTATCTTTCCGCCCTCTTTCGGATCCCAAAGGACGAGCAGGCCTCCGCGGCTGATGTTGGCGGTGACTCCGACGAGCACTCGCGACCTTCCGCGCAGAGCAGGCAAATGGCAGGGCAGTTGGAGCTCCAGCCGCGGATCTACACGTCGGTCCATCAACCAGAGTATTTCGCAGGGGTCGCCGTTTCTGAAGATTGAAAATGGATGACAGGGTTTTGTTGACCGAGGTTAGAGGGTTGGATATAGCCCCGCGATACCCGCACCCGGGTGATTCCTAGGACTCCAGTCCCAGTTGCCAATTCCCCGGGCGCGCCTGCCAACCCTGCACGAAGGGGAGGATAGCGTGGGAAGAGAACCTGGGAAAACCGGAGTTCCGTACGTACTGTTTGAAACGTCCTAAAATTTCTTTGTTTCATTCGCACGGATTGTGTTGTATGCTATTTGCTACCGGAAGCTACACCGCCTCCTGGCGGCGCCGGTCGCCGGGAGCTGCGGCGAAACCAAGGCGGTCGTTATGGCGCGCGTAGCTTTGTTCACCGACGAGCCGGTGCTGGCCACCGGTTTCACGGCCACCCTGGCTTCGGCCCCTGGCCTGGAGCTGGTTTCCGTCGTCCAGGATCCCGAGCGCTTCATTGCGGTCCTTCAGCAAGCGCAGCCCGACATCGCGGTCATTGATCTGATCCCGGAGATCACTTTCAGCCTGCTGGCTCGAATGCACCGGGAAGCGCCCGAATGCCGGCTCGTGCTGTGGACCCGAGCCATATCCATGGAACTGGCTTACCAGGTGATGGAGCTGGGCGTACGCGGGATCCTGAAAAAGACTTTGCCGCCCGAGCTGGTAGTCAAGTGCCTGACAAAGGTAGCCGCCGGCGAACTCTGGTTCGACAAGAGCCTGACGGCCAGCTTCCTCACTGCGCGGACGGTCACGCTGACCAACCGCGAGAGCCAGCTCGTCATGCTGCTGGCTCAGGGCCTCAAGAACAAGGAGATCGCCCACGCGTTGAACATCTCGGAAGGCACGGTGAAGGTGTACCTCTCGCGGCTGTTCCAGAAAGTCGGGGTCAAGGATCGCTTCGAGCTGGCGCTGTACGGCCTCAGGAACTTGCAGAACTTGCAGGCCTTGGGCGTTGCACCGGGCGAATTGCTGCCGGCCTTCGCGACTGACCGCCCGCGTAGCGTCCGTTACCAGCCTCTCCGCACGCTGGTCCTCGAGCGGCCGCCATCCGTGCGCAAGCCGGCCATGGCGGAGCAGAACGCTGCGGCGTCTTTGGCCGCTGGCAATCAGAGGATATAGCTACCGATAGCCAGCTTATAATAAGCCGAGGATCGCGCTCGCGATGCTGGCGTGGTGGCTTATCCTTGCCGAGGTGGGCGCCGCCCGGGCGCGAGCCACGCCCGTTCCGTCCTTTCTTCAGGAACTGCGGCTGGAAGGCAGACCGCGGTGGCCCTGCCTGCTGGCTTCCGGGCTACTCCATCTCACGCTCGTGGCCCTGCTCCCGGCGCTGGGCGATTGGCTCCAAGCCACGCGGCCGGAACACTGGGTGCATCGGTACCGCATGTTGCCCTCCGTCGAGGTCCGCGTGCCGGAGCGCATGTACTTGGCGGCAGCTAGGCCCACGCGACTCATGCGCAGCCAGCCCAGAGCCGCGGCGCGCCAGCCCAGGGGACGGACAGCCGCCCCCGAGTCGCCTTCCAGCGGCGCCTCGGGAACGCTGCGCCGCCGCTTTGAGCTGCCGCCGATGCCTGCGCGGGCCACCGATCAGACGCTGCTGCAACCAGACTTCCCCGCGGAATTGCCTGCGCTCGCGCGGCTCTCATTGCCGGATCTTTTCTTCTGGGCTCCGGTACCCAACCACCCAGCTTTCCGCGTCCGTAAACCCTTCGTCACCCCCGGCAGTGCCGAGCCCTTCGCGCAGCCGCCTGCGTTGGATGCTCCGCCACAGTTGGCGGTGCCGAACTGGGAAGCCATCGCCTCCGTCGTACAGGCGGCTTCGGGCGGCACAGCGAGTCCTGATTCACCGTTGCTGCCGGCCATCAGCATGCCGATCCGTCTGATGGACTGGCTTCTACGGCCTCCGAAAACGCACGTGTCCGTGGAAAGTGCAGTGGGGGATCCTTTGAGCGTGCTGGCCTTGAATCAGCGAGTGCGTCCTGTGCGGGAGGAGCTCGCCATCCCCCCTGGCAGCCAGCTCGCACAAGGGGAACCAGTGGCAGGCAGGGCAGTCGGGCCGGATGCCGGCTCGGGCCACGACAGGGAAGGGGAACGCGCGGGTGCTGCCGGCAGCAGACGGGAGCGATCCGAAGCGGAGCCCAAGTCGTCTGCCTCGGGGCCCGAGTCGAGCGGCATCCGGGAACGCCCCGCTGCCACCGACCGAGACTCGGCGGCCACTGCGCCGGCCACCACGCCGGATCGGCGCTTCGCCTCAGCCGAGCCTGCGCCAAACAGCGCGGCGACCCACCGCCCGAGCACGGAGTCCATTGCGGGCAGCGGCAGTCCGGGGCGCGCCTCGGAAGCCACGCCGACGCTTCGGCCCCCACAGCGCCAGGAAGAGGCCCTTCGAGCCCTCCGCATCGAGCACCCACCAGGAGGGGTAGCCGACGTGGTGGTCGTGCAGCCGGCGCCCATGGATGGAATCTTCGATGCAGCGGGCGCGCTCTCCGGCAGACCCGTCTACACGGTTTTCCTCCACGTGGGAGCGGCACGGCACTGGATCTTGCAGTATTGCGTTCCCGGAGAAGATCAGAGCATCTCGGTGACGGACGGCGTGCTTCGGCTCGCCCAGCCCAGCCCTTTGCTGGCGCCATACCCCAGGATCACCTATCTGCCCACGCTTCGACCCCGCCCGAATTCGTATCTCTTCGTCCATGGCTACCTCAACTTGGAGGGCCGCTTTGAGAATCTCCAGGCGGTAAGAAATGCCGACCGGGACGAGGTCGCAGGCATCCTTCCCGTTTTGGAACGCTGGGAATTTCGACCCGCCATGCGCCATGGCCAACCGGTGCGGGTCGAGATCCTCCTCGCAATACCGCGTTTGTAATCCAGAAAATATCCAGTCCTGATATGAATTTTGACGCTTGAACGCCGCTCGATGCCTGTGATAGGGTGGAGGCAGACCCCGCACAAGAGAGTGCATGGAAACTCCGGTCGCAGTCGTGCTCGCGCCAGAGGGGCCGACTGAAGCCCTCCTTGCGGGCGCTTTCCGGTCACTGCCCGTGCGGGTGCTTTTCGAGCGATGGGTCCCCGTGGACTGGACTGAGTTTCTGGAACGCTTGGCGTTCCTGGAAGCTTGTGCGGTGCTGGTGGATTGCGACCATTTCCAGGACGATTTCCCACAAATCGCTGTCCATGTGAAATCTCTGCGGCCCCCAGCGCCTGCCGTCATCGCAGTCTCCTGCCGTTGCGATCCGACGGCCGAAGATCGCGCTCGCAGGGGAGGCGCGGATGGCTTCCTGAGCCCTCCATTCGAACACGCGCTGCGATCGCTGCTGGAAGATCTGGAGGCCAAGAGGTTGGTCAGGAAGTCGGTAAACGGCACCCTGGGGCGGACGCTGGGCATGGCGGGGGTGCGTGGCGGTTGCGGAACCAGTACGCTCGCCTGCCTGCTGGCCATGGCGTTGCGCCGCGTCAACCGACAGCCGGTGCTCCTGGTAGATCTCGATCCACACACCGGGATGATTGGCTTCCTGACTGGCGCGCGCACTCCCTACTCGTTGCTCGATGCGGCCGAGAATCTCTATCGCCTGGACGCCAATTCCGGGAGAACGCTCGTGGCAACCCATTCGAGCGGGATGGATGTGCTCCCCGCCCCTCGGGACCCAGAGAGCCTTCGTTCAGCAGACCCCGCGCGCCTGCGGCGGGCGCTCCGGTTTCTCCGCACCTGCTACTCGTGGCTGGTGGCAGACCTTGGGGAGATCTGGGACGGTAGTTGGTGCCAGGTGCGCGAGGAGCTCGACGAGCTTTGGCTCGTCGCTACGCCTGGGCCGGCGAGTCTGTACCAGGCGCGCCGGGCGCTGCAGTGGTTGCGCTCCGCCGGGCTCGAACCCGCCTCCTGGCGTTTGCTCGTCAATCGCACGGGACGCTCCGGCACGAGCGCGGACGAGGTCGAGTTGCTGGTCGGGAAGCGTCCCGACATGTGGGTGCCCGAGTGCGCCGAACTGCGCGAAACCGACGAAAACGGCGGTCTGCCCGGCTTGTCGGGGAGGGCAGGTGCACGAATGCTGCGCATCGCGGCAGGGCTGGCCGATGCGTGGCCGTCTCCTTCGGGGACTCTTCCCAGGCTGCCTTGGCTCAAGGCGCTCCGCCGCGAGAGCCTTCCCCGCTCGATTCTGAAGCCCTAGCCCGTTCGACCACGGCACGCACGGCATCCAGCGCAAGGGCTGCTGCGTGTCGCGAGGCGGGTGGCAAGCCACCCACCTCCTGCTCGATCACAGAGGTGCCGAGATTGACTGCTTCCTCGAGTGTGCGGCCTTCCAGCCACTGGGCCACCACCGATCCACAGGCGATCGCGGGCGGGCATCCCTGGGCCTTGAACCTCGCCTCTGCGATGCGGCCGGCTTCGATGCGGACGGAAAGCTGGAGCACGTCGCCGCATGCCGGGTTCTCGACCCGTACGACCACAGCGGGCGGCCCCGCCTCTCCCGCGCAAGGCGGATCGCGGAAGCGCTCGAGCAGCCGCTCGCTGTACATCGCTTCCATGATAATTGAGGAAGGCTCCTTCCAGTTCCCGCTTTCGTGCGGGGCAGCCCGGGGCCAGGGAAGATGGAGCACAAAGTCACCGTCGTCGCCGCTGTCATCGAACGTGCAGGGAGGATTCTGGTCTGCCAGCGAGGGCCGCGCGACAGCCATCCGCTCAAATGGGAATTCCCCGGCGGCAAAGTTCGTCCGGGCGAGCACCCGCGAGAGGCTTTGCGCCGCGAGCTGTGGGAGGAGCTGGGAGTCGAGGCCGACATCGGCGAGGAGCTCGCGCGGACCGAGTGGCGGTATCCCGGCATGGAGCCGATCGAGCTGGTCTTTTACCGCGCCCGGCTTCGCAGGGGAGAACCGCAGAACCGGGTCTTCGCCGGGATTCGCTGGGAAAGGCTCGAGGACCTTGCCGCGCTGGATTTCCTCGAAGCGGATCGGGATTTCGTCCGGCGGTTGGCCTCCTGGCAGGGATCCCGCTGGCGCTCGTCAACCCAGCTGAGCTAGGATCCTTCGTGCGGACTCCCGTCCCGAGCGCACGCAGTCCGGCACCCCGATGCCCTCGTAAGCGTTGCCTGCTACCAACAGGCCGGGCCACGCAGCAAGACGCGCGCGAACCGCCTCCACGCGCTCGCGGTGTCCCACCGTGTACTGCGGCATGGAGCGCGGCCAGCGGGCAACGCGCACGAAGGATGGCTCGGCGCGAACATCGAGGATCCGCGCCAGCTCGTGCCGCACGACGTCCGTGATTTCGTGCTCGTCTGCACCCAACAGATCGTCTCCGCCGAGGAAGCAACGCATCAGCAGCATGTACGGCGGCTCGCGATGCGGAAACTTGGCGCCCACCCAGGTGCAGGCCAACAGCCTGTGCCGCTCGCACTTGGGCACTAGGAAGCCGAAGCCCCTCGGCATGGGGTGCACCAAGCTTCTCGGGTAGCCGAGCGAGACGGTGATCGAACCACGGTAGGGGATGGCCTCGAGCAGGTCGGAGAGGACGGGATCCAAGGCCCGCACCACACGCGCCGCCTCCCAGGCAGGGCAGGCAAGCACAATGTGCTCGGCGCTCAACCATTGGCCGCTGGCACGGACGCGGTATCCTGTGGGCATCCGCTCGACGGTCTCCGCTTCGGCGTACAAGATCTCCCCGCAACGGCGCACCTCCGCTGCCAGGACTTCCACCAACCGCCCCAAACCGTCTCGCAGGGTCTCGAACAAGGAACCCGCACGCCGGAGCCCACCCGTGCGGCGAGCAACCAGCAATCCGCGTGTCAGGCTTCCGTATCGTCGCTCCAGCTCGAGAAACCTTGGTAGGACGGCAGCCACGCCCAACTCCGAGGCGTCGCCTCCGTAGACGCCAGCCAACAAAGGCTCCGCCAGATAGTCCACCGCCTCGCGGCCATAGTGCTCGCTGACGAACTCCGCCACCGAACGGTCTTGGCCTGCCCTGCGCGGCCGGTGGAACCACTCGGTAGCCATGCGCCACTTGGTGCCGAACCCCAAAAGCCGAGAGGTCAGGACCGGCCACACGCGCGTGGGCACCATCATCATGAGCCCGTCGGGCAACGGCCTCAAGCGCCCGCGCTTCAGCACGTACGTTACGCGCTCGCGGTCGTTGGAGCCGATGATTTCGCCGGCGAGCCCGAGCTCGCGGATCAGCTCCGACGCCCAGGGCTTCTCGGCCAGGAAGCTGTCCGGGCCAGCCTCGACGAGGCACCCCCCGATGCGTTCGGTCCGAATGACGCCGCCCAGTCGCGGGCTCCGCTCGATGAGAGCGCAGGGCACGTGCGCACGCGCGAGCTCGTAGGCCGCCGCGAGCCCCGAGATCCCTCCTCCGACGATGACCGCCCTCCGCATTCAAGCCGCTTCGAGGCCGGCGCGTGCGATGGCGGCGAGCGCGGCAATGAAGGTCGGTGAAGCGTTCAGGGACTCCGTGCGCTGCAGGCTGAGGCCACGCTCGCGCGCATACCCGGCGAAATGAACGTCCACGTCGTAGAGGATTTCCAGATGATCGGCCACGAAGCCGATGGGCGCGATCACGACCTCGCGGGCGCCCTCGGCGGCGTACTGATCGAGGAGCGACTCGACCGTCGGGCCGAGCCATGGCTCCTCCGTGGCGCCTTGGCTCTGGTAGGCAAAATCCCACTGACTCAGGCCCAGGCGGCGGGCGACGGCCCCCGCCGTGGCCCTGGCCTCGCGATCATAAGGGTCGCCCTCTTCGAGGATGCGCACCGGTAGGCTGTGTGCGGTGAACAAGACGCGGCGGTCCTCGGCCAGCAGGGGCGCCAGCTTCTCGGCATACGCTTCAATCAGCAACGGATGGTCGTGAAAGCTTCTCGTCCAGACGATCTCGGCTTTCATGCCGAGCTCCATCCGGGCCTGCTGCACCCTATCGTAGTAGAGGCCGATGCTCGCTCGCGAGTATTGCGGGGCCAGACAGATTGCCACCACGCGCTCGATGCCGTCGGCCCCGATCTGGGCCATCACCTCCCGGATGAAGGGCCGCCAGTTCCGCATCGCGAAGTAGACTCGCACCGGCATCCCGCACTGTCGGAGCTTGCGTTCCAGCGCTTCGGCCTGCTCGCGGGTGCGCGCGGTCAGAGGCGAGGCGCCCCCGATGGCTTCGTAGCGGCGTCGGAGTTCCGCCCGCAGCTCGGCAGGGGCCGGACGGCCTCCGCGAACGAGGTCCAAGTACGCGCCGAGGTCTTCGATCCGCTCCGGGGCCCCGTGGGCCAGCAGCAGGACCGCCTGTTTCACAGCTTGAATTCCCGCACGTAGCCGACGACTGCCTTGACGTGCTCGACCGGCGTCTCCGGCAGGATGCCGTGCCCCACGTTGACGATGTGGCCAGGCCGGGAACCCGTGCGCTTGAGCAGCTCATGCACGCGCATCTTGATTTCCGGCAGGGGCGCGAACAAGACGGCGGGATCGAGATTGCCCTGAATGGCACAACGGTAGCTGACGTCCATCCAAGCCTGATCAATGGCCACGCGCCAGTCCACGCCCAGTACGTCGCAGCCGACGGCATGGAGTTCCCGGTAAAAGCCCCCCGCCCCGGTGCCAAAGTGAATGACAGGAACGCCGCTGGAACGCAAGCGTTCGATCAGGGCGCGGGAGTAGGGCGCTACGTAACGCGAGTAGTCCTCAGGGCCGAGAGCTCCCACCCAACTGTCGAACACCTGGAGGGCGCGCGCGCCCGCGGTAACCTGAAGCAGGCCGAAGTCGCCGAGCACGTCCACCAGCTTGCCCATCAGCCGGCGCCACAAGGTCTCGGCGCAGTACATCATCTGCTTGGTCTTCAAGAAATGACGGGTGGGCCCACCTTCGATCATGTAGCTGGCCAGGGTGAACGGCGCACCCACGAAACCGATGACGGGTACGCGGCCGCCCAGCGCCTTGACCACCATCTGGATCGCCTCGCCCACGTAACCGAGATCCTCGGTGTTGGAAATCGAGAGCGCGTCAATATCTTCGGAGGTGCGCACCGGATTCTCGATGACGGGACCCTCGCCGGCCACATAGGTGAGCTTCAGCCCCATGGGCTCGACCGGCAACAGCAGATCGGCAAAGATGATCGCCGCGTCCACGTCCAGGATCTCCACCGGCTGGAGCGTCACGGTGGCGGCCAGTTCCGGCGTCTTGCAGATTTCGAGCAGGCTGTGCTTGGCCCGTATTGCCCGATACGGTCTCAGGTAACGGCCGGCCTGCCGCATGAACCACACCGGACGGACATCGGTCGGACGACGGCGACAGGCATCGAGGAAGCGACTGTTCATGGGAGCCACGCGCATTTCAGTTCCGCTGTATCCTCGCACAGGAATACGCGCAAGTCCTTGGGTGAGTGCCGGGCCGCCCATTGGCGGCCGAGTACGAAGAAAGGTTTGGTCCAAGCTTCGCTGTCCAGCGTTCTCGGAGCGAGCACAGAAACCGAAAGCACCCCCTGAGCGGGGTATCCGGTCCGCGGGTCCATGATGTGACTGTACGTCTTGCCGCCGGCCACGAAGAATTTCTCGTAGCTGCCGGAGGTGGAAAGGGACAGGTCCTTCAGGTGCAGTGTCTCGATCGTCTGCGTTTCGTCACGCGGATGCCGGATGCGGATCTCCCAGCCCTCGGGGTTGCCGGGCGGGGCGCCAAGGCCATAAATGCTGGAGCCCGAGGCGGAGATCAGCGCAGCGCGGATGCCATGCTCGCGCAGGACCGCTACCATGCGGTCCACGGCATACCCTTTGCCGATGCCGCCCGGATCGAGCTCGACGCCCGGTTCGGTGAATCGCACCGTCTTTTCTTCCCGATCGAGCAGAACCCGCCGGTAGCCGACTTTGGCCAGCGCGGCCTTGACCTCTTCAGCCGAGGGCAGCCGGCCCGTGCCGCGGTAGAAACCCCAGACCTTCATGAGCGGGCCGACCGTGATGTCGAAGGCCCCTTCGCTGGCCCGGCTGTAGTCCAGGCAGGCTGCCAGCAGTTCGAACAGCTCGTCGCTGACACGGACGGGGCGCTCGCCCGCTTCCCGGTTCACGCGGCTCAACTCGCTGTTCGGCCGGTAATTCGAGAGCATCCGCTCCAGCCTGCGGGCCTCGGCGAAGGCGGCGTCGGCGGCAGCCTCCAGGCGCTCGCGATCCTCCCCGTAGAGGGCCACCGTGAAGGTGGTGCCCATGGCGTCCTGGCTGGCCTCGAGGCGCAGCAGCTCTTGCGGGAAGGCCCGCGCGCCGGACAGAAGCAGCAGGCAAGCAACCAATGGGAGGCGTGCCGGGCCTCGAGCCGCAGGCCTCATTCGCTTCCTGACAGGTTTGCCCGTTCTGCGGGCTGAGCCTGCGTTTTTCGCCGATCGCTGTCTGCTTGGAAATGGAACTCGGGAATTCGCCATATGCGCAGCCGCCCGGCCACTTCCCGCCTGAGCCAATGCCGGGCGCCTTTCAGCGCTCGCAGTGCGGCTTCGCGGCCGGCTTCGCCGCCCGGCGCCTCCACCCGCACATCGGCCCGGCGGAGGTCCCGGCTGACCGCCACGCGCGTGACCGTGACGCCCGCCACGCGCGGGTCCGTCATCTCGTAGCCGATCAGTTCGGC
Organism: Bryobacteraceae bacterium; assembly: GCA_025062235.1. Classification (GTDB taxonomy): domain Bacteria; phylum Acidobacteriota; class Terriglobia; order Bryobacterales; family Bryobacteraceae; genus DTHT01. The sequence goes on from JANXAE010000019.1 coordinate 19,433, forward strand.
CAACTCCTGCCGCAGGGCCTCCGCCACGCGGGCCGCACGCCGTGCATGCATGTTCAGCTCACGCCAGCCATTCCACGGTCGCCGCCACAAGATCTCCGCCCAACAACGCGGCCGCTTCGCGCTCTACGGCGTCCAGCACCATCGCCGCTTGCTGGTGGTCCCCGGAAACGGTCACCGCAGCCAACAGCGCCCGCTGCCAAAGGTCCTGATAGTCAATCTCGGCCACGGCCACGTTGAACCTGCGCCGGAGCCGGTCCTTCAGGCCTTGGACGACCTGGCGTTTGTCCTTGAGCGAGTGGGAATTCTCCAGTCTCACCTCGAGGGTGAGTACACCCACGGAAGGCATCGGGCCTCGCTAGACGAGAACCTCGGCGGGAGCCTGTTCGCGCACGAAGGCTTCCAGGACGTCCCCCGGCTTGATGTCGTTGAAGTTTTCGATGGCCAGGCCGCACTCCAAACCGCTCTTGACCTCGCTGGCGTCGTCCTTGTAACGCTTCAGGGACGCGATCCGTCCGGTGTAGACGACCACGTTGTCCCGCAACACGCGAACCTCGCTGTCGCGCGTGATGACGCCATCCACAACCAAACAGCCGGCCACCGTACCGACCTTGGCGATGCGGAAGATCTGCTTGACTTCCGCCCGTCCGCGGTAGACCTCGCGCACGACAGGTTCGAGCAGCCCTGCCATGGCACGCTTGATCTCGTCGGTGAGCTCGTAGATCACCGAGTGGAGGCGAACATCCACCTTCTCCTGTTCGATCAGCGCCGCGGCATTGCGGTCCGGCCGCACGTTGAAGCCGATGATCACCGCATCCGACGCCGAGGCCAGTGTCACGTCGTTCTCGGTGATCGCGCCCACGCCAGCATGGATGACCTGGATCCGCACCTTCTCGCTCGAAAGCTTCTCCAGCGTGTCCCGGAGCACTTCCGCCGTGCCCGCAACGTCCGCCTTCACGATCAGCTTCAGTTCCTTGACCTCGCCTTCCTTCAGTTGCGTATGGAGCTTCTCGAGCGAAATCCGGGGCACGCGCAGCAGCGCCTGTTCTCGCGCCTTCTGCTCGCGGTAGAGCACGATCTGCTTGGCCTTGGCCGGGTCGGTCACCACCTGGATGCTGTCGCCCACCTCCGGCAACGCTTCCAGCCCGATCACCTCGACGGGCGTGGCGGGCCCGGCCTCCTCGACACGCTCGCCCCGGTCGTTGAACATTCCCCGCACCTTGCCCAGCACAGTGCCCGAAAGCACGTAATCTCCGACGCGCAAAGTCCCGTTGTTGACCAGCACCGTCGCTACCGGGCCGCGGCCCTTGTCCATCCGAGCTTCCAGAACCGTCCCCACGGCCGGGCGCTTCGGATTGGCCTTCAGCTCCCTGAGATCGGCCACCAGCAGGATCATCTCGAGCAGATGGTCCAGGTTCTGCTTCGTGCGCGCCGAAACCGGCACCATCGGCGTATCGCCGCCCCAGTCGTCCGGCACCAGGCCACGCTCGCTGAGCTGGTGTTTGACGCGATCGGGCTGGGCGTCCGGTTTGTCTATCTTGTTGATCGCCACCACGATGGGCACCCCAGCCGCGCGCGCATGATCGATCGCTTCCAGCGTCTGGGGCATCACGCCGTCGTCGGCCGCGACCACCAGCACCACCACGTCCGTCACCTTGGCGCCGCGGGCGCGCATGCGCGTGAACGCTTCGTGCCCCGGCGTGTCAATGAAAACGATCTTGCGCTTGACCTTCTGCCGCTTGCCCTCGCGCTCCTCCTCGAGCTCGACGAAGACCTCGTAGGCACCGATGTGCTGCGTGATCCCGCCTGCCTCTCTTGCCGCTACGTTGGTCTGGCGAATCGCGTCGAGCAGCGTGGTCTTGCCATGGTCCACGTGGCCCATGACCGTGACCACCGGCGCGCGAGGCTCCAAGACCTGATCCTCGCCGGCTTGCTCTAGCTCGATCTGCGTGGCGGCTTCCTCTTCGAAGCTCACCTGCGAAACCTCGGCGCCCAGCTCGCGCGCGATCTCTTCAGCCAACTTGACGTCGAGCGTCTGGTTGATCGTGGCGAGGATCCTGCGGTCCATCAGCTTCTTGATCACGATGGCTGCCTTCAGTTCCAGCTTCTCGGCCAGCTCCTTGACCGTGATGCCCTCGGCAATGGTGATCTTCTTGCCTTCGGCCGGCCGTTCCGGAAGCTCTTCGCGCCTGGGCGCCGGGCGGTGCAGGATCTTTTCCTTCTCTTCAGGCTCGCGCTCGCGTTCGACAGCCCGCGGAGGCTTGCGCGCCACCGCGCGCCGCCCGTCGGCGGGAGGCGCGGTCACCGGAACCGGGGTCGTCGGATGCGGGCCGCGGGTGCGCGCCACCGCGCCCCCGGTTGCGCTCGGCCGCAAGGGTTGGCCCGGACGTACAGGGCCTTGATAAATCGGCTGGCCCGGCACGGGACGGATCGGCTGCCCCGGCCGCGGCACAGGCTGGCCGGGCATGGCCCGGGTCTCGGCCAGCTTCTTCGCGAGCTCAGGGTGGGGTGGCACCACCGGCCTCGGTGCGGGCTGCCCCGCCAGCGAAGCCGGCTGCTTGCCCACCACCACTGCGGCGGGTGGTGTGGCCGGCGTGGCCGAAGCGGCGGGAACGGGCTGCGCTCCAGGCTTCACAGGCGGTTTCGGCGGGCTTTGCACCAAGCGCAGCGTGGGAAGAACCGACGGCCGCGGAACGCCCAAGATCTGACCGGGCTTGGGCGGCGGAGCCACAGGCTTGGATTGCGGCGGTTCTGCCTTCTCCGCCGCGGGACCTGGGGCAGGCGCCAGCGCAACCTGAGCGCTTGCCGGCGGCGGCACTTGCGTCGAGGGAGGTGCCGAGGGTGCAACAGGTGGCCCCGAAACCTCCGCGGCAGGCGGCACAGATTCGGTCGGCGCTGCCGGCTGCGACGTTGGTGGCGGCGCGACAACAGCCGCAGGAGCGGTCTCAAGGCCCGCCTGGACCGCGGCCCGGCCGGCCAGCGGCGGACGGACGGGACGAGCTGGCCGCGCAACGATGGCCGCCAAGTCGGGCGTTCGGGGTGGCGTAACGACAACCGGGGGAGCCTCGGGTGGCCGTGCCGGGGCAGCGACAGGCTCCGGCTCGGTCTGCTCGACGGCCGCGGGCTGCATCTCGGGCGCAACCGGCGGCGCCGCCGGCTCGGTGACGGTTGCTTCGGGTTCGGGCGCAGGTTCCGCCTTCTCCCCCCCGACCACGATACCGAAGTGGCGCCGGATCTTTTCGGCGACCTCTTCGTCTATCGAGCTGGAGTGAGTCTTTTTCTCGGTGATGCCAAACTGCGGCAGCAGCGCGAGGATGACGCTGTTGGGCTGCTCGCATTCGCGCGCCAGCTCGTTGATCCGGATCTTCTTCATACCCCCTTGCGACCAGACGTCGCCTGTGCCTGCACAGCTTCATCGCGCCAGGTCGCTCATCGTTACCTCCCGCCAGTGAGATTCCGACCGTCGCTCGATCTGAGCTTCTATCCTAACAAATCCTGCTCGACGGCCGTACCGGAATCATCCGAATCGGACAAGCCCGTCCGCCGCGCCTGCTCCGCCGACGTCTCTCCGGGAGCATGAGATGCGCTCTCGGGCGCCTCCAACACGGGCTCGCCCGCGACGTCGGCCCCCGCCTCGCTCGGCCCGGCTTCGACCACCGAGGAGAAATCCTCGGCCGCCAGCGCCTCTTCGTACTGCGCGTAGTAGTTGTTGACTGCGATTTGGATGGCCTGCACCGTATCGAGGCTGATTCCTTCGATCGCCTGCAATTGTTCCGGAGTCATGGCACCGAGCTGCTCGACAGTTTCCACCCCCGCCTCGAGCAAGCGCTCGACGACGTCCTCCCCCAGACCCTGGTCTATGAGCACACTGACGGGCGCGCCCGGGACGACCAGCCCCGCCGCGGCCGACTCGGCCTCTCGCCGCTTTTCTTCCTCGCTCTTGATGTCTATCCGCCAGCCCATCAACTTGGCCGCCAGGCGCACGTTCTGCCCTTTCTTGCCGATGGCCAGCGAAAGCTGCGAGTCTTCGACGATGACCTCCATGTGCTTCTCATCCGGATCCAGGATCGTGACCCTGGAGATCTTCGCCGGGCTGAGGGCGTGCGTGACGAAAACCACCGGGTCGTCTGAGTACTCGATGATGTCAATCTTCTCGCCCCGCAGCTCGCGGATGATGGATTGCACCCGCATGCCCTTCATGCCCACGCAAGCGCCGACGCCGTCCACGTCCCGGTCGCGGCTTTGCACGGCGATCTTGGTGCGCTCGCCCGCTTCGCGCGCGCAGGCTTTGATGACGACGGTGTTGTCGTAGATCTCCGGCACTTCTTGCTCGAACAGTCGCATGACCAGCTCGGGGGCCGCCCGCGACACGATCACGCCCGGCGTCTTGCCCGTCTTTTCCACGCTCTTGATCACGCAGCGGATGCGGTCGCCCACGCTGTAGCTGTCCAGCTTGGACTGCTCCTTCTTGGGCAGGCGGGCTTCGGTCTTGCCCAGGTCCACGATCAGATCGGGGCCTTCCACCCTCTTGACCGTGCAGTTGACCAGTTCCCCCACGCGGCCCGCGTACTCCTGGTAGACGATCTCGCGCTCGGCCTCGCGCACCTTTTGCAGGATCACCTGCCGCGCCGTCTGCGCTGAGATGCGTCCCAGATGCTCGGTCGAGCGGCGCACACGGATCACCGAGCCTACCTGCGCGGCCGGGTCGTACCGCCGCGCCTGCTCGACCGTCAGTTCGTTGACGGGATCCGCGACTTGTTCGACGACGCGTTTGAGAGCATAGATCTGTATGCCGCCCTCCTCGAATTCCGCCACCAGCTCTTCGCTGGTGCGGAACTGCTTGCGCGCGGCGGCGATCATGGCGTCGCGCACCGCGGCCAGCACGATCTGCGGGTCAATGCCCTTTCCTTGCTCAGGATCTCAATGGATTCCAGGATGGTAGCCAAGATGACTTCTCCGGAAACTTCAGGCTGGTCACCACTCGAACTTCAGGTTGGCCCGTTCGATCTGCTCCAGAGGCACTTGCAGTCGCCGGCCCGGGCGCAGCTCAAGCGTCACCACGCCCCCGGCGAACGCCGCCAGCACCCCCTCCCAGTACCGCTGGTCTTCCACCGGCTCGCGCAACACCAGCTTGATCTTCTGACCCAGGAAACGCTCGTAATCGCGCGGCCGCACCAGCTTCCTCTCCACGCCCGGAGAACTGACCTCCAGCGTATAGCTGCCCCCGGGAACCAGATCCTCCACGTCCAGGATCACCCCCAGCTGCTCGGAGACGGTCTCACAGTCACGGTGGGAGACGCCGCCGGGCTTATCAATGTAAACGCGCAAGACCCGCCTGCGTCCGCTACCGTGCAGCTCGACCTCGAGCACCTCGAGGCCCTCGGACTCGGCCACACGCTCTGCCGCCTCGCGGACCCTGGCAATGATCTCGTCCCGGTTCATGGCCCACCGCCGGCCAATAAAAAAGTGGGCTTTCGCCCACTCGCATGGCCCGACGCCTATTTCAATTATACACGCCGACCGCCGCAGGGGCCCGCCCTCCCGACGGCGCCCGTGCGATTACTCGACGTCCACCCAACCGCCCTTCCGCGCACTCTCCAAAATCTTCTCGAGCAGTAGCATTCCCCTGACCCCGTCCTCGAAGGTCGGGAACTCGACCGGCGCCGAGGGATCCTCGATCTTGCGGTAGAAGCGGCGGAACACCTGTTTGTGGGCGTCGTCATAGCCCTCGCCGTGCCCGCCGGGCAGGTCCGCGAAGCTGCGGGCGGTCTCCAGCATCAGCGCCGGATCCTTGACGATGATCTGGTTGGGCGAATTCCGCTGGCCGATCCACAGCTCGTCGGGCCTTTCCTGGTTCCACATCACGCCCAGCTTGCTTCCGTAAATTTCAATCTGGAGGCGGTTCTTGCAACCGGTGTTAACCTGGCTGGCGGTGAAGCAGCCGCGGGCGCGCTCGCCCAGCCGAATCAGGACCGCGCCGTAATCCTCGGTGTCAATGGGAACCTCCTCGTAATCCTCCGGGCGCAGCGTCTTGCCCGCGAAGGTCTCCACATCCACCTTCGGCCGCTTGCGCGTCTTGTGGAAGGTCATCAGGTCGGCACACAGCGAGCTGATGCGCAGTCCGGTCACGTGTTGCACCATGTCCATCCAGTGTGAGCCGATGTCGCCCATCGCCCGCAGCGGGCCGTTTTCCTTCGAGACGATGCGCCAGTTCCAATCCGTGTCATAGAGCAGCCAATCTTGCGAATACGTGCCCTGGACGACCAGAATCTCTCCGAGCTCTCCCGCCTCCCGCATGGCGCGCATCTGCTGCACCATCGGGTAATAACGGAGATTGTGGTTGAGGCAATGCACGACGCCCGCCTTGCGCGCGGCCTCCAGCAGCTCTTTCGCCTCGGCCAGCGATAGCGTCATCGGCTTCTCGCACAGCACGTGCTTGCCCGCCTCCACCGCCTGCTTGGCGATGGGATAGTGCAGCGCGTTGGGCGTGCAGATGTGCACCGCCTGGATTTCGGGATCCTGCAACAGCTCGCGATAGTCGGCCGTGGTCCGCGGAATGCCCATCTGCCGTCCGAAGGAGCTGGCCAGTTCCTCCGTCAGGCCGGCAACTGCCACCACTTCCACGTTGGGCAAACGACGGATGGCTTCCGTGTGCACCCGGCCCATGAATCCGGTTCCGATGACTGCGGTCTTGATGCGTGCCATCTGTGTCGGCTCCCTCCACTTGCTTGTCGCGAGGTCCGTGCGCTGTGGGCGCACCCTGTCCAATGTAACGCAAAAGCTGTTAGATTGGAGGCATAGCCTGCCGGTCCGCAGACCGGCTCGCAGCGGCAACCATGGTCCTTCGCATCCGAGTGCGCCCGACGCGGGTGCGGATCAATGGCTGGCGCGGCTTGGCCCTGGCCGCAAGCGCCCTGCTGACGCCCGGGGTAGCCGCGGCTCTGGCCCTGGCCATTTGGAGGCTCGGTGCAGATCTAGGCCTCCTGGGCAACTTCGTCATCGGCGACGGGCTCTTCTCCCACTGGCAAGTCTGGTTGCTGTTGGCCGTCGCCTTGCAGATGCTTTCCTCCGCGCTGGCCCGCGCCGGACAGGCCGCGGGTGCTTCGGGTCGGTCGCGTCCCTTCGAAGAAAGCGATCAAGCGATGCCGTAGTCCTTGCCCAGCTCCTTGCCCACCAGTTCGCTCATCGCCCGGCGGTAAAAGGTCCGGCTGCGATGGAGGATCTCCGATTCGCTGCGTTCGGGAAACGCCAAGTGTTCCATCTCATGCAGCAACACGGCCAGCAGAGCGGCACGGAGACGCAGGGGCTCGAGCCGCCCGGCAGCTTCCTCGGCCGCCAGCGAGGCCAGGGGTTCCGGTTGCCAGGCCCTTATGCTCTCGTAGGCCAGGTCAATCTCGGCTACCGGATGACCCAGCTCGCTGGCCAGCCGACGTGCCAGGCGCGATTCTGTCCCGGGAGGATGGTGGTGCCCCAGGCAACCGCAGGGATTCCGCTCGCGCAATTGCACGACGATCAGGGCAGGCAGAGCCCTCCACAGATCTCCGTACAGTCCGCGCACCTCGGAGCCGCTGGCCGGAAGCGCGTGCGCATAGGCGTGCTCGAGCTCGGAGGCGACCGCTCCGGCGCCCCGCGGATACACCAACAGCAACAGTGGCATTTGCCAGCCCCCGCGAACCAGCTTTTGTTCGCGCCCCCGGATCCTCTCCTTCAAACGCGCCAGCACGCCAGGGACGTGGACTTTGACTGCGGATGGCCTCTTCACCGCGCGCCCCCTGCCCGCTGGCTCGCTTCTGCTATTCTGGCATAAGGCCCTGCCTCGAGCCGATGCCTTACGCTTATTCCAGACCCGCGGGCTATTGGAGCGGGCGCTTGCCTGCCGGCGTGAAGTGGTTGCTCATCGTCAATGTGGGTCTCTTCCTGCTTCAGTTCTTCTCGGTGAACCTCGCGCGCCGCGATCCGTTCGCAGCCCTGGCGCTGGCGCCGTGGCAGGTGCTCGAACGCGGTTACGTCTGGCAGCTGGCCACTTACCTTTTCCTGCACGGCGGCCTGATGCACTTGCTCTTCAACATGCTCACGCTGTGGATGTTCGGCATGGACCTGGAGCGCGACTGGGGCACGCGCGCCTTCCTGCGCTATTACTTTCTGTGCGGCGTGGGCGCTGGGCTGTGCGTGATCGTGGCGAACCTGCTCTGGGGCGATCCTTTTACCCGCACCCTCGGCTCTTCCGGCGCCATTTACGGGCTGCTGCTCGCCTACGGGCTGCTCTATCCGGAGCGCACGGTGCTGTTCTTTTTCCTGTTCCCTATCCAGGCCAAGTATTTCGTACTCATCGTCGGGGCCATCGCTTTCCTCGGTTCCTTCCAGGCTGCCGGCAGTGGCATCAGCCACGTCGCGCACCTTGGCGGAATGCTGTTCGGCTACCTCTCCCTGCGCTCGCGATTGCGCGCCCGGCACAGGCGAACCTACCTCCGCCCCTCCCTGTTCGGCCGTCTGCGCGAACAGTGGCGGCAATGGAAAATCCGCCGCGCCCGGCGCAAGTTCGAAGTCTACATGCGCCGCCACGATCGCGACCGCTGGTCCCGGTGAATCCCAACCGCCGGCTCCTGTTATAGTTCAATAGTGGGGGAGTTATGAAGCGCTTGCACATCCTCGCGGCCGCGGGCCTGGTCTGCCTGCTGGCGACGGCCGACTGGCTCCACGCCCAGGCCGGCCCGAAAAAGGAGGGCAGCGAGACGGTCGCGCGCCCGCGCAAGAAGGCCGGAGGGGAAGCCGAACCGGCCGAAGAATCCAGGATCCCTTCGAAATTCGGCAGGAAGAAGGAGGACATCCCGCCAGAGGCTCCTTCCTTCCGCACCGAAGTGCTGACGGTCAGCCTCGATGTGGCCGTGCTCGACAACCGGGGCCAATTCATTCCCAACCTCCCGCGCGCCTGCTTCCGCGTGCTCGAAGACAACGTGCCGCAACAGATCACCGGTTTCGAGATGGGCGAAGCCCCCATGACCGTCTGCATGGTCATCGAGTGGAGCAACCTGTTCCAGCAATACTGGAGCGAGACCTGGTACCAGACCCTCACCGCCGCTTACGGATTCCTGGAGACTCTGAAGCCGGAGGACTACGTGGCCGTCGTCGCCTACGACATCCGTCCGGAAATCCTCTCGGATTTCTCCACCGACAAGCGCGCCGCCTATGACGCCATGTCCAGGTTGCGCATCGCTGCCTATTCGGAAGCGAACCTGTTCGACGCGGTGACGGACGTGGCCCAACGCATGAGCGACATCGAGGGGCGCAAGGCGATCGTGCTCATCTCCTCCGGCATCGACACCTTCAGCAAGATCACCTTCTCCAAGGCGCGCGAGATCCTGCAGAATGCGGGTGTGCCCGTCTACGCCATCGGACTGATGCAGGCCCTGCGCGAGTGGTACGACGCCTACGGCATGCTGGGGCCGATCGCGCGACTGGATTTCCTCCAGGCCGACAACCAGCTCCGCACGTTCGCCCGTGAGACCGGCGGGATGGCCTTCTTCCCCCGCTTCTACGGCGAGTTCCCGGGCATCTTCCGCTCGATCGCACATGCCCTGCGCAACCGCTACTACATTACCTATCAGCCCTCCAACACCAAGCGGGACGGGAAGTTCCGCCGCATCAAAGTCGAGCTGGTGGACCCGGCCACCAACCAGCCGCTCAAGATCACCGACGAGCGCCAGCGGCCCATCAAATACACCATCATCGCCAAGAGCGGTTACACCGCTCCGCGCGAGGTCGAGTGAGCGCAGGTCCATAGCAGAAGTTCACTGGAAAAATCAAGCGGAAAATCCGGCTTGTCCTGCAATCTCTTAACGGCGCATTGACACTCGCGCCGTTTTCCTGTTACCTTCGCGGAGTCCGCTATGCGATCAACCCCGCTTCCCGTTCCCGCACAGATCCTCCTGGTGGACGACAACGAGTTGGGGCTGGCAGCCCGCAAGGCGCTGCTCGAAGAACAGGGTTACGCGGTGACCATCGCGTCGAGCGGGGAAGCCGCCCTCGAGCTGTTCCGCAGTCAGGCCTTTGACCTCGTGATCACCGACTTCCGGATGCCGGGGATGAACGGCATCGAGCTCATCCGGCAGCTCCGGTGCCAGAAGCGCGATGTGCCAATCATTCTGCTGTCGGGCTTCGTGCAGCCGCTGGGCCTGAACGAGCAGGTCACCGGCGCCGATGTCGTGCTCGCCAAGAGCGCCAGCGAAGTGGCGCAGTTGCTGCGCACCGTGGCCAAGCTGCTGCGCCGCAGCCGCCGCAAGCCCGCGCGTGCGCAGGGCGCGTTTTCGAGAGCCCGGCGTTCGCACGCCTCCAGCGCGTGAGAACTGCCGCACTCCGCCTTTGTTTTATCATCGGGTAAGGCCATCCGCCCGCAGGGCGGTATGACTCGTTTCCAAGGAGGGTTAGCGTGGAGATCACCTGGCTCGGTCACGGCACGATGCAGTTCAAGCTGGACAGTGGCGAGGTCTACCTGCTGGATCCCTGGCTGGAAGGCAATCCGGCCTACCCCGCCAACCATTCGCTCGCGCGCTTGGACGGAATCCTGATCACCCACGGCCACTTCGATCACCTGACCAGCGTCCAAGCGCTCGCGGCCCGCTTCGCACCCGAAATCGTGGCCATCTACGAGGTCTGTCACTGGCTGGGCCACAAGGGCGTCGGCAAACTCACCGGCATGAACAAGGGCGGCACCGTGCAACTGGGACCCTTGCGCGTCACCATGACCCACGCCGTGCACTCCAGCGGCATCGAAGAGGACGGCCGGATGATCTACGGAGGCGAGGCCGCGGGCTACGTCCTGCACCTGCCCGACGGCCGCCGCATCTATTGTTCGGGCGACACCACCGTATTCTCCGACATGCAGATCATCGGGCAGCTCTACCGTCCGCAACTGGCGGTGCTGCCCATCGGGGGGCTCTACACGATGGGCCCGGCGGAGGCCGCCCTGGCCTGCAAGATGCTCCGCCCGGCCAAGGTCATCCCCACGCATTTCGGTACCTTCCCGCCGCTGACCGGGAGGCCCGAGCAACTGGCCGAGCTCATCTCGGATCTGCCCGAGACCGAAGTCTGGACACTGGAACCCGGCAAGCCCGTGCAATGGTGAGCGGCAGGCAAGGCCCGCCGCGCGCCGCGAAGGGCGACGGCGGAGCCGCGCCACGGGTCAGCCTGAGGAGGGGGACCTCAGCGCCTGCCGCCGGGCGCAAGCCTCCTGCGCCTCCACCACCGCGATCGCGGACATGTTGACGATCTCGTTGACCTCCGCTCCGCGTTGCAACACGTGGATCGGGCGCGACATGCCCATCAGGATCGGTCCGATCACCTCGCAGCCCCCGATGCGGTTCAGGAGCTTGTAAGCGATGTTGCCCGCTTCCAGATCCGGGAATATCAGCACGTTGGCTGCCCCCTTGAGGCGGCTGAACGGGTAGTCCTCCTCGAGGATCTCCGGCGTCACCGCGGTATCGGCCTGCATCTCGCCGTCAACGATCAGCTCGGGTTCGCGCTGCCTGACCAGCTCCACCGCGCGCCGCACCTTCTCCGCCAGCGGATGCCGCGTGCTGCCGAAGTTGGAGAACGACAGCATGGCCACGCGCGGTTCCACGTCGAAGCGACGCGCCATTTCCGCCGTGCAGATGGCGATTTCCGCCAGATCCTCGGCGGTCGGCTCGATGTTCACTGTGCAATCGGCCAGGAAATACAGTTCGCGTTTGGGCGAGATCAGCAGGTACAGTCCCGAGACCTTGGTGAGGCCCTCGCGCACCGAGACCACTTGCAGGGCGGGCCGGATGGTGTCGGGATAATGCTGCGTCAGACCGGCGATGAGCGCATCCGCGTCGCCCATGCGCACCATCATCGAGCCGAAGACGTTGCGGTTCAGGATCAGCTGCGCCGCTTCCTTGCGCGTGACGCCCTTGCGCTGCCGCAGCCGGAAAAGCTCCTCCACGTATTCGCCCAGCCGCGGGAAGCGCGCCGGTTCGATGACCTGCGCCCCGTCCAGGTTCAGGCGCAGCTCCTCGATGCGGGCGCGGATCGTCTTCTCGTTGCCCAGCAGGATCGGCTGCGCGATCTTTTCGTCGAGCAGGATCTGGCTGGCGCGCAGCATCTTGCTCTCTTCGCCCTCGGGGAAGACCACGCGCTTGGGATCGCGCTGTGCCTTGGTGATCATCACCCGCATGACTTCGTAGGCCTTGCCCAGGCGTCGCGCCAGCTGCTCCTTGTACTCCTCGATATCCACCGGTTGCTGCGCCACCCCGGTGCGCATGGCCGCCTCCGCCACCGCGGCCGATTCCCAGATCAATACCCGCGGATCGAACGGCTTCGGGATGATGTAGTCGGGCCCGAAGGACATTTCCTCCACGCCGTAGGCGCGCCGCACCGAGTCGGGCACGTCCTGCTTGGCCAGCGCGGCCAGAGCCCGCGTCGCGGCCAGCTTCATCTCGTCGTTGATGGCGGTGGCCCTGACGTCGAGCGCTCCGCGGAAAATGAAGGGAAAGCCGAGCACGTTGTTGACCTGATTGGGGTAGTCCGAACGGCCCGTGGCCATGATCACGTCCGGGCGCGCGCGCTTGGCCTCCTCGTACGGGATCTCGGGATCCGGATTGGCCATGGCGAAAACGATCGGCCGGTCCGCCATCGAGCGCAACATCTCCGGCGTGACGCAGTTGGCCACCGAGAGGCCGATGAACACGTCGGCGCCTTTCATCGCCTCGGCCAGCGTGCGCAGGGGCGTGTCCTGCACGAACCGCGCCTTGTAGGGGTTCATGCCCTCCTCGCGCCCCTTGTAGAGCACGCCCTTGGAATCGCACATGACGATGTTCTCGCGTCGCACGCCCAACCGCAGGTAATGCTCCGCGCAGGCGATGGCGCTCGCCCCCGCTCCGTTGATCACCATGCGGATCTCCTCCGGGCGCTTGCCCACCAGCTCGAGCGCGTTCAACAGCGCTGCGGCCGAGATGATGGCCGTACCGTGCTGATCGTCATGGAAAACCGGAATCTTCAGCGTCCGCTTCAGCTCCTCTTCGATGTAGAAGCATTCGGGAGCCTTGATGTCTTCCAGGTTGATCCCGCCGAAGGTGGGCTCCAGCAGTTGGCAGGCCCGGATGACTTCGTCGGGATCCTCCGTCGCCAGCTCGATGTCGAAAACGTCAATGTCGGCGAACCGTTTGAAAAGAACCGCCTTGCCCTCCATGACGGGCTTGCTGGCCTGGGCGCCGATGTTGCCCAGCCCCAGCACCGCAGTGCCGTTGCTCACCACCGCCACCAGGTTGCCCTTGGCTGTGTACTTGTAAGCCAGCGAGGGATCCCGTTCGATCTCCTTGCAGGGAACCGCCACCCCGGGCGAGTACGCAAGGCTCAGGTCCCGCTGCGTGCGGCACGGTTTCGTCGGGAGGATGGAGAGCTTGCCCGCCGGCGGCGTCGCATGGTATTCGAGCGCGTCTTCTCTGCGTATCATGATCTCACCCCGTCTGACACTGGAGCGCTTCTCCTGCAAGCGCTCGCGTAGCTAGCATAGCAGCAAGCGCGATTCCCTACTCCCCTGCCAGTGCTTCAGCCAGCGGGGGGAGGGCCTCTGCCAGCCGTCGCACAGCCTGCTCCAGGCCTGCAGCGTCGGGCGACCCGCCCTGCGCCATCTGCGCGCTCCCGCCTCCCTTGCCCCCTGCCTGCGCCAACGCTTCCCTGAGCAGTTGGCCCGCGTGCCAGCCGCTGTCGCCCGAGACCGCGAGCAACAGGGCAGGCGGCTGGCTCGCCACCGCCAGGAAAACTGCACGTCCGCCGGAGCAGAAGCCCTGGGCCAGGGCGCGGGTTTCCTCGCCCAGGCAGCCCTGCAATCGCTGGACCGCGCAGCGGAAGCCCGAGCCCGATGGCGTCGCCGCCTCGTACAGCTCGCGTCCCCGCCGTTCGGCCAGCTCGAGCGCAAGCTTGCGCCGCGACTTTTCGGCCTCCTCCAGCATGCGCGCCTGCGCCGCCACCAGCTCGGCAGCGCGATCGAGGGATGTCGAAAGCAGCCGCGCGATGGCGACCAGTGCGTCGTGATCGGCGCGCGCCCGCCGGACCGCTCGCAGGCCGCAAACGAACTCCAGCCGCACGCCGCCGTGCGCACGGTCGAGCTTCCGGATCAGGATCGGCCCGATCTCCCCGGTCATGCGAACGTGCGTGCCCCCGCAAGCCGCGCGGTCCACGCCTTCGATGGTGACCACGCGGATGGGTCCCTCCCGCGCCGCGGCGCGACGCAGCGGGCTGGCCTCGCCCGCGTCCTGCCACGTCGCGTGGATCGGCAGGTTGCGGACCACCAGCTCGTTGACCCTGCGCTCAGCCAGCACCGCCTGTTCCCAACCCAGCCAACCCACTCCTAGGTCAATCGTCGAGACCTCCGCGCCGATGTGGAAGCCCACCGTGGGAGCCCGGTACAGCTCGAGCAGCACGGCCGATAGCAGGTGCTGGCCGCTGTGCTGCTGCATGTGGTCGAAGCGCCTGTCCCATGCGATGCGGCCCCGAACGCGGTCGGCGAGCACCGGGGCCTCGAGCAGGTGCGCGATGAGGCCTCCTTCGTCGCGGACCTCGCGCACCGCCACCTCGTTGATCCATCCCGTGTCGCACGGCTGCCCGCCGGATTCCGGATAGAACGCGGTCGCATCCAGGTACAGACACATCCCGTCCCGCTCCCGGGCAACGACGTTCGCTTCGAACTCCCTGAGGTAGCTGTCTTCCCAATACAGTCGGGCGGTCTTCAGATCCACTCCAGCGCGCCCTTCTTGTAGGCCCAGATGTAGCCGACGATCAGGATGGCCAGGAACACCGCCACCTCAGCCACCCCGAACCAGCCCAACTGCCGGTAATAAACCGCCCACGGGAACAGGAAGATGGTTTCCACGTCGAAGATCACGAACAGGATGGCGACCACGTAGAAGCGGACCGTGTAGCGGCCCCGCGAGTCGGAAACAGCGCGGATGCCGCACTCGTAGGCCTCCTGCTTGACTTCGCCCGGCGCCGCCGGCCGCACCAAGCGCGCCAACGCCAGCACCGCCACGGCGAAAATCAGCGCGAACAGGCTCAGAGCGAAGATCGGCAGGTAGCCCTCGGGCATACCGCCAATATAGCACGCGCACTTGGTTCGGACGGCTCCGCCTCAGGCCGCGCCAAGCAACTGGCGCGCCACCGCCAGGGCCGAATCGTAGTCGGGAAAGTCGGTTACTTCCTTGACGTACTGGACGTGACGCAGCACGTTGTTGCCGTCCACGACAAAGATTGCGCGCGATTGAATGCGCAGCTCCTTGATCAGCGTGCCCCAGTTCTGGCCGAACGAAGCCAGCTTGTGATCCGAAAGCATCTTGACATGGTCCACGCCGAAAGCGCCGCACCAGCGCCGCTGCGCAAAAGGCAAGTCCATGCTGACCGCGTAGACCTCCAAGCCAGGCAATTTTGCCGCCTCGTCGTTGAACCGCTTGGTCTGCGCGTCGCACACGGGTGTGTCGAGCGATGGCACCACGCTGAAGATTCGCACCGAGGTCCCGGTGTCGGCCAGCCGCACCGGGCGGAGGTTGACGTCCACGCACTCGAAATCGGGCGCGGGATCGCCCACCCTCAGTTCCGGCCCTACCAAGGTCAGCGGATTGCCTTTCAAGGTAACTGCTCCTGCTCTCTCCATGTCCTCGTCTCCTCTGATTTCGTAACGAGCGAACTCGCCAACTCAACCCGCCAGAGGCGTCCTGCCCGTTCTCAGTTGTCGCGCCAGCTCCTCGGGATCGTCCACCGGCGCCTGACAAGCAAAATTCTCGCATACGTGGGCCGCTGCCTCCGACGAACCGCCCGCGAGCGCAGCCCTCCAAGCGGGCTCCTCCTGCGGCTCCACAGCCAGCACGACCACGTCCGGGTAGAAACCACGGTCCACCACGCGGCGCAATCGTCGCACGGCTTCCCCGCGTACATCGCCCCGGAAGACCACCTGGCGCATCCCGGAGCGCTCGTACAAGGCGGCCACGACCATCAAGGGGAGCGAGTCCGGCGCAACCGCCAATTGGCGTCCGAAGGCTGCCAGCGTGCGGCGGGCCTGCTCGCGGTATTCCTCGCGGCCCGTTATGGCGGCCAGACGGAGCGCATTCAGCGCCGAGATCGAGTTGGCCGAGGGCTCGGCGCCGTCGTAGTCGTCCTTGAACCTCACGGGCAACGCGGCATCCCTGCGCGTACTGAAATAGCCGCCGCCTTCGCTGTCCTCGAACAACTCCGCTTGCCTTGCCCAAAGCTTCACGCCCCAGTCCAAGTACACCGGGTCGAGCGAGGCCTCGTAAAGATCCAGCAGGCCTTGAACCAGATAAGCGTAGTCTTCCAGAAACGCCGGGATCCCCGCTTCACCGCGCCAATAGCGGCGGAGCAGTCCTTCCCCGCCTGCAAGTCGCGAGCCGAGGAATCGCACGCAGGCGGAAGCCGCGTCCAGATACCGGTCGTCCCCCAGCACGCGTGCCGCGCGGGCCAGGGCCGAAAGCATCAGGCCGTTCCAGCAGGTGAGGATCTTCTCGTCGCGCGCCGGCCGCGGGCGCCTGTTGCGGTGCTCGAGCAGCTTCCGACGCGCTTCGGCGAGCGCGTTCGCCACGATGGAGGCGTCCATTCCTGCCTGCGCTGCCGTTTCCTCCAGGGTCTGCGTCTCCGAGAGGACCCATTCACCTTCGGCACCGACTCCGTAGTGCGAGCAGAACCAGCCTGCGACCGGCTCGCCCAAGACCCCACGGACCTCCTCCGCTGTCCACAGGTAATAGGCGCCTTCCTCAGCGTTTTCGGGATGGTCCGGATCGGCGATGCTGTCGGCGTCCTCGGCAGAGTAGAATCCGCCCTCGGGGTCGCGCAGGTGATCGAGCGCGTAGCGGAGCGTCTCCGCCGCCACGTCCGCGAACAGCGGCTCTCCGCTCGCTTGGTAGGCTTCCAGGTAGCACACCGCCAGCTGGGCCTGGTCG
>JANXAE010000001.1 GCA_025062235.1 Bryobacteraceae bacterium
TCGCCCCTCAGGACGGCGCTCGCCTCGGTTTCATCCTGAGAAGCGCCGGATTTCTGGAATGATCGCCTGCGCCCGCTCGCGCTGATGCCCCAGGCCTTCTACATTCTCTACGGCGCGTTGCTCACCGTGGCAGTCTCGCTCGTCCTGGGGCAGCTCCTGCTGCGGGCCCTCGGCCTGCGCTTTCCCCGCCAGGAACAGCCGCTCTTTGCCTTCGCTGCGGGCGCCGCCTGCTTGAGTCAGCTCGTCTTCGTCGCCGCGACCGTCGGAGTGGCCCGGAAGGGCGTCTTCCAGACCGCAGGCCTGCTGCTCGTCGCCCTCGCGCTCTGGCGCGGGTGGTTCGCGCTGCCGGCGCTGTGTCTGCCCGCGCTGCCCGTCTTCTGGAAACGCGTCGGTCTCGCGCTCGCGCTGCCCTTCGTCGTTCTGTACTTCTTCAACGCCATGGCGCCCGAGATGAGCCCCGATGGGAGCACGTACCATCTGGGCCTTGTAGCGCGCTACCTGCGGCGTCACGGCTTCGAGCCGATCACCACCAACATGTACGCGAACCTCTCCCAGGGCATCGAGATGCTCTACCTGTTCGCGTTTTCCATCGGGCGCCACTCGGCCGCTGCGCTCCTGCATTTCGCCTGTTTGGTCGCGTTGCCCCTGAGCATGATCGCCTACGCGCGTCGTTTCGGGTTCGCCCCGGCTGGCGTCGTGGCGGCCCTGTTCACTTTCCTGAGCCCCGTCGTCGGCCAGGATGGAACCACGGCCTACATTGACGTGGCCACGGCCTGGCTGATGTTCACCGTGTTCCATCTCGCGCAGATCTGGGACCGGGAGCGCAACCCGCGTATTCTGCCTTTGATCGGGCTGCTGGCGGGCTTCTGTTACGCTGCCAAATACACGGCCGTCGCGGCCGGCGTTTATGCCCTGGCGTTCCTGGGCTGGAGACTCCGGCGTCAGCCGCGCGCCCTGCCGAGGACCTTGGCCACGGTCGCGCTCTGCGCCGCCATCCCGGTGATTCCCTGGGTGGCGAAGAACTGGATCTGGCTGGGCAATCCCTTCTCGCCGTTCTTCAACCGCCTGTTTCCCAATCCCTACATCCATGTCTCCTTCGAGCAGGAGTACGCGCATCACATGCGCAACTACGTCGGCCTGAAAAGCCACTGGGAGATTCCCCTCGAAGTCACCGTTCGCGGAGCGGTGCTTTGCGGTTTGCTGGGGCCGCTGTTCCTGCTCTCTCCGATCGCCCTGTTATCGTTGCGGGACCCCAACGGTCGCCGGCTCCTCGCCGCAGCGTTTCTGTTCGGCCTTCCCTATGCGGCCAACATCGGCACGCGCTTTCTGATCCCCGCCCTGCCCCTGCTTTCGCTGGCCATGGCGATGGTCTTCGCCCGTCTGCGGGCGCTGGCGGTTGCCCTCGCCCTCGCCCACGCCATCCTGAGCTGGCCGGATGCGGTCAGCCTCTACTCGGATCCCAACGCCTGGCGCCTGGTCAAGATCCCGCTGCGACAGGCCTTGCGCCTGGAATCGGAAGAATCCTGGCTCACGCGCAAGAATCCTTACTACCCGATCGCGCGCATGATCGAGGACTCCACGCCGCCGGGCGCGCGCGTGCTGAGCTTCAATCAAGTGCCCGAGGCTTACACGACGCGCGAGATCCTCGTCGTCTATCAGTCTGCCTTCAACGCCGTTCTGGGAGACATCCTCTGGCATGCCATCATTCCCGAATATCCTCCGCAACGGCAGTTGACCTTCCGCTTCGATCCGCAGGAGCTCGGCGCGGTGCGCCTGGTGCAAACCAATCGCGGCGGGCCGGATCATTTCAGCGTGGGGGAGCTGCGGCTGTTCCTGGGCGAGCGGGAGCTGCCGCGCCGCCCTCTCTGGCGCTTGCGGGCGCGTCCCAAGCCCTGGGACGTGCAGATGGCTTTCGACAACAGCCCGGCCACGCGCTGGCGGAGCTGGCAGACGCTCGAGCCGGGCATGTTCGTCGAAGTCGAGCTCCCGCGCGCCGAACGCCTGGATCGCGTCGTGGTCGAGTGTTCGCGCGACCAGTACCGGACTCGTTTGCGCCTGGAGGGCCGGCCGCCTTCCGGTCAATGGCGGGTGCTCGACGATCAGCCCCAGGAGGCCGAACTGCCCCCGCCCATCGGGCTGCGGCGCGCCGCCGCCAGTGAGTTGAAGCGTCGCGGCGTGCACTACGTTCTGATCTGGGACCAAGACTTCGGCGCCGAGGATTTCCGCAAGAACGCTGTCCTCTGGGGAGCGACTTTTCTCGGCGAGCGCAACGGCGCAAGGTTGTATCGTCTGGATTAGGAGCCGCTCATGTTTCTCGGCGTAGACGGGGGCCAAACCGCTACCGTAGCCCTGATCGGCGATGAATCCGGCCGCGTCCTCGGCGCCGGCCGCGGCGGCCCTTGCAATCACGTCGGCGGCCCCGAGGGCCGCGAGAAATTCACCCGCGCTATCCGCGACTCGGTCGGCGAGGCCTGCCGCAACGCCGGCCTCGACCCCGAAACGACCCGCTTCCGCGTGGCCTGCCTGGGCTTCAGCGGCGGTCCCGAGGACAAGCGCGCGCTGCTCGGGCAGATGCTCGCCGCCGACCGGCTCATTGTCACCACCGACGCGCTCATCGCCCTCTCCGGCGCCACGGCCGGCGAGCCGGGAATCATCGCGATTGCCGGCACCGGATCCATTGCCTTCGGGCGCAACGCGCAGGGTCGCACGGCGCGCGCCGGCGGCTGGGGCTACCTCTTCGGCGACGAGGGCGGGGGGTTCGACCTGGTCCGCAGAGCGTTGCGCGCAGCCCTGCGGTACGAAGAGGGCTGGGGACCCCCGACCACGCTGCGGGAGCGGCTGCTCGAAGCCACCGGCGCCGCCTCGGCCAACGACCTGTTGCACCGCTTCTACACCAGCGAGTACCCCCGCCCCCGCATCGCCTCTTTCGCCGTACTGGTGGATCGCGCGGCGACGGAGGGCGATCCCGTCGCGCGTGCGATTCTGCAGGACGCTGCCGGGGAACTGGCCTCGCTCGTCGAGGCCGTGCGCAGGCAGTTGTTCTCGCGGGAGGAAAGCGTGCGCGTGGCCTACGTCGGGGGTGTCTTCCGCAGCCGGCTCTTGCTCGAACGGTTCGCGGAACTCGTCCGCCGCGCTTCCGGCTCCGTCTGCCAGCCGCCAGCGTTCCCGCCCGCTGCGGGCGCGTTGCTCGAAGCCTGGCGCGCGGCCGGTTTGCACCCCCGCCTCTCCGGCCTGCCCGACTCGTTGAAATGAGCCTTCTCCGGTCCGATCGGATCGCGTGATACGATCGGTGGTTCGGGAGGATCCGATGCCGAAACTGTCCATTCGAGACCTCGATCTCAACGGGAAGCTGGTCTTCATGCGCGTGGACTTCAACGTGCCGCTGGCCCCGGGCGGCCAGGAAATCACCTCCGACAAGCGCATCCGCGCCTCGCTGCCGACGATCAAGTACGCGCTCGAGCACGGCGCTCGCCTCGTGCTCGCCAGCCACTTGGGCAGGCCCAAAGGCAAGCCCAATCCTGAGATGAGCCTCAAGCCTGTCGCGGCGCGACTCCAGGAGCTGCTCGGCGAGCCCGTGGTGATGGCTCCGGACTGCATCGGGCCCGAGGTCGAGAAACTCAAGGCCGAAGGCCACCGCGTCATCCTGCTCGAGAACGTGCGCTTCCACCCGGAGGAGGAAAAGAACGATCCCGAATTCGCCCGCCAGCTCGCCGCAGGCTGCGACTACTACGTCAACGACGCCTTCGGTTCGGCTCACCGTGCCCATGCCTCGACCGAGGCCATCACGCGCTTCCTGCCCAAGGCTGCCGCCGGTTTGCTGATGGAAAAGGAGCTGGAGTACCTGACCAGGGTCACCCAGGATCCGCCGCGGCCCTGCATCGCCCTGTTGGGCGGCGCCAAGGTCTCCGACAAGATCGAGGTCATCGAGAACCTGCTCAAGATCGTGGATCGCCTCCTCATCGGTGGCGCCATGGCCTACACCTTCAAGCTGGCCAAAGGCGAGCCCGTGGGCAATTCGCTGGTCGAACCCGACAAGGCGGACCTGGCGCGTGAGCTGATGGCCAAGGCCGGGGACAAGATGTTGCTGCCCGTGGACCACGTCGTGGTGGAGAAGATCGAGGCCGGAGCGCCGTCGCAGGTGGTCGAAACCATCCCCGAGGGGTGGGCCGGCGTGGACATCGGGCCGAAAACCATCGAGCTGTACTCGGCCGAAATCGCGCGCGCCAAGAGCATCATCTGGAACGGCCCCATGGGCGTCTTCGAAAAGCCGCCCTTCGATGCCGGCACCGTCGCGCTGGCCAGAGCGGTCGCCGAATCGGGAGCGCTGTCGGTGGTCGGCGGCGGCGATTCCGAGAAGGCCATCAAGGCCGCGGGTGTGGCGGACAAGATCTCGCACATCTCGACCGGCGGCGGAGCGTCGCTCGAATTCCTGGCCGGTCTGGTCTTGCCCGGAGTTGCCGCCTTGACCGACAAGTAGCGGTCCGCGCATCCGGCCGGCCTATGGTACATTCGCCGGCATGATGCGCGTAGCGGTTGTCCTGCTGTACATCTCCTGGAACGTGGCGCTCGCCGGGCAGGCGTCCCGCCTGACGGACGAGCAATTGCGCAAGGGAGTGAATCTGCTCCCTTATCCGGACCCGGGCGACGAAGATCCCAGGGTGATCGTGCGCAGATATCAAGGTCTGCGCACCAGCGACGTCATTGACGCGATGCAGGCCATCGGCCTGCAAGACCGCGGGGTGATGGACCACGACATCCGTCCTCTCAGGCGCGACACGACCGACCAGCTGGCTCATCGCATCTATGGCGTGGCGATCACCTATCAGTACGTGCCGACGAACAAGCCTGCCGCTGCCGCAATGCCCTACGAGGAATTCCGCAAGTGGCACAGCCACTGGTACCAGCACTACGCGCCTGAACTCTTCTCGCGCATCTTGAAGCCCGGTCATGTGGTGGTGATTGATGCGCAGGGCATCGAGAACACCGGCTTCGTGGGTTCGAACAACGCGCTCAGTTGGCGCGCACGGGGCGCCGTGGGGGTCGTGACCAACGGGCCTTGCCGCGACTCCGACGAGCTCATCTTGCAGCGCATCCCCGTGTACTCGAAGTACATTGGCGGCGGCACCCGCCCCGGCCGGATCGAGGCAGCCGCCATCAACCGCCCCGTGGTCGTCGGCGGGGTTCTCGTGCGACCCGGTGACGTCGTCGTCGCCGACGGCTATGGCGTCGTGGTGGTGCCGCGCGAACACGCCGAGCGGGTGGCCGAAATCGCCTGGGATATTGCCAAAGGCGACAAGGAAAGCCGCCGCAAGCTGTACGAAAAGACGGGGCTGAAGCCGGACGCCACCGTGCGATGAGCGCGGGGGCGGCCAACGCCCCCAAGCCCGGTCAGGCGACCGTCGGGCGCCTCGCTTAGAACGCTACGGAACCGCCCCCCAGGGCGGGAAGGCGCTCGTCGGCGCGCATTGTGTTCCCTCCGCCGCTCGCCAGCTCTCCGCACGCATGCGCTCGAGGCGGATCCGGGGCCGGCCGCATCGGGCTCATCACGCCCACCATCGAGCGCACAAGATTCCCGCGGTCGGACCCTCCGCCACCCGAGCGGAGTCACGGGACACGGACTTGCGCCCCGGGTGGAATCGAGGGGGCACCCATCAGCGTTACGAGGTTCGTGGGACGCTGGTGGGCAATCCTATGCAGACCGCCGGCGAGGCCCGTCGCACGAGCAGGTTCGCGCGAGGCCGGCTCAGCGCAGGAGCGTGGCGATCACCTCCATTTCTTCCTGAAAGCGCTCCAGGATCCGAGGCAACGCCGGGGTGACACCCAGCCTGTCGAGCGCTCGCGCAGCCGAAGGTGCCGGCTCGATGCCGGAAGGCAACATGCCGAAGCCCCTCTCGGCCGCCAGGAGGTTCGCCGCGTGCACGACATGCGCCAAATCCAGCGCCCCCGCGTTCGCCAACTCGGGCACGTGATGGAAACGCGCCGCACGCCGGATCGGCTCGGGGAGATTCCACCGCGCCAAGGCTTCCGAGGAAAGCTCTGCGTGGTCGAGGCCCAGCAGTTCCGCTTCGCAGTCCGCCCAGCGACCGCCGCACCGGCCGAGCAGGTTCCAGAGCAAGGCGAACTGGCGGGGGAAGGCCAGTGCCCACAGCAGCTTCCCCATATCATGGAGGAGGCCTGCGACGAACGCTCCTTCTGCGTAGGGAACCGGCGCCGCTTCCACCAGCAGGTCGGCCAGCGTCGCCACGGCGGCCGAATGCAGATTGAATTGTGCCGTGGACCAACCCGGCGGCGTGCGTACCGTGCGCCACAGCCGCGAGATCGCCAGCCCCAGCAGCACGTTGCGCAGCTTCACCAGGCCCAGGATCGCTACTGCGTGCCGCACTGAGCTCACCGTGCCCGGCAAGCCGTACAAGGCCGAGTTCACCAGTCGCAGGATGTTTCCGGCGAGCACCGTGTCCTTCTCGATCAGCGTCGCCAGCTCGGCGAAGGACACGTCCTCGTGGGCCAGGCTGGCCAGCAGCCGATTCAGCACGGGTGAAAAAGGCGGCAGGCGCTCCAGACTCTTCAACGCCTGCTCCCGGAATTCCACACTGCTGCCCGCAACCGGCGCCACGCTCTCCCTATCGGCAGCCGAGCGGCCAAACTTCACGTGGCGCCCGCGCTCGGCTAGGATGGGTTAGGATCGTCCACCGATGAACTGCGCCGCCGGCGCGCCGAATGCTCCCGCAATCGAACTGCGCGGCGTGCGCAAGCTTTACGGCGACAAGGTGGCCGTGGACGGCCTCGATCTGACCGTGCCCCGTGGATGCTTCTTCGGCTTTCTGGGCCCGAACGGCGCCGGAAAGACCACGACCATCCGCATGATGATGGGGCTGGCCCCGCCGAACTCTGGGCACATCCGGCTGCTCGGCTTGCCCATGCCTCAGTGCGCGCTGGAGATCCGGCGCAGGATCGGCCTGGTTCCCGAGGACTCTCTGTTGTTCGAGCGCCTCACCGGCCTGGAGTTTCTCGAATTCGCTGGCCGGATGTACGGTCTTGCTCGGCCGACCGCGGTCGCGCGCGCCAGGGAGCTGCTCGAGTTCTTTCGCCTCGACGACAGCCCGCGCAAGCTGATCGCGGAGTACTCCAAGGGCATGCGCAAGCGCCTCATGATGGCTGCCGCCCTCATCCACCGGCCCGAGCTCTTCCTGCTCGACGAACCCTTCGAGGGCGTGGACGCCCTGGGCGCGCGAATCATGAAGGACCTTTTGCTCGACCAGGTCCGCCGCGGTGCGACCGTCTTCCTCACCTCGCACGTGCTCGAGGTCGTCGAACGGCTCTGCGATCGCGTTGCCATCCTTCACCGGGGACGCATCGTGCTGGAAGCCTCGGTGCATGACCTGCGCAGCTCGGCCGAAACGCTCGAGGACGCCTTCGTCCGGCTGGTCGGCGCCGGACCCGGACCCGAGAAGTTGGATTGGCTGTGACGCACACCGGATCGCCCCTCCGCGCCATCCTCTGGGCCCAGTGGCGCACGATGAGGAATCTGCGTGCGGGCGAAGGACGGCTGGGCCGCGTGGTCACGTCGGTTGTCGGGCTCGTCTGGGTCTCGCTCTGGGTTGTCGTGGCCGTCCTTGCAGCCGTCGTGCTCGCCCGCCCCGATAGCCGCGAACTGGCGGTGCTGCTGCCCTGGGGCCTCATGTCGGTCTTTCTTTACTGGCAGATCGCGCCCGTACTGGCTGCGAGCCTCGGTGCAGGGCTCGACCTGCGCCGCCTGCGCGTGTACCCGATCCGCGCCGCGCTGCTGTTCCGCGCCGAGATCGCACTCCGTCTGGTCACCTCGCCCGAGATGCCGTTGGTGCTTGCCGGCGCGCTGGTGGGACTGCTGCGCAACCCCTCCGTCCCCGCCTGGGCACCCGCCGTCGGACTGCCGCTCTACGCCGCGTTCAACATCCTGCTGGCTGCCGGCTTGCGGGGGCTGCTCGAACAGCTCTTCGCGCACCGCCGGGTACGCGAACTGGCGGCTTTGCTGCTCGTGCTGGCCATCGGCGTGCCCCAGTTGCTGTTGCTCGGCTGGCCGGCAGGGATGTGGGGCCAGCTCCCGCTGCGCGCGCCCCCGATCTACTGGCCCTGGGTGAGCTTCGGACGGATCGCCACTGGCGCACCCGGCCCGCAGGACTGGGTGCTCGCCGCGCTCTGGCTCGTCGCCGCCCTCCTGTTCGGGCGGACGCAGTTCGACCGCTGTCTGCGCCTGGATCGCGCGGAGGCGTCCGCTCCCCCCGGCCGCTTCCCCGCAGGCGCCGGCGCGGGGCTGGCAGCCCTGGCCCGCCTGGCGCCCGATCCCCTCGCCGCCGTCCTCGAGAAGGAAATCCGCTCGCTCGCCCGTTCGCCGCGCTTCCGGCTGGTCTTCGTGATGGGATTCTCCTTCGGTTTCATCATCTGGGCGCCCTTGTTGCGCCGCGAGGGAGGCTTCAGCGAAGCCTACCCCGTGCTGGTGAGCGTCTATGCAGTCCTGCTGCTCTCGGAAGTCCTGTTCTGGAATGCGTTCGGTTTCGACCGGGCGGCTGCCCAGCTCTGGTTCAGTGCACCAATTCCGTTCAAAAATGTTTTGCTCGGGAAGAACGCGGCAGGCGCTTCGCTGGCCGCGCTCGAGGTCACCGTCGTGCTGGCGGTCTCGCGGCTGCTCGGCGCCCCGCTGGATGCAGTCACGGTCATTGAAGTCTACGCCGTCGCCCTTACCCTCTGCCTTTACCTGCTGGCCGGGGGCAACCTCAGCTCGTTGCGGTTTCCGCGGCCGGTCAACCCCGAACAGAGCTGGGGCCGCGCCTCCACCGGCCGCTTCCAGATGCTGGTGCTCTTCCTGTATCCGCTGCTCGGCGCGCCGGTGGGCCTTGCCTACCTCGTGCGCTGGGTGTCGGGTAGCGAGCTCGCTTTCTTCGCCCAACTCAGCCTGGCGGCCCTGGCCGGCGCCGTCTTTTACCGCGCCTCGCTCGATTGCGCGCTCAGGCTCGCCGAGCAGCGCAAGGAGGAGTTCATTTTGACTCTTTCCGGGCAGGGCGGCCCCGTGCTGACCCGATGAAGATCCACCTGCGTTACCTCGGCAAGCCACGCGATCGGCGGCTGAACCAAACCGCTGCGGAGTACATCCTGCGCGCCGGGCGCTGGGTCTGCTGCGAGATGCGCGAGCTCGATCCGCGCCGCGAGGACTTTTTCGCGCGCTACGCGAGCTGGCGCAAGATCCTGCTCGATGCGGCTGGACAGGAGCTGGACACGGCGGGGTTCGTCCAACTTTTGCGCGACTCCGAATTCGAGGGACGCGACCTGGTCTTCCTGCTGGGCGGCGCCGAGGGGCTTCCCGCAGGCTGGCGGGAGCGCGCCGACCGATTGCTGTCGCTATCGCGGCTGACCATGGCACACGAACTAGCGCGCCTGGTGCTCGCCGAGCAGATCTACCGGGGCCTGGCCACCCTGCGCGGCCACCCTTACCCGCGTTGATCCCTCAGCGGCGCATGCGGCAGTCCGCGAGCGGACAAAGGTCGCAGGGATTGCCGTAGGCGCGGATGCGGTCCGCCGGGCCGATTCCCACCAGGCCCGAGACCGTCTTGAGGGGGCGCATCATGAGGCTGGACAAAAGCTGGACGCCGATCCGCTCGGCATCCACCAAGCGGAACAGCACCCGCTGCTCTTCGAGCGGGATGCCGCAGTAGCCCGGGCTGTAGGGGAGCGTGACGGCCTCGCCGGGCTGGAGCTGTCCGCGCAGCTCCGCGATGACACGTTCCACCATGGCCTCGGCCAGCGCGGCGCCCGCGGCATGGTAGATCAGGCCGCCCAAGGCATCCCGTTCGCGCATGGCCTGCTCGGCAAGCGCAACGATCTCCGGGCCGCCGGTCGCCACGAAGGCCGCCACCCGGTCCACCTGGCCCAGGAACTCGCCGATGCGGCCGTGAAAGACAGCTCCGCCCTCGAGTTCGAGCCTTCGCGGAGCGGCCTCGCGCACGGCATAGAGCCGGTAGAGCGCGCGCGGGCGTACGCGGCCAGGGAGCGAAGCCAGCAGCTGCTCGACGCGTTCCAGGATCAGCGCGGGCTTGGGTGCGTCCGCGGGGTAGCCCATGTGGCGCAGCACTTCGCTGCGCTCGGGCAACAGGTTCGGGGCTTCGAGGATGACTTCCTCGGGTTCAGCCCTTCCAACTGCGTGCGGCACGGACCATCTCTCGCAGGTTTTCGAGCGGCGTGGTGGGCGGCAGGCCGCAGCCTGGGGCGAGGATGTGCACGCCGGCGGCAAGCGATTCCTCGACGGCGCGGCGCACGTCCGCGGGCGTCCCATTGAGCAAGACCTCGACGGTGGGCACGCCGCCGGCGATGGCGCAATCGCCCGCGCCCACGGCTTGCACCAGATCGGTCCGCGCTTCCAGGCTGATGACTTCCGAGCCCGCGCGGTGCAGCATGGGCAGGATGCGGGTATTGGAGCCGCAGACATGGAGAATGGTCGGGGCGGGCAGGGCCGAGACCAACTGCTGCTGAGCGGGCAGGATCAACTGCTGGTAGAGGCGGGGCGAGGTCATGTCGAGGCTGGCGGCCATGTCCTCGACGGTGATCGCGTCCGCGCCGGCGGCGACTTGCCTTCGACCGTACTCCACGCCCAGCTCGATGGCCAGATCCAGGTACGGCTGCAGCGCATCGGGCCGGCGTACCGATTCGGTGAGCACGGTCTGGATACCGAGCAACTGGCAGACGATCGTGAAAGGACCCACCAAGCCGCCGAGCACCGCCACGTCCTCGCCCACGCGACGCCGCAGGCGGGCGATGGCCTCGATGACCACGCGCGCACGGCCGGTGTCGAGATCGGGCAATGGCGGCGGCGGGTCCCCCGGTTTCAACGGGTGCGAGCGCACCTGCGCGTTGGAAGTGCGATCGCCGAGGGTAACCTCGGCGCCCAGCAATTCGGCTTCGATGGTCTGGTCGAAGGGCACGCGGACAAAGTCGAAGCCGACGATCTCGTGGGCGGCGGCGGCCAGACGGGTCATGGCTTCGGCATCGCGGTGCGCCTCGGGCCACCAAGCGCCCGCCGCTTCCATCTGGGCGACGGTGGCGGACTGCACCAGCGCGCCTACGGGCACGGGGCGCACGTGCTGGCGCCGCATGGCGGTGAGCAATCGTTCGCGCGGTGTCATGGCAGCAGGGTGCGGCGGGCCTCCTCGATCATGGCCCGGACGTTCTCCACCGGGGAATAGGAATCGATCTCGCAGCCGGGCATGACGACCGCCGTGGTGTGCGGCAGGGTGGCCTCGAGGAACTGGCGCACCATGCGGCGCACGTCTTCCGCGGTCCCGTGGCAAGCCACCTGCGTCGTGGGCGAATTCATGGCGCAGCGCTTGCCGGCGAACAGGCGCGCCACCGATTCGCACCACTCCGGCCAGCGAAGCTTCTGGCTGTAGTAAGGCATGTCGTACTGCACGGCCCTGATGCCGTCCCATTGTACGAGCAATTGCATGGCTTCGGGGAGGTTGTGGCCGCAGATGTGCCAGAACACGTAGGGAAACAATTTTACGGCTTTTTGTACGAAGATCTCGTCCGCGTAGCCGAACTCGCGCAACTGCCGCGGCCCCCAGGTGCGCGCCCCGCCGAACAGGCAGACGAAGTGCAGGCCATGCTTGCGTGCGATTTCGCCGTAGAAGTCCAGCGCCGCCAGGCGCTCCTCGAGCGCGAGGTCGAGATAGCGTTTGACCTTCTTCGGCTCGGTGACCGTCCACCGCACGAACTGCTGCACTTCGACGAGCGTTTCGGCATAGTTGGAGGGCGTGGCGATCCCCACGATCACGGGCACGATGCGATCCATCTTTTCCTGGAATTCCAGCAGCTGGAGCATGTGGGGCGTGTAGTGCGTGACGGCCCGGGAGCCTTCGAGGTAGCGCTCGTAGGCGCGGCTCTCGTAGAGCTCGATGGCCTCGTCAATGGTCTTGGCCAGCGGTTTGAACAGCAGGTAATCCTTGTCGCCGCGATGGACGAAGTGGTGGGGGCGCTTTTCGGGAGGGATGAAGTTTTCGATCTGGTGGCTGATGTCCACGTACATCCAGATGGCATCGGTGCGCAGGTCCGCCCAGGTCCGGATGCAGGCGTCGGTGGTTTTGTCCACGTCGTTGTAGATTTCCCTGTGGGAGTAGCCGGCGTAGGTGATCTGCCAGTAATCCAGCTCGGGGGCTACCGGGACCAGATCGAGATCGTTGCGGCGCAGCTCGAAAGCGGCGACCATGCGCTGCCAGTGCGTCAGCTCGCCGACGGGGGCCAGCTTGCCTTTCAGACGGCGAACCCAGGCGTCCACGATCTCGCTCATGCCGACCTCCTGGCGCTGCGCAGCTCTTCGACCAGCCGGTCGAGTTTCGCGACGGCTTCCCAGGCGTCGTCGCTGGCGTCGTCGGCGCCCATGCGGCGGGCGGCGGCGGGATCCACGGCGGGGCCGCCGCAGATGATCCGGACGCGGTCGCGCAGGCCCGCTTCTGCGATGGCGCGCACGGTCTCGCGGGTGTGCATGAAAGTGGAGGTCATGTAGGTGCCCAGACCGACGATGTCCGGCTCGTGCTCCCGGATCGCCTCGACGAACTTCTCGTCGGCCACGTCCACGCCGAGGTCAATGACGTCGTAGCCCGCGGCCTGGAAGACCGGGACGGCAACGTCCTTGCCGACCGAGTGGATGTCGCCGTGGATGGTGCCAATGATCATCTTGCCGCGCGTGGCGCCGCAGCCAGCCTTCCGGATGAGCGGGCGCAGGATCTCGAGGCCGCGGTAGTAGACGTCGCACGACACCAGCACCTCGGGCATGAAGATCTCTCCCGACTTGAATAGTTCGCCCACGCGCCTCATGCCCGCTGAGAGCCCTTCCGCGAGAATCTCGGCGGGTGCCAATCCGGCTGCGAGGGCTTCCTCGACCAGGGGGCCGACGCCCTCGAGATCCATTTCGAGCACGGCTTGGGCCAGCCGTTGGAGTCGCTCGGCCTTCTCCACCGCTTCCTCCCGCGATGTTCGGTGCAACAGCCGAACCCTTGCTCGAGACCGGGCGGGCCGCTTCGAGCTCCGCCGGTCTCCCGACTAAGAGTACTACAAGGGGAGCAGGTTGGGGATGCTCGATGCGAGCATGCAAGCGCGCGGTCGCGCCGTCGGATGTGGCCGCGCCGGATGTCGTCCCGGTTCGGCAGTTCGACTGCCCGTTCGGCCGGATCCGTGCGAGAGCACACGCCGGGAGGAGCCGCGCGACGCGCCTGCGCGGCGGTCCGAAGGGCGGTCGACAGCAGGGGGCGGCTCTGGATAAAAGTTTTTCCGAGTCCACCACGCGCACACGCGACCATGAGCCGGAGGCCTCGCACACAGCCTTTTTATGACGAAGAGCCGGTGATTGCCCGCTCCAACAAGTATCACCGGGAGTGGTGCTCGGCGGTGGCCCTGATCGGTCCGGCGCAGAGGCGGCTCCGCTCTTACAAGGAGGCGCAAGAACTGGGATTGGAGCCCTGTCGGATCTGCAAGCCGTACCCGTACGGCTTGCAGGCGATCGCCGGGCGGATGCGGCTGCGGAAAGAGATGGCGGAAGACGCCCAGCTGGAGCACGAAGAGCAACTCGAGGAGCGACTCCAGAGAGCGATCGAGCATCTCGATCCCGGGCGGGCATGCCCCGAAAGGGCCGCTACGGATTCGCCGGCAGAGTCCTTCGCAGAGGTCGTCGCCACGCTGCAAGCGATCGCTCGCCGGCTGGAAATTTTGCCTGACGAGGAACCCGGGGTGGGCCGACTGCTGGCGACTCTCAGAAGGAGGACGCGGGCGAATTTCCCCGACTGGCTCCTGGCGATGCTGCGATTCGTGTGGCGCACCAGTCGGCGTCTGGAGCGGCCGAAACGGGAAGATCCGGTGACGAAGCTCCAGCTCGAGGCCTTTTTCGCCTGCCTTGGGGCCTTCGATGAATGGGCGGATCGCTGGGGTCTCCGACAGAAGCAGTGATGGCGCTCGAAGGGTGCCGGGGAGGGGCTCGCCAGCGCAGCGATGTCGGGAAGCGGGCACGCGGCGATCAGGGGAGAATCCGCAGGGTGATGCCCTCGGGCGCCGCGGGCCTCGGCCAGCGGCGTCCTCGAGCCCGACGCGGGACGCGTGATGCCCTCGGGCGCAGGGGGCCGCGGGGGGACTCGGTTCCTCGCTGCTGGAGTGCGCCGGGCGGAAATTGCTGCGAACGGGTCGTTTAGGGTTTGGTGGTGGGAGCGCTCTGGTACGCGAACTGCTCAGGGACGAGCGGACAATACCTCGCCTCCGGTTCGGGCCCGGGCGACGGGTAGCCGAACCGCGCGGGCCGAGCGTTCCCAACGGCGCCCCGGCGTTGCGCACTGCGGGCCGGAGCTTCGGTCAGGGTGGCACTGCGTTTCCTGCGCGTCCTGCGTCCGCCCGCACGGCGTGCACGGTGTCCCCTAGGGCTGCCTGAGCCCGACCGTGCGACGGCGGAGGAGACCGGCATTGGGGGCGGGGATGAGTTCTCTCGGCCCTATGGCCCAGCTGTACGGCGTCTCGAACCGGGTTGGCAGGTGCGCGACGGCCCGAACGGTCCAAGGTGAAGTGCCGACCCCGTCGGGGCGCGGAGTGGCCCGCCGTGCAGGAGCACCCGGCGATTGGGTGTCCCGAAGCGGTCTCCAAGCGGGGCGCAAGCGGCGCTGGGGAGCACCGCCCGGCGGGCTTGCGGTTCCGATGCTGCGGTGCACACGCGTTGCCCGTCGTCGCTGGGCCGTGTCCCCGGGTTCGCGGATGCGAGGTCCGGTGAACCCTCGCCCTGCCGGGCACAGTAAGCCCGCTGGGTTCCGAGCACCGAATGGGACGCGGAACCATTCGTAACACGCAGCCATAGGTTATGCCTCTTCGTCCACGCGGAGGCAGTGGGCGGGAGCGGGCGAACTCGGCGGAGGTGGACCCCGGATTGCCAGGAACGTCGGGCGGGAGGCGCAGGACCGGTGGGCTGCCATGCACTGGGCGCCCCGGGCCCCCAGTCGGGTTGAGCGACAATGGTACTGAGCCTACCTTCGAGGTCCATGGCTGAGGTTCCCGCGATGCCGGCAGAGGTTCAGCGGACAGTCCTGCCCAACGGGGTGCGGGTGATCAGCGAACGTATGCCGCAGGTGCGGTCGGTATCGGTGGGCATTTGGCTAGGGACGGGGGCGCGACTGGAAGCGCCGCACGAGACTGGTATTTGCCACTTCCTGGAGCACCTGCTCTTCAAAGGGACCCGGAAACGATCGGCCGAGGAAATTGCGCGCTCGGTGGACTCCATCGGGGGGAATCTGGACGCCTTCACCGGGAAGGAGATGGTCAGCTTCAACGCCAAGGTGCTCGACGAGCACCTCCCGCTGGCTTTCGACGTGCTGGCCGATCTGGTGACCGGGCCGCTGCTGAGGCCCGAGGACATCCGGAAAGAGAAAGGGGTGATCCTGGAAGAGATCAAGATGGAGCTGGACAACCCCGAGTACCTCGTGCACGAGATCTTCGCCAGCAATTTCTGGAAGGGCCACGCACTGGGGCGACCGATTCTGGGCACGCGCGAGACGGTGCAGCGCTTCACTCCGGAGATGGTGGAGAACTACTACCGGCGGGTCTACATCCCCTCGAACATTCTGGTGACGGCGGCGGGGAATCTCGATCACGAGAGGCTGGTCGAGCTGGCGGCCGAACACTTCCGCGACATGCCGGCAGGCGACGGATTGCCCGAGGACAAGCCGCCCGTGACGCACGCGCGACTGGCGCTGCGGCACAAGAAGTCCCTCGAGCAGATCCACCTCTGTCTGGGCGTGCCTGCCTATCCAGCGCCGCACCGGGAGCGCTTCGCCAGTTACGTATTGAACGTGCTGTTGGGCGGTGGAATGAGCTCGCGGCTGTTCCAGAACATCCGCGAGCGGCAAGGACTTGCCTACGCGGTGTTCTCCGAGCTCAACCCTTACCGTGACACCGGCTGCCTCTCGATCTATGCAGGGACCTCGGTGGACGCGGCGCGCAAAGTGGTGCAGTTGATCCTCGTCGAGCTCAGGCGCTTCAAAGAGGAGCCGGTGAGCGAGGAGGAACTGAGGCGCGGCAAGGACTACCTGAAGGGCTCGCTCATCCTCGGTCTGGAGTCCACCAGCCACCGCATGGCGAATCTGGCGCGGCAGGAGCTTTACTTCGGTCGCTTCTTCAGCCTAGACGAGCTGATCGAGGACATCGAGCGCGTGACCGCGGCCGACGTGCAGCGCGTGGCGCAGCAGTTCTTCGATTCGCGTCTGATCACGCTCACCATGCTGGGCAACCTGGATGGCGTGCGCTTCCGCCGCGAGGAACTGGACTGCTGACGGACTCCTCCGAAACCGCGAACTTCCCCGAATCCCCCGCCGTGCGGGCGAGGGCTGCTGAGGGGCATCGTCGTTGCGCCGCGCAATAGGGTGCACTCGCTTTCGTCGGAGGCCTCGAGTTCGGGGCGCGGCAGCATTTTCGTGGCTCGTGGGGGCCTGGGGCCCTCGACAGCGCACGTCGGGCGAACGGTCACCGAAAGGCCGGCAACCGACGATCGGGCTGAAGTCCCGGGCGGCGCAGCCCCCGGGTTCCCGGGGCGCGCGGCAGGGGGTTCACGGGATTTTCGCGGCGGGATAGCTCCGCCTGTCGCTCCAGGCGGGAGCAGGAGCGGCGACGGCGGTAACGCGCGAGCCCGGTGTTGGCCAGCCGTCGAGTCCTCCTCCGGGGGTTGGCGCCGGCCGAGGTTGCCCATCGCCATGCGCGGGCGGCCCGCGGGAATACCGTGCAGCGAAAGGGACCCGGAGGCACAGCGGTCAGGGCAAAGCTGATCGGTGCCACCCGGGCCGGCGCGGGCCTTCGAGGCGGCGGTGCAGCCCGCACCAGTTTTCCGAAACGACGATGGAGTTCGCCGGATTGTCTGGCAGGTACTTGACGCTGGCGTGTCCGCTGAGACCTGCGAGGTCCGCAGGCAGGCGATCGAGCAGCGGGCTGAGATCCTGCGAAGCGACGTACTCGGTGCCGCCCACATGGTAGCGGTAATAAACGACGTGGCCGCG
This sequence comes from Bryobacteraceae bacterium, assembly GCA_025062235.1. Classification (GTDB taxonomy): domain Bacteria; phylum Acidobacteriota; class Terriglobia; order Bryobacterales; family Bryobacteraceae; genus DTHT01. The sequence continues at coordinate 17,037 of JANXAE010000001.1, forward strand.
CACTTCGACCAGGACGCCGTCGGTGACCCGGCCCTGGGCTTCGACGCGAAGCCTGCGACGGCGCTCGCGCTCCTCAGGGGTAAGCGGTCGGCGCCACTTTCGCCAGGCCACTGCGCCGCCGACGCCTGCGATCAAGACAACGGCTGCGGCTAGCCACGGGCTCGAGCCGAAGGGCATGGCGAAGATGGCGTCAAGCGACCGCTACTTGCCCGCTGCGTACTGTCGGTAGAGCTCCGCGATGCCTGCGCTTTTGAAATCGCCGGGATGGATCACCACGCGGTATCGGAACCGCAGGCTCCCGCCGGGCTGAAGCGTGATGCTGCCGTCGCGGTTCTTGTCCGCCATGAAATCATGTTCCCCGAAAATGTTCGCGGCGAACAGGCCGTAGCTGCGGGCGTGCCAGAAGGTGGGGTGTTTGGGATTTCCGGGGTGGTCGAAAATGGCCACGCCGAGCTTTTCCCCGTCCACCTCGCCGAAATAATCCACCCAGGCAGAGCGCTTGCCCCAGACCTGGCGTTCGCCCTCGAGTCCTTCGGCGTTGACCATCTTACCGGTCCGAGGGACGGACTCGGGCGCGCCGCGCGAGGGTTCTTCGAGGGAAGGTGCCAGGCGCAGCGCGAAGGTGCCTTCCTTGGTGTCGCCGAACTTGACGGTCTCGAGCGCCGTCAGATGAATGTCGAAGTCCACGACGCGCAGCTCGGGGTGTGAGTGGAAGACCATGGTTCGGCGTTCGTTGAGCAGCGGTTTGCCGGTGCCATCCAGCCAATCGAACGAGGCCTCGATCGAACCTTGCCGCTGGCCGCTCTTGACGGCAATGACCTGTTTGAGCACGACCTTGCCCTTGCCCTTGCCGACGCCCTTCTGCATGGGTTCGTTGGCCCAGAAGTCCCAGCCATTGACGTCGCCGTGGGTGAACCACAGGCCACGGTGATGCGGGTGGTCGCGACGTTCGCCCTCGCGCTGCTCCATGGGGTAATAGCGCGTGACGACCTTGCCCGATGCCGAGCGGAGCGGGTGCAAGTAGGGTTTGGGCGCCTCGGGACCGACGAAGAACGTCGTGAAAGGCTTGCCGTCAATTTCCACTTCGATGCGGTCGGGCCCTTGCGCGATCTTGACCTGGGCCGCCGCCAGAGCGGCCAGCAGCAGGAGGCTGGATAAGTACCGTTGCATGCCAATCAGTATACGACGCGTGCGAAGAGCCTCAGATGAGGGCCTCGGGGTACGTTCCGAACTGGTGCAGGATGTAGCGGGGGCCGACCAGGAAGCGGCCGCTGACCGGGTCCGGGACGACGAGGTTGAGCAGGAAACCGAGCAGCCCATGCGCGGCGCCAAGCAACCAGAGGCTCCGGTAGCGCAAAAAGAGCCGGGCAGCGAGGTAGCCCCCGGGCAGCGTAAGGGCCATCAGGAAGGGATTGGGCAGGTGCGCCAGCGAGAAAAGCAGGGCCGCAAGGAAGGGGGCGCGGCGTCCCCCGCCCGCTTGCCGGAGGCGATTGAGGAAGTAGCCGTTGAGGATCCACTGCTGGAGCAGGCCCCATACCAGGTAGACGGCGAGCGAGCCTGGCGCGCGTCGGAGGACGACAGGGTTGATCGTGTCGAGCAGCGCGCCCCCGGCGAGCAGGATCGCCGCAAGCAGGCCCACCCACGGAGCCAGCGCGGCGAAGGCCGTGCGCAGCTGGCCTGCGCCCAGCCCGAGCGCAGCGGCTCCCTCGCGCCGGATCGTGTGCGAGAGGACCACGATGGCCGCGATCCAGATCCAGCGCCAGGGGTGGAACAGGCGGATCTTCCAGATGTAGGTCAGGATGAGGCCGAAGACGCTCAGGGCCTCGATCAGAGCGGCGCGGTCGGGCTCGGGCGTATCGCGCTCCATGCGCCTCATCGGAACAGGGTGTGTCGCACGGAATTGACCAGGGCGTGCAGGAAGGCCGACGCCAGCACGCTGGTGGAACGTTGGAAGACGAGGCCGTAGACGAAGCCGGCGATCGTGGCCAGCAACATGTAGCGCCAGTTGGGCAGCGGCCCGGGGCCGTTGTTCAGATGGGCCGCGCCGAAAACCAAGGCGGCGGCGAGCAGGCCGCGCAGGGGATCGCGGAAGCGTTGCACCAGCCAGTTCTGGATGAGAGAGCGGAACAGCAGCTCTTCGGGAATGGCCACGCCGAGCAGCGTGATGAGCAAGAGCCGGAGGAACGCCACGGGATCTGCCTCGAGCGGCAGCCGCAGAGGACCGAGAAAGCCGAGGCTCCGTCCGAGCGCCGCGAGCGGCAGGGCGATCGCGGCGAAGGCGACGAGGGCGTACAGAAAGTCCCGCCCGCGCCTGGGCAGGTTGTATTTGTGACCCGGCCAGTTGCGGAAAATCACGAAGACGAGCAACCCCATGGCGAGCGCCGTGCCCTGCGCGGTCTCGTTGGCGATGGAGTGAGCGTGGGTGGGAAGCAGCGGCTTGCCGAGCGCGAACTCGACCGGGAGCCACAGCAGCAACACGGCCGCCAGATCGCGGCCGGAAAGCCTCCGCCCGGCGTGGCGGCCGGAGTAAATCGCGGCGGTGGGCGCCAGCAGCCAAGCCGCCAGCAGCGGCAAGAACGCGGGGACGAGAGCGCCCTGGAGGAACAGCACAAGCGAGAAGAAGGCGGCCAGCAACAACGGCACGAGGAAGACCGCCGCGGGCCGCGAGCCGAAACAGCGCCTCAAGGCGGCCTGGCGGCGCGGCGACAATAGCGCCAGCATCAGGACGATGAAGACGACGGCGACCAGCGTGGCCACGGGTCTTCGCGCCTCCGGAGGCGCGCTTGCGAGCGGGCTACAGCGCCTCGATCCGGCGGTAGATTTCTCTCAGTGCGGGGTACAGCGCCCGGTACACGGCGTGCCCGCGTGCGTAGAATTGCGATTCCGCCTCGCGGGGCTCCAGGGCCTCGACCTCGCGGATGGCCACGCGGCAGACCTCCGGGACCGAAGAGTAGGGGCCCGTGCCTGCCAGCGCCAGCAGTGCAGCGCCGTAGGCCGATCCTTCCTGGGTTTCGAGCACGACGACCCGGCGCGCGAAGACGTCGGCCAGCAACTGGCGCCAGAAGGCGCTCCGGGCGCCGCCGCCGGAGAGCCGCACGGATGCGACGCGGACGCCGAGCTGCTCGATGAGGTCGAGGCAGTCCTTCTGGCTGTAGCTGACGCCTTCGAGGAGGGACCGAATCAAGTCCGCACGGGAATGTTTCGCCGTGAGGCCGATCCATCCGCCCCGCGCGTAGGGATCCAGGTGCGGCGTGCGCTCGCCCATGAGGTAGGGAAGCCAGAACAAGCCGTGCGCGCCGGGCGGGGAGGCGGCAGCTTCGCGGGTGAGCGCGTCGTAGTCGCCGCCGGGCGCCAGGTGGTTGCGGAACCATTGCAGGCTGAGGCCGGCGCCCTGCGTGACGCCCATGACGTGCCAAGCGCCCCGAACGGCATGGCAGAAGGTGTGCACGCGGCCTTGCGGGTCATAGGCGGGCTGGTCCATGTGCGCGAAGACCACGCCCGAAGTGCCCAGGGTGCACGAGACGACGCCAGGCTCCACGATGCCGTTGCCCACGGCGCTGGAAGCCTGGTCGCCTCCGCCGCCCACGACGGGGGTGCCTGGCTCGAGGCCCGTGGCCTCGGCCGCGGCCGCCGTGACGGCGCCCGTAACGTCGCTCGATTCGTACACCGCGGGAAGGATGTTCTTGTCGAGGCCCAGTCGCTCGACCATCTCCCAGGCCCAGGTGCGACGGACCACGTCGAACAGCGACGTGCCGGAGGCGTCCGATACCTCGGTGGCATACTCGCCGGTGAGCCTGTAGCGCACGTAATCCTTGGGCAAGAGCATTTTCCTCAGGCGGGCGAAACGAGCCGGCTCGTTGTCGCGCACCCAGAGCAGCTTGGGCAGCGTGAATCCCGTCAGCACGGGATTCGCGGTGTAGCGCAGGACAGCCTCTGGCCCGAGCGTGGCGTTCACCCAGTCCACTTGCGCCTGGCTGCGCTGGTCGCACCAGATCAGCGAGGGACGGATGACCTCGCCGGTCTCGTCCAGCATGACGAGGCCGTGCATCTGGCCCGAAAGGCCGATCCCGCGCACTTGGGCCCCGGTGATTCCCGCCTCGCGGAGCACGCCGCGGACGGCTTGCTGGGTGGCCTCCCACCAATTCTCCGGACGCTGCTCGGCCCATAGCGGGCGCTCCATGCGCATTTCTTCGTGCGGAGCGGTGAAGCCGGCCCGCACGCGGCCGCGCTCGTCCACCAGCAGAGCTCTGGTTCCGCCCGTACCGACGTCAATTCCCATCCAGTACATGCGGCTGTCCTCCTCAGCGTGGGTCGTGCCCGTTCAGACCTGGGCGGGGTCAGGATCCACGGCCGGCAGCCTGGAAAGGCAAGTAGGCCGCACCGTACAGACCCGCCTCGTTGCCCAGGATGGCTTTTTCGATGCGCGTGGGCGAGTGGCGGTATACGTACGAACGGCGCCGGACTTCCTCGAACATGGCGGGGGCGAAGAACTCCCAGGCCGGCAGCATGCCGCCGCTCAGCAAGTACAGGGGGAAATTGAAGGCGTTGACGAGATTGGCGAGGGCGATGCCGAGCGCCTGGCCCATGACCTGGAAGACCAGACGGGCCTTCTCGTTGCCGGCCGCCGCGAGGTTGTAGACCTGCTCGGCAGTCAAGTCGTCGCCCAGGCCCATCAGTTTGGCCATGGCGCTGACTGCAGTGGCCGAGGCGTGCTTTTCCAGGCAGCCGGTGTTGCCACAGCCGCAGGGATTGCCGTTGGGCACCACCGTCATGTGGCCCAGCTCGGCGGCCATGCCGACGCAGCCGTGCAAGACCCGGCCGCCGACGATGATGCCGCCGCCGATGCCGGTGCCCAAGGTGAGCAGGACCAGATCCTCGACCTCTCGCCCGGCGCCCATCCATTTCTCTCCCAGAGCCGCAGCGTTGGCGTCGTTTTCCAGGATCACGGGCGTTCCGCTGCGCTGCGAGATCTGGTCGCGCAACGGGTAATCGTCGAATCCGGGCAGGTTGGGGGAACTGGTGATCACGCCTTTCTCCATGAGGATGAAGCCCGCGGCGCCCACGCCCACTCCGACCAAGGAGTCGGCGCCCAGGCGAGCACGCAACTGCCGGATTGCCGCGACGATCTCGGCGACGACGGCGTCCGGCCCCGCGGTGAGGTCGGTGGGGCGGGAAATCTTTTCGAGAACGCGGCCGTCGCGGTCAATGGCCGCCGCGCGCAGGTTCGTTCCGCCGAGGTCCACGCCGATCGAATACTCCGCCATCGCTCGAATGATATCAGAGCGGCGGCGCCGCGACGGGCGTGCGCCGGGCCTCAGGCGCGGCTGGGGGCTTCCGGCTGGCGGGTTTCCTGGTCCTTGTACTGGAGTTGGTAGAGCCGCCAGTAGATGCCTCGTTGGGAGAGCAGTTGCTGGTGCGTGCCGGTCTCGCGCAACCTACCCTTGTGCAGCACCAGGATGAGGTCGGCGCGCTGGATGGTCGAGAGCCGGTGGGCGATGATGATCGCGGTGCGCCCCTCCGTCAGACGGGCGATGGCTTCGCGCACGCGCAGTTCGGTCTCGGTATCCACGCTGGAGGTGGCTTCGTCCAGGATGAGGAAGCGCGGGTTGTGCGCGAGGGCGCGTGCGAAGCTCACCAGCTGTTTCTGCCCTGTGGAAAGGCCGTCGCCGCGCTCGCGCAACGGCTGCGCGAAGCCTGCGGGCAGCGAGTTGATGTACTCGAGCAGGTTGACCTGCTCGGCGGCACGGACCAGCTCGTCTTCGGTGATCCATTCCGTGCCCAGCCGGATGTTGTCCCCGATGGTGCCGGAGAACAGGTGGGGATCCTGGAGGACGACGCCGAACTGCCGGCGCAACTCGCGCGGATCGAATTCGCGAATGTCCACGCCACCGATGCGGATGGAGCCGCGCTGCACGTCGTAAAAGCGCAGCAGCAGGCTGACGAGGGTGGTCTTGCCGGCGCCCGTGTGGCCGACCACGGCGACGGTCTGTCCGGGCTCGATGCGGAAGCTGACGTCCCTGAGCACCCAATCCTCGTCCTTGTAAGCGAACCAGACGCCGTCGAACTCGATGGGCACGGGCCCCCCGGGTACGGGGCGCGGCGCGACGGGCGCCAGGATGCCAGGGCGGGTGTCGAGCAGGGCGAAGATCCTCTCGGCCGCGGCCATGGCGGCTTGCAGCAGGTTGTATTTCTCGCTCAGGTCCTGGATGGGGCGGAAAAAGCGCATGCTGTACTGGAAAAAGGCGACCAGCACGCCGAGCGTCAGCCCGCCCGATTGGACGCGGTAGCCGCCGTAGGCGAGCATGAGCGCCAGCGACAGGACGGCAAGGAACTCCACCGCGGGGTAGAACCACCCGTAGGCCGTGATCGCATCCTTGTAAGCCAACATGTGGTCGCGGTTGATCCGGCGGAACTCTTCCATGCTGCGCGCTTCGCGGTTGAACAACTGCACCACGGTCATGCCGTGGATGTGTTCTTGCAGGAACGCGTTGATGCGCGCGATGGCGGCCCGGATGCGGCGGTAGCTGGCCGTAGCCTGGCGGCGGAACAGCAGCGTCACGCCCACGATGAGCGGGAGCACGGCGAGCATGGCCAGCGTGAGGCCGGGGCTGAGCTGCACCATTGCCAGGAGCACCAGGCTCAGGGCCAACAGGTCGCCGACGATGGTCACCAAGCCCGAGGCCAGCAGCTCGTTGAGGGCGTCCACGTCGGTGGTGACGCGGGTGACCAGGCGGCCGACGGGGTGGCGGTCGAAGAAGGCGATGTCGGCGCGGTGAAGGTGCTCCATCAATTCGCGGCGCAGATCGAACATGGCGCGTTGCCCGGTCCACTGCATCAGGTACGCCTCGGCGAAGCCCAACGCCAGGCCGGCAGCGATGACCAGCAAGTACAGCAGCGCAATCTGCGCCAGCCCGATGTGGGGGTCGCTGGACAGCCATGCGTTCCAAGGCGCGGGCGGCCGGGCGACCGGGACCAGATACCAATCCACCGCCGCCTTGCTGAGCAGCGGACCCACGACCTGAAGGCCGGAAAGCGCCAGCATGGCGGACAGGGCCAGCGCCACAGCAGCCCAGTACGGACGCAGGTAGCCGAGCAGGCGGCGCATCAGGCGCCCGTCGTAGGCTTTGCCCAGAACCTCTTCGTCCACTTCCCACCAATCTAACAGAGGCTGAGCGCCCGCTTGGTGCGCGGCCTGCTTTGCTAGATTGGGAGTTTGTGGACGGAGTCATCGTCGTAGACAAGCCGCTGGGCTGGACCTCCCACGATGCGGTAGCCAAGGTGCGCAAGCTGGCGGGGACGCGTCGGGTGGGGCACCTGGGTACGCTCGATCCGATCGCCACCGGCGTGCTGCCGCTGGTCGTGGGGCGCGCTACGCGGCTGGCGCAGTTCTACCTGAGGAGCGACAAGGTTTACGACGCCATCATTCGCTTCGGCTACGCCACCGACACCTACGATTCCGAAGGCCGGCCGACTACGCCGGTGACGGAGCCGGAACTGGACCGGGAGCGTCTGGAGCAGGAACTGGCGCGGATGCGCGGCACCATCCTCCAGATGCCGCCACCCATCTCGGCCAAGAAGATCGGCGGGGTGCCGGCGTACCGGCTGGTTCGCAAGAACGTCCCGGTCGAGCTCAAGCCGGTCGAGGTCAGCATCTACACCGCCGAGCTGCTGGAAATCCATGGCCCCGAGGCGCGCGTCCTCGTGCACTGCTCGGCCGGCACGTACCTGCGCACGGTGGCACACGATCTGGGTGTGGCTCTGGGATGCGGTGCACACCTGAAGACGCTGAAGCGCACGGCGACCGGAGAGTTCACGATCGAGCGCGCCCACAGCATCGAGCGTCTGGAGGAGCTGGCGCGGCAGGGACGCCTGCAGGAGGCGCTGATCCCCATGGCCCGCCTGCTGCCCGAGTTCCCGACCGAGATCGTGGATCAAGTGACCGCGGGCCACATCCGGCATGGCCGCGACTTCCGGGTGTCGCCCTTCCACGTGCGGCCCGGGTCCCGTTACGTCAAGGCGGTGACCCAAGACGGGGATCTGATCGCCATCGGGGAGGCGCGCCTACCCAATCTTTACCATCCGATCATGGTCCTTTAATCGGAGTGGACCGCTCTGCCGCGGTCGGGCTGTCGCGCGGCGGCGAAGGCGCCGGGCCGGCGTCTGGCGCGGCCAGTACTTCGGCGGAGAGGGATCTGCGGGAGTGCCCAGGGCGGGGTGCGGCGCTTCAGCTGCGAGCCGGCGTACCGGACACGAGTGGCCTGCGATCACCTGCGCGTCACTACGACCGAGCGCCAAGAAGTGTTGCCGGCCGCATCTCGCGCGCGCACCGTGATCGTGGTCGAGCCCGTGTAGAGCGGCACGGGCCCTGCGATCCACTCGGTGGTTCCTTGCGCCACGCCGGAGTGTCCGTTGGAGGAAGTCCAGTTGACTTGGGCGACGCCGACGTTGTCGGAGGCCGTGCCGCGCAGCGTGATGCTCGCAGAGTTGACGACCACGGTGGTCGTCGTGGGGTAGGTGATGGCGAGCGAGGGAGGCACCGTATCGCGGCCGGCCGGTGGCTGTGGCGTCGGGTTCTGCGGCGGTTGCGGGTTGGCGGGCGGCGAGCTCGGGGGCGTAGTGGGCGTGGAAGGCGGCGTCGCCGGCGGTTGCGGGGTTGGCGGTGGGCTCGGAGAAGGCTGGGGTGTGGCGGGAGGTTGCGTTGGGGCGCCCGGAGGGGAGGACACCGGTTCGCGAGCCGCGTAGAGCTCGCGGATCGCCGCGATGTCCTCCTCGGTCAGCTCGCTCACCTTGCGGTAGTACGGGTACATCACGGCGCCAGGCTTGTCGGAATGGCCGAGCCCGAGGGCGTGCCCGAGCTCGTGCAACGCCACGCTGAACAGGTCCACGTACTCGCCGATGGCCCAGGGTTCGTCGTCGTCGAAGTGCACGTCGCCCGCCAGGGGCTCGTAGTTGGGCGGCGCAGGATAGAAGGCATGCGCCAGCACGCGGCCGGGTCCGTCGAAGGGATAGGGGCAGCCGTGGTCGCGCGCGCCGAAATGCAACCGCAAGGTGCGCGGCCCCCACTCATCGGCGCCAGGGCTGAAGCGGATCGCCACGTACCGTGCCCACTCCTCGAGCGCCCGCAGGATCTCGCCGGCTGCCCGGTCACGTTCCAGGCGCCTCGCCATCTGCGCCAGCCAGTAGCGCAGTTCAACCGAGTTTCGCCCCGGCCCGTCCCAGCCATCGCCCACGGAGGCCACGTACTGGCCCACCGGCCCCCAGGCGGTCATGGCGCCCGCGCAGGCGATTACGGGTTCGCCCCGCAGGAGCTCGCCGGAGGCGGGGTAGACGTAGGCCACTTCGTCCCACTCGGCCAGCCTCTGGACGCGCGACGGCGCCCCCTCCACGAGCAGCTCGTTGTCGTGCAGCGCCGCATGTTCCCGAATCTCGAGCAGGTGCTCGCGCGCCAACGCCTCGGCTTCCTGGCGGGGCACGTCCGGGTGGAACTGGACCACGCACTGCCAGCGCTCCCCCGTGGTCAGGGCGGGACTCAGCTTGTCGGGCGCTTCCAGACGCACGAGCCGACGCACGTCGAGACCCTCCAGTTCGAGCTCGTCTGGCGCCTCGATCACCATCGCGCCGTCGGGCACGTAGGCCACCAAGCGCGCACCGCGGCGTTCGAGTTCGACCACCGCCGTCGGGTCCACTCCCGCACCGAACTGCACCACGACGTGGGAACGCCCGGGAAGCCGCGATTTGACGCGCGGCAGCCGCCACATCGCCGCGACCGTTTCCGAGCGCGCGGCGCTCTTGAGCCGGAGAGGCAGTTCGCTCGCCATGCCCGCGCCCGCCGTCACCAGCAAGGGCCAGATGATTCGACGCATCCAGCGGCTCACAACCCCGCTTATCGAACCCGTCCGCGCCAGTTTGAATCCGAGTTGCGCCGAGAGGAGCCTGCCCTCCGGCGCACGACATTAATACCGGCGCTGCGATGGGAGTCGTCTGGCTTGTGGCCGCCGCGCAGGCTCTGCTGGGAGCCGCGCTGCCGGTGCCGGCCGCCGAGCCGGGCTACGTCATCCGAACCGTCGCGGGGAGCGACTGGACGGGAGATGGCGGCCCTGCCTCCTCCGCCCTGCTGTTTGCTCCCGAAGGAATCGCGCGCGACGCCGCAGGCAACCTCTATGTGGCGGATTCGGCCGATCACCGCGTGCGCAAGATCACCCCGGCCGGCATCATCGTCACCGTCGCCGGCGATGGGGAACCGGGTTTCCGGGGCGACGGCGGGCCGGCCAGCGCCGCACGGCTCGACGCGCCCTACGGGCTGGCCGCCGACGCACTGGGCAACCTTTACGTCGCCGATTTTGGCAACGCCCGTGTTCGGCGCATCGCGCCCGACGGAACCATCGTCACCATCGCAGGCGGGGGCGCGCGCGATCCTACTTCGAGCGGCGCAGCCGCGACCGCCGTGCGCCTGCTCGGTCCGCGCAACCTTGCGCTGGATGCGGCCGGCAATCTCTACGTGGCGGACTTTCGCGACCACCGCATCTACCGGGTCTCGCCGGGCGGAACGATCGAGGTCGTTGCGGGCACGGGCACTTCCGGCTTCTCGGGCAACGGCGGGCCCGCTCTCCACGCGCAGTTGAGTCACCCCGCCGGCCTTGCCTTCGATCGTGCGGGCAACCTCTACATCGCCGACAGCGGCAACCGGCGCATCCGGCGCCTTTCCGGCGGTGTTCTGAGCACCGTGCATGTGCCCGTCACGCTCGAGCTGCCCACCGGCCTGGCTTTCGATGCCGCGGGCAATCTCTACATCGCCGATCGTTCCCGCATCGTCAAGCTCGCTCCCTCTGGCAGCGCCTCCACTTTGGCGCTCGCGGCGCGCGATCTGGCGCTCGACGCCGCCGGCAACGTCTTCGTCGTGGCCGGCACGCCGCAGCTCATGCGTCTTGGCCCGACCGGCTCGGTCGCCGTCGTCGCCGGGGTCACCACCGAGCCGCGCTTCTGGGGCGATGGCGGGCCGGCGACCACCGCGCGGCTGGATTCCCCCAGCGGGCTGGCCCTTGCCTCCGATGGCTCGCTCTATATCGCCGATACGGGCAACGCGCGGATCCGCAAGGTGGATCGGGCAGGAGTGATTTCGACCGTCGCCGGGGCCGGGCGCTCGGGAGCGCTCGGGGATTCGCTGCCCGCACTCGCTGCGAGACTGTTCGCACCTGTGGCGCTGTCCTTCGATTCCGCGGGTTGTCTGCTCATCGCCGACTCCGCCGTCAGCCGCGTCCGCCGGCTCTCTGCCGCAGGTCTGCTCACGAACGTCGCGGGTACGGGTGTCGCTGGATTCAACGGGGACGGGGATGCCGTCATCACGCAACTGAATCAGCCGGCGGGTCTGGCCGCGGCTGCCGACGGACGTGTCTTCGTCGCGGACACCGGCAACCACCGCATCCGGGCGCTGTCGCTTTCGGGCACCTTGGCCACGATCGCCGGGCGCGGCTGGCGCGGTTATGCCGGCGACGGCGGACCCGCCTTGGAGGCGCTGCTCGACTCCCCCGCCGGGCTGGCCCTCGACCGCGACGGCAATCTCTACATCGCCGACCGCTGGAATCACGTCGTCCGCAAGCTCAGTGCGAAGGGCATCCTGACGACCGTGGCCGGCTGCGGATGGCCCGGCTTCGCGGGCGATGGAGGTCCCGCCACGCAGGCCCGCCTCAACCACCCGACGGCGGTGGCGGTGGATCCGCAGGGTAACCTCTACATCGCGGACACCGAGAACCACCGTATCCGCAAGGTGACCCCTGACGGCATCATCCGCACGATCGCCGGCGACGGGCAGCCCGGTTTCGCGGGCGACGGCGGCCCGGCGCACCTGGCCCGCCTGCGCTGGCCCGTAGCCCTCGTCGCGGACTCGCAGGGCAACCTATACGTGGCCGATCGCAACAACCACCGCGTGCGAATCCTCACGCCAGCCTGGGAGCCTGCGCCGCTGCAACGCGTCGAAGGGGTGGTGCTGCACGCAGCGACGCTGCGGCCCGGACCGGTCGCGCCAGGCCAACTGGTCACGATCCTCGCCCCCGGCGCAGGCCCGCCGCGTGACGCTGGTCCGCGGTTGGATCCCGGCGGCAAGCTGGCCACGCGTCTGGAAGGCCTCGAAGTCTTGTGGGACGGAAGGCCCGGGCCGCTGCTCTCGGTGAGTCGCGACGAGATCCGGGCGCAGGCGCCTTATGCCATCGCCGACCGGAAAGAAACCGTCCTCGAAGTGCGCCTGAACGGCGAGCTGCGTTTCGCCGCCACGCTGCGCGTCGTCGAAGCCTCGCCTGCCTTCTTCACCGGCGGCGACGGCCTGGTCGCGGCACTCAACGAAGACGGCACGCCGAACTCGCCTTCCAATCCCGCGGCTCGCGGGTCGGTGGTCAGCTTCTTCGCTACGGGCGAGGGTCTGACGGATCCGCCGAGCGAAGAAGGGCGGCCCGCGGGGGCGCTGCTGGCGAAGCCGGCGTTGCCCGTGAGCCTCACCGTCGGCATCCATACGGCCGAGATACTCTTCGCGGGAAGCGCGCCGGGCATGGTCGGCGTGCTCCAGATCAACGCGCGGATCCCGGGCGGGTTCCTGCCCGCGGGCCTGCTCCCCGTCGAGTTGCGGGTGGGCGAGTACCGCAGCCCCGGCGGAGCCGTGATCGCGCTCCAATGAAGCGTGCACGTCCCCGCCAAGCCGCCTTGCGTTATGATTGGCTTTGACCGGGGCAGGTCCGGCGCCGCAGGCCGCAGAGGCGAGCGCGCCGCGGCAGTGCGTCCTGCGCGGTCCGAAATCCCGGAACGTGGGTAGGCCCATGCAGCGCAGAACATTCCTGGCAGGCTCGCTCTCGGCGGGTTTGGGGTTCCACATCCTCGGGGCGCAGCGCGAGCGCAGATACCGTACGGCCCTGATCGGCAGCGGCTGGTGGGGCATGAACATCCTCACTTGCGGCGCCATCGAATCGGGCCAGTGCCAGGTGGTCGCGCTTTGCGACGTGGACGAGAACCAGCTCAACGCGGCGATGAAGAAGGTTCAGGAGCTGACCAGCGACCAGCCACGCCGTTACAAGGACTACCGCGAGCTGCTGGCGCGCGAGAAGCCCGAGATCGTCATCGTCGCCACGCCCGATCACTGGCACGCGCTGCCCACCATCGCCGCCCTGGAAGCCGGCGCGCATGTTTACGTGGAAAAGCCCATCGGCCACACGATCATGGAAGGCCGGGCCATGGTGAACGCGGCACGGGCGGCCAAGCGCGTGGTGCAGGTCGGGTTTCATCGCCGCGTCTCTCCTCACAACGTCTCGGGCATGCAGTTCCTGCGCTCCGGCAAGCTGGGCAAGATCGGCATGGTGCGCGCCTTCGTGCACTCGGCGGGCGGGCCGGGCAAACCCACGCCGGACTCCGATCCGCCGCCCGGGCTGGACTGGGACTTCTGGTGCGGCCCCGCCCCCAAGCGGCCGTTCAACAAGGCAATCCACCCCCGCGGATTCCGCCAGTTCCTCGACTACGCCAACGGCACTCTCGGCGATTGGGGCGTGCACTGGATGGACCAGATCCTGTGGATCACCGAGGAGAAATATCCGCGGAAGGTGTATTCGGCCGGAGGACGGTTCATCCGCCGCGACTCCACCGACGCCCCCGACACGCAGACGGCCGTCTTCGAATTCGAGTCCTTCATCGTGAACTGGGAGCACCGCACGTACGCGGGCAACGAGGCCGAGAAGACCAACATCGGTTGCTATTTCTACGGAACCGAGGGAACGTTCCACATGGGCTGGCTCGACGGCTGGACCTTCTATCCCGCCAAGAAAGGGCAGCCCGTGCTGCACGAGGAGCCCAAGCTCGGCAAGCCCGATGATCAGAACATCCGCGAGCTGTGGGCGGACTTCCTGGACGCCATTCGCACCGGCCGCCGCCCGGTTGCCGACATCGAATACGGGCATCTTTCCACGAACATGTCCCTGCTCGGCATGATCTCCTACAGGCTCGGCCGTGCTCTGGTCTGGGACGGCGAGAAAGAAGTCATCGTTGGCGATCCCGAAGCCAACCGGCTGCTGCGCCGTCCGTACCGTGAGCCCTGGCAGTATCCGAAAGCGTGAGGCCGCAGTGCAGGAAAGGGCGTTCTTCAACGAATCTCGCACCACGCGGCGCGCCAGTCTGAACTGCCCGCACTGCCGCACAACCGAGACTTACGACTTGCACTGGCTGGTCCGCAAGAAAAAAGACAGGCTGCCGCCCGGAGCCGACGAGGAGGCGCGGGCGAAGTTCCTGAAGTCGCAAAGCTACATGGTGCTGCTCGACGACAAGGTCGTCTGCCGCAATCCGCGTTGCCGCAAGCCGTTCGAGGTCTCGGGCATCAAGACGGTCGCTTTCCTGGAGCCCGACGCGCCGGCCCGTCGCTGAGGACCGTCATGCGCCTGTCCTGGATCCTCCTGCTCGTCGCGCTGGCAGGCTGCGGCCGCGAGCGCAAGGCGGAAGCGCCGCGAAAGACCGCGCCGGCGGCGCCCGTCCGCATCACTCACTTCTACGCCAGCCCGCCGGTCCTCGAACGCGGCCAGCGCGCCACTGTCTGCTACGGAGTCGAGAACGCCCGCCAGGTGCGTCTCGATCCGCCCGTCGAAGCGCTGCGTCCCCTCTATCACCGCTGCTTCGAGGTCGCGCCACAGCGCGATACGACTTACACTCTGGAAGCCGTCGGCGCGGACGGCACCACCGCCCGCGCCTCCTTCGAAATCAGGGTCGCGGCCGGTTCCGCGCCTGCAAGGGAGGTCGCGCCTGTGGCTTCCTCCCTGATCGCGGAATTCGTGGCCACGCCTGCCGAGGTGTCGCCCGGCGAACGCGCCACTGTGTGCTACCAAGTGGCCGAGGGCGTCGCCATCCGCCTGGAGCCGGATGTGGCGCGGCCTGCCGGGCCGCGCGCCTGCTTTTCGATCGCGCCCCGCCAGACGACGGCCTTCACCTTGATCGCGACCGAGCCGGACGGTCGCGTGGAGCGGCGCAGCGTGGTGGTCCGCGTCCGCTGAGGCGCGGCGTTCATTCCACCAGCGCAGCCGGGTTGGACAACTCGCCGATGGCGGGGGCGGCGATGGTGATCACGTCACCGGGTCGAAGGGCCGCTCGCTCGGGCACGATGATCCCCGTGCCGGTCAGCAACACCGATCCGGAAGGCACACGGTTCGAACGCCGCAGATAGGCGATCAGCTCCTCGAACTTGCGCACCATCGCGCCCGTCGTGGTGGAGCCCTCGAAGATCACCTCGTCGCCGCGCCGGATCGTGCAACGGATCTCGACGGAGTAGGGGTCGCCCAGCTCGTCGGGCGTCACGATCACCGGCCCGAGGGAGCAGCAACCGCAGTAGAACTTCGATTGCGGCAAATAGAGCGGGTTCTCGTGCTCGATATCCCAGGCCGACACGTCGTTGGCCAGGGTAAAGCCGAGGATCTCGCCGCGTGCGCCCAGCACTAGGGCCAGCTCCGGCTCGGCCGCCGTGAAGCGCGAGTCGGCACGGATGCCGATGGGCTGGCCGGGCCCCACGCACACCCTGGCCGTCCCCTTGAAGAAGATCTCCGGGCGCGGTTGGCGGAGAACGTAGTCGTAGATGCCCCGCGCCTCGCCGTGCTGCGCGTCGCGAAACGTCGCGCTGGGCTCGTAGGTGCAGCCGCACCCCCACACCTCAGGGGGCTGGATGGGAATCAGCGGCGCCGCCGGTTCCGGGTGTCGGCTGGCCAGTTCCTCGGCCAGACGCACCAGCGTCGTGTGCTCGGTCTCGGCCTTGCGGATCAACTCCAGCGTCGAGTAGTTGGGCACCGGGCGCGCCGCTCCGTCCTCGAAGATCGCGGCCACCGTCTGGTTGGCGTATCGGATCTGACCCAATCGCATGGTTCGCAATCAGTTCAGTACTTGATGTAGACGGTCTTGAAATCGGTGTAGAAATCCAGCGCCGCCGGGCCCTGTTCCTTGGGCCCGAAGCTGGATTCCTTCGTGCCCCCGAACGGCAACTGGTACTCGACGCCGGCGCTGGGCAGGTTCACCGTGAGCAGACCCGCCTCCATCCGCTGGATGTATTCGAACACGCGCGACAGATTCGTCGTCTGGAGCGAGGCCGAAAGCCCGAAGGGCACGCGGTTGGCGATTTCGATGGCCTCGTCGAAATCCCGCGCCTTCATCACCGCCAGCACCGGGCCGAAGATCTCCTCCTGCGCGATGCGCATGCCGGGCGTGACGCCTGCGAAGATGGTGGGCTCGATGAAATAGCCCTTGTCGTAGTCCGGTCCGCTAAGACGCCGCCCGCCAAAAACCGGCGGCCCGGCTTCCTCGGTCCCGATCCGTACGTACCGCAGGTCGGTCTCCAGTTGCGCTTCGTCCACAGCGGGTCCCATCTCGACCCCCGGTTCCAGGCCGTTGCCCACCCTGTAGCGCCGCGTTCGCTCGACGAGGGCATCCAGGAACTTGTCGTAGATCTTCTCTTCCACGATCGCGCGGCTCGTCGCCGTGCACTTCTGGCCCGTCGAGGCGAAGGCGCCGTTGACCACGTTCTCGACGGCGAGTGCGAGGTCGCAATCCGCCAGCACTATGGTCGGGTTCTTGCCGCCCATCTCCAGCTGGATCCGCAGGCGCCGGCGCGAGGCCTCAGCATGCAACTGCCGGCCGATTTCGCAGGAGCCGGTGAACGAGATCGCCCTGAGCGCCGGGGCTTCGATCAGCGCGCGCCCCAGCCGCCCGCCGGATCCGGCCACGAAGTTCACCACGCCGGGCGGGATGCCCGCTTCGTGACATGCCTCGACGATCCGCCAAGCGCTCAGGGGCGCCGCCGAAGCGGGCTTGAGCACGACCGTGTTGCCGCAGACCAGGGCGGGCGCAAGCTTCCAGGCCGGAATGGCGCTGGGGAAGTTCCACGGCGTGATCAACCCGACCACGCCGATCGGCCGCCGGATCGCGAAGGTGTGCACGCGGTCGCGCTCGGAAGGCGTCACCAGCCCGGGCAGCCGCGAGCCCTCCCCGGCGTAATAGCGGAAGATGTTGACCGAACGGCGGACCTCGGCGCGCGATTCCGGCAGCGTCTTGCCCTCCTCGCGGGTCATCTCGACGGCGAGCTGCTCGAGCCGGCTTTCCAGGATCTCTGCCACCTTGTACAGCAGCGCGCCGCGAGCGGGCGCGGGCATGGAAGCCCATCCGGGCAGCGCCGCCTCCGCCGCCTCGACCGCCCGCGCCATGTCGCTTTCCGTGCCAGCGACGAACAGGCCCACCAGATCGTCGGTGTTCGCCGGGTTGCGGTTCTCGAACGTCGGGCCGTCCACCCATTCGCCGCCGATGTAGTTGCGAAAGACCGGAACGCTCACCGCTGCCTGCCTCCTGTTGGGACCTCCTTGCTCAGAACTTGACCTGCGGTGCCGTGCGCGCGCCCGGCTCCACCCGGAAATACTCGTTGTTGCGCGCGAAGCCGAACAGCGCCGCCACCAGATTGTTGGGGAACAGCTCCAGCGTCGTGTTGTAGCGCTGCACCGCCTCGTTGTACTTGCGCCGCTCGACCGCGATGCGGTTCTCCGTACCCGCCAACTCGTCCTGCAAGCGCAGGAAGTTCTCGTTGGATTTCAGTTGCGGGTAGTTCTCCAAGACGACGAGCAGGCGGGCCAGGGCGCTGTCCAGTTGTACGTTCGCCGCCATGCGCTCGGCGGGCGTCCGCGCGCTCACCAGCGCCGCGCGCGCATCGGCCACCGACTGGATCACGGCGCGCTCCTGGGCCGCGAACCCCTTTACCGTCTCGACCAGGTTCGGAATCAGGTCGGCCCGCCGCTGCAAAGCCACGTCCACCTGCGCCCAGGCCGCCTCGATCGCGTTGCGCTGCGTCACCAGCTCGTTGCGGATCGAAACCGCCTTGCCTCCCAACACCAGCCCCAGGATCAGCAGGATCGCAACGAGGATCGCCGCGATTTTCATCGTCTGTTGCCTCCTTCCGCCTCATTTGGGCAGCCGGTCCACGACCGCCACCACCGATTGGATCGCGCTCAGGTACCTCTCGAACACCGAGGCCGGATCCAGTTGCCTGGCCCTGATCTTGCCTTCCCGTAAATCCAGGATGCGCTCGAGCGGCGCCGTGTCCACGCCCAGCTTCTCGCGTACGGTGAGCAGCACGCCGCGCTTCTCCAGCGGCGCTTGGTGTCCGGCCAGCCGCAGAGCGTGCCGGAACAGCGTGCAGAAGGTGGGCAGCGAATCCGCCAGCAGGGTGCGCAGCAGATCCTTGTCCCGCATCACGCCCGCCGCCTTCTGCCGCAGGCGCAGCAGCTTGGCGCGTAATTCGTGCTCGACCTGGGCGCGGTAGAACGTATCGTCCACCTCGAGTCCGGCCATCAGGTCCGGGCCATACAGCACGCGGTGGCGCTCCACGATGTCGTGGAACTCGATCGGGAAGCAATCGGTCGAATTCTTCACCTCTTCGGCCGTCAACATCAAGGGCGACGGATTGCCCAGCTCCCGCCACCACCGGACCACGGGCGCCGAATCGGCCAGTTCCCGCGGGCCCAGCTCGCGCAGCACGCACAGCACGTTGATGTCGGAAAACCTCCCGTGGTAATCGCCCACAGCCGCAGAACCGTACAGCACCACCGAAAGCAAGCGGTCGTCGAAGGCCTTTTTCAGTTTCTCGACGAGCTGGTTGAGCACGCGCTCCATGATCGGAGTCCCTTCACCAATTGCTCGAGGCGCCGCCGCCTCCGGAGTCTCCGCCGCCGAAGCCGCCAAACGAGTCTCCGGAGTCGAATCCTCCGAAGCCGCCTCCGCTGCGCCAGCCCCCGCCGCGGCTGCTGAGCAGCGTGCCGAGCACCATCGCGGCCATGTCTGCCGGCCCTGCTGCCTGCCAGTGAACGCGCCGGCGCGGTCCGAAGGCGCGCATCAGCAGCACTCCAGGAATGGCGGCGGCGAACAACCACAGCCATGCCGGGAGCTCGTCGCGGGCGGCTCGGCGGGCTGGGCCCGGGAGGGGCGCATCCAACTGGACGCCTTTGGCCTGTGCGACCCTCTGGCCGATTTCGGATGCGGCTGCCAGCAGCGCCTCGCCGTAACGCTGCTCGCGCAAAGCCGGACGCATGACGCGCAGCACGCTGCCCGCGTAACCATCCGGTATCACCGGCTCCAAGCCATAGCCGACTTCGAGCCGGCTGCGTCGGTCCCGAATGGCCAAAAGCAGCAACAATCCCTCGTTGGTTTTCTTGCTGCCGATGCCCCAGGCGCGGAACAGGGCGTTGGCCACGTCCTCGATCGGTTCGCCTTGCAGGCTCGGCAACGTCACCAGGGCAAGCTGGACGCCTGTGGCCCTCTCCAGGCGCGCGCAGTAGTCCTCCAGCCGCCGCTTCGATTCGGCGTCCAGCACGCGCGCGAAGTCGCTCACGTAGCCTTCGGGTTTGAGCGCGGTGAAGTCGAACGCCGCCGCCACTGCGGCCAGCGCGACAAGACACACCGCTACGGTTCGCGCTCTTTGCACGCCCGGCAATCCCACAGTGTACTACGCAGCCGCCCCGGATGAGTTGCTTGCGTCGCCGAGTCGCGTGGCGGTCGCCGAGCGGGCGCGAGCGCCGGCTGCCCGCGCCACGCCCGGCCGGGACCGGTGCCGCCCCCGTCGCCGTTTCCGAAAGCATGCGAAGGAGCGGAAGGTCCGAGCGGGTGCGCCCGCCTGTGGCGCCGCGAAACATCCCGTAAAAAGCCGGTTGCGGGCGCGGGCCTGCGTCTTCGTTCGCCACCCAGTCATCGGATCCTCGGCTGCGCACGGACGGGCCGCCTCCCACCGGCGCGGCAGGGGCTCGGCCCGTGCCGGAAAGAGGCCTCGCCCAGACGGCGGGGACGGGCACCCGGTGCCGAAGTCCGGCGCGGGCTAGAGTCCGCCCTCCGGAGACTGCGGTTCGGCGGATGAGGTCTGCTGCTGCGCCTCCCATTTGGCGGCGCGGCGCCGGCGCACCCAACCGTCCTTGATGACCTGGCGCGCGCGTCCCAGGGCCAGGGCTTCCGGGGGCACCGGATCGGTGATGACCGAGCCTGCGCCCACGTAACAGTCGTCGGCCAGTTCGATGGGTGCGACCAGCGTGGCGTTGCTGCCCACGAAGACGCGATCGCCGATGCGCGTGGGGTGTTTGCGCTCGCCGTCGTAGTTGCAAGTGATGGTACCCGCGCCGATGTTGCAGTTTTCGCCGATCGCCGCGTCGCCCAGGTAGGCGAGGTGGTTGGCCTTCGAGCCGCGCCCGAGGCGGGCATTCTTCATTTCGACGAAATTGCCCACCTGGGCTCCGGCGCCCAGGCGCGTGCCGGGACGCAGGCGAGCGAAGGGCCCGACGCGCGCATCATCTTCTAGGAGGGATCCTTCGGCCACGGTGTACGGGCGGATCTCGACCCGCTCGCCGGCTTCCACGTCGCGGAGAATCGAGCCCGCGCCGATGCGGCAATCGCGCCCGATCTTGCTCCGGCCCAGGATCGCCACGAAGGGTTCGATCAGGGTGTCGGCGCCCACGAGCACGTCGCAATCGAGGCGGACGGTCTCGGGCAGCAAGATGGTCACGCCCTCCGACATCAGCTCGCGCGCCTTCCGCTGGCGCAGGATGCGATCCGCCTCGGCCAGTTCGAGGCGGGTGTTCACGCCGAGCACCTCGGTCGGATCGTCCGCGCGCAGGGTCTCGATCAGGTAGCCGTCGCGACGCAGCAGGGCCACGACGTCGGTAAGGTAGTATTCGGCTGCGGGATTGTCGGGCCGGATGGCCTCCAGGCGCGGCCAAAGAAGCTCCGAAGCAAAACAATAGATTCCGGAATTGATTTCCCTGATGGCGAGCTCTTCCGGGCGGGCGCTTTTCTGCTCGACGATGGCCTGGAGGCGCCCCTCCGCGTCGCGCACCACCCGGCCGTAGCCGGAGGGGTCTTCGAGAAAGGTGGTAAGGACGGTGGCGGCGGCGCGGGAGCCGGCCTGAGCCGCGATCAGGCGGCGGAGCGTGTCGGCGCAAAGCAGCGGACAATCGCCGTAAAGCACCAGCAACAGGCCGCCCAGGGGCTCCAGTTCGCTGCGGCCGCACAGCAGCGCATGCGCGGTGCCTCGCTGTTGTTCCTGGTGAACGAAGCCCACGCCGTGGCGCTCGAGAGCTGCCTTCACCCGGTCAGCCTGACAGCCGACGACGACGAAGATCCTCTGCGGGGGCAGGATCTGCCGCACTGCGCGGACCACGTGCTCGACCAGGGGGAGGCCGCCGGCCTCGTGGAGCACTTTCGCCCGGCGGGACTTCATGCGGGTGCCCAGACCGGCCGCGAGGATGACTGCGGTGACGGGGACTTCCATGAGTCAGACCTTTCCCCGGCGCCGCCTGCCTTCGGCAGCGAGCTCGAGGGCCAGCCGCGCGACGGCTTCCGGGTCATGCCGAACCTTTTCGCCTTCCTGCAACAATTCCCTGGCGATCACCTTCACACCGAGCCGCTCGAGCCGTTCCATGTCCACTTCCACTGGCTGCGCGCGGCGCCGCGCATAGCGCGCGCGCAACTGGGGGCTCACCGGGCGGGTATTGACGATCACATAGTCCAGCCAGCCTTGGCCCGCATGCCGGAAGAGGGCCTCGACGTGGTCGGCGGCGGTGAAATGCATGGTTTCGCCGGGCTGCCACATGAGGTTGACGAAGTAAGCCTTCACGGCGGGCGAGCGGCGCAAGGCCTCCGGTATGCCTTCCACCAGCAGATTGGGGACGACGCTGGTGAACAGCGAGCCAGGCCCCAGGGTGACCAAGTCGGCTTGGGCGATGGCCTCCAGGGTCTCGGGCAGGGGCCTCGCCCTGGGCGGCCGCAGGCGAACGCGCCGGATGCGGGAGCGGCTACGGCTGATGCGGGTTTCGCCTTGCACCTTGGTTCCGTCAGCCAGCACGGCTTCCAGCGTCACGTTGTCCGCGGTCGAGGGAAAGATGCGCCCGGCAATGGCCAACACGTCCGAGGAGACTCGTACGGCCTGTGGGAAGTCGCCCGTGACGTGGGTGAGCGCAGTGAGGAAGAGATTGCCGAAGCTGTGCCCTTTCAGGCCGCGGCCGCGCGTGAAGCGGTACTGGAAGAGACGCGACAGCAGGGCCTCGTCCTCCGACAGGGCGACCATGCAGTTGCGGATGTCGCCCGGCGGCAACACTGCGAACTCGCGCCGCAGCCGGCCCGAGCTGCCGCCATCGTCCGTGACGGTGACGACAGCTGTCAGCTCCGCGGCCGGCTCGCGGCAAACAGCCGTGCGCTCGCTGCCGGGACGTGGCGGCACGTACCGCTTCAGACCGTGCAGCAGGGCGCTCAAGCCGGTGCCGCCGCCGATGGAGACGATGCGCAGCACCTCGGCCGGGGCGCTGTTCGCCTGCTCGGCGGGACCGCACAGCTCCATGAGGGCCTCCGAGCCGGCGTGGTCACTCGCCGGGATTCCTCTCCGGCTTCAGCAGGTCTGCCAGTGGCCGCTGTGAAGCGAAGGGGGCGAAATCGGGGTCGTTTCGGGCGGTGATCCGGTTGTTGGGATCGAGCTCGATCGCCCGCTGCATGGATTGGAAGGCGCCGGCCATATCGCCGCGCCAGCACAGGCACAGCGCGAGAGCGTAATAGAGGTGGCCGCCTTTGGGCTGCTCCTCGAGGGCCTTGCGGAGAAGCTCTTCGGCCTCCTCCCAGCGCCGCTCGTTCAACAGCAGGACAGCGTAGTTATAGCGATCCTCAGCCGTTCGCAGTTCGGGCCGCTGGCTGCCGAGGCGCAGCTCGCACATGCGCACGCGCTGGCGGGCTGCGTGGGCCATCTCGGCGACGGGGCCGTCGGCGGCCCGCGCGAAGCGGGTCTTGGCTTCCAGGAATTGCCGGGCCTGGAACAGGCGCACTCCCTCTTCGAACAAGCGGGCCTGCTCGGCTGCGTCGGGAGCGGAGACTGGCCGTCCATCGCCGGGTCGCGCCGCTGGCCGTGCGACCGCCCCGGCTTGCTCGGCTGCTTTGCTACGCTCGCTGGATCTTTCGGCAGGCATCGGAGGAACCCTTCGAAGCGTGCGCGCGCTAACCCCGCGTCGGGACGTTGGACCGCTGGGGCTTGCCGGCCGCGGCCCCGAGTATCCCTTGTAGCAAAGTC
Organism: Bryobacteraceae bacterium; assembly: GCA_025062235.1. Taxonomy (GTDB): domain Bacteria; phylum Acidobacteriota; class Terriglobia; order Bryobacterales; family Bryobacteraceae; genus DTHT01. The sequence continues at coordinate 40,114 of JANXAE010000001.1, forward strand.
CGTCGCTGGCCCTCAACAGGGCCGCGACGGCAATTCGCGCTTGCCGCGCCGCGGCAAGGGCTCGCCTGCCTCGGGCAGCAATCAGAGAACTTTGGCCAATTGCTGGGCAAAGGCGCTCTGCGGCTCCTCGGATTTCCGCTTCGAGCGGTTGGCCTGCTGCTGCCGCGTTTTCGCCTCCTGTTTGGCCTGCCCTTTGGACTTGGGCGGCTGGGCAGGGTTGGCTCGCAGCAAGCGGCCCTCCAATGGCGCGCGATCGAAGCGGCGGATGATGGCCTCCATTTCCTCCCGGTTGGGAGCCTCGATGAAGGCAAAGCCCTTCGATTCCTGGGTCTCGTGGTTCCGAATCACCTTGATCGAATCGGCGACCAGGCCTTCGGCGGTGAGCCAGCTTTGGATGTCCTCTGCGGTCACCCAAGTCGGAAGGTTGCCGAGAAAGACAGTGAATCCCATTAGACGGTGTCGTTCACTCCGATCGTTGAAATGGTGGAGAGCAAGCCGGACGCTTCCGTCCCCTGAGTGTAGCAAAGCCAGCGAGGAGCGGGCAAGGCCGTCGGGAATCGCCGCCTTGCAAACCCGGCCTGTGTTGAGGCAAGCTAAATACCTTTCCCATGCGGGTGCGAATCCTCTATCACGATCATTGCTTCGACGGCGCGGCTGCGGCCGCCTACTTCAGTCGGTTCCTGGAAGAGCGATTCCACCCGGACGCCGAATTCCTGTTCACAGGCCTGGCGCACAAGGCCGACCAGATTTTCGAGGAGTGGATGTTCGATGGCGACGTCAACGCCATCGTGGACTTCAAGTACTCGCCCGATCCGCGGCTTACCTGGTGGTTCGACCACCACCAGAGCGCGTTTTTGACCCCGGAGGACGCCGAACAATACCGGCGCAACCCCAGCGAGCGCAAGCTGTACGATCCGGATGCCCCTTCCTGCACCGGGTTCATCGCGCGCGTGGCCAGGGAACGCTGGGGCTGGGAAGCGCCCGATCTGGCCGAGCTGGTGCGCTGGGCCGAAATCATTGACGGGGCGCAGTACCCGGATGCGCGCACCGCGGTCGAGATGCCGGCCGCAGCCATGAAGCTGACGCTGGTCATCGAAGGCGTCAAGGGTTCCGAAACGGTGCAGCAGATCATCCGCTGGATGCGGCGCCGGCCCCTGGACGAGATCATCGAAGAGCCGGGGATCCAGCGCCTCTTCGCGCCGCTTTTCGAACGCCACCTGAGCTCGATCGAGATCATTCGCAGCCGCGCGCGGTGCGCCGACGGTGTGGTGAGCTTCGACCTGATCGGTTACGATCTGGAGGGCTACAACAAGTTCATTCCGTACTACCTGTTTCCCGAGGCCGTCTACAGCGTGTCCGTCAGCACCTCGAGTTTCCGCACCAAGGTCTCGGTGGGCTCGAACCCCTGGGCGCCGCGCCCGCCCCGGCACAATCTGGCCAGCATCTGCGAGCGTTACGGCGGAGGCGGACACGCGCGCGTGGGCGCGATCAGCTTCCCTCTGGGCGAGTACGAGCAGGCCCGCAAGGTGGCCGAGGAGATCGCCGCGGAACTGCGGCGCGAGGCTCAGTAGCCCAGTTGCCGCAGTTTGTCTTCGGTCAGGCCGGCTCCGCCGCGTCCCTGCCGCAAGAGGCTTTCCAGGTACTTGGCGAGGATGTCCGCCTCCAGGTTGACGCGCTCACCCGGGCGGCGCGCGCGCAAGTTCGTGGAGCGCCACGTGTGGGGAACGATGGCTGCGGCGAAGATCGAGCCCTCCACGGCAGCGATCGTCAGGCTGATCCCGTCCACCGCGATCGAGCCTTTTTCCGCGATGTAACGCGCCAGACCGGGCGGGAAGCGCACGCGGAGCCACCAATGCCCGGCGGGGTGCGGTTCCAGGCTCACCAGCTCCCCGGTGGCGTCCACGTGACCCTGCACGATGTGGCCGCCGAAGCGTCCCGAGGCCGCCAGCGGTCTTTCCAGGTTGACCAGCGCGCCGGGTCGGAGCTCTCCCAGGTTCGAGCGGCGGAGGGTTTCCGCCGAGACGTCGGCGGCGAAGCCATTGGCGCCCAGCTCGACAGCCGTAAGGCAGACGCCGTTGACTGCGATACTCGATCCCTCGCGCGCATCTTCCAGCACCCGGCTGCACCGCACGCGCAAACGGGCGCCCGAGGAGCGCAGCTCGAGCGACTCGACCTGGCCCGTTTCCTCGACGATTCCCGTGAACACGGTCTTCGCTCTCCGATCAGCGCTTTCAATCCTTGATCACCCAGGCTTCGACCGCGAATTCCTCGGAGGTGATCCGGTGCAGGGTCGTGCCGCGCAATCCGATGGCGTCGCGGCGCGTGCGGCGCCCGGGTCCGCCGGCCACGGGCAGCGCCTCCATGCCTCCCAGAATCTTGGGCGCGTAGTAAAAAAAGATCTTGTCCACGACGCCCGCCTCGAGCGCCGACCAGTTGACGCGGCTGCCGGCCTCGATCATGAGCGAGAGATAGCGGCGCTCGGCCAGCAAGCCGATCAGCGCCCGCAGGTCGGTGCGCCCTCCTGGCCCGTCCAGCGCGACGACTTCCGCCCCGCGCTCCTCGAGCTGTCGCTTGCGGGCCTCGGGGGCGGCGGTGGTGGTGACCACCAGCAGATCGGATCGCGCGCTTTGAACCATGCGCGATTCCAGCGGGATGCGGAGTTGCGAGTCGAGCACGATACGCAGCAGCGGGCGACTGCGTTCCAGCCCGGTTCGATCCGTAAGCAAACAGTCGTCGGCCAGCACCGTGCCGATGCCGGTGAGGATGGCATCCGAGAGGTGGCGCAGCTGCTGCACGTGCGCCCGAGCCTGTTCGCTGGTGATCCAGCCGCGGTTGTCGTCCGGCGCGGAGATCTTGCCGTCGAGCGTGACGGCTGCCTTCAGGGTGACCAGCGGCTTGCCGGTGCGCATGAAATGGAAGAAGGGTTCGTTGAGCCGCTCGGCCTCGGCGCGATACTCCTCGGCCATCACGATTTCGACGCCGGCCTCGGCCAGCTTGCGCAGGCCGCATCCCCGCACGGCCGGATTGGGATCTTCCGTGGCAACGACCACGCGGCGCACCCCCGCCGCGAGGATGGCGTCCGCACAAGGTCCGGTGCGCCCCCGGTGGACGCATGGCTCGAGAGTGACGTAGAGGGTAGCGCCGCGGGCGCGTTCGCCCGCTTGCTCGAGCGCGAGAATCTCGGCGTGTTTGACGCCCGCCCAGGTGTGGAAGCCACGTCCCACGATCTCCCCGTCCCGCACCAGGATCGCACCGACGGCAGGGTTGGGGCTCGTGCGGCCCAGCCCGAGACGCGCCAGCTCGAGCGCCTGGCGCATGTAGTCGGGCCGCTCGTGTTCCCCGCTCATGCTTCCAGAAGGGATGCGACGAAGCTTTCAGCTTCGAAGGGAACCAGATCTTCCAGCTTCTCGCCTACGCCCAGATAGCGAATGGGCAGGCCGAGCTCGCGTGCGATGGGCACCACGACGCCCCCCTTGGCCGTGCCGTCCATCTTGGTGAGCACCAGACCCGTCACTGCCGCCGTGGCGGTGAAGCGTCGGGCCTGTTCGAGACCGTTCTGCCCCGTGGTGGCGTCCATGACCAGCAACGTCTCGTGCGGCGCCCCGGAAACCAGACGGGCGGCCGTGCGGCGCATTTTCTCGAGTTCGGCCATCAGGTTGGACTTCGTGTGCAGGCGGCCGGCGGTATCCGCGATCAGATAGTCGGCGCCGCGTGCGCGTGCGGCCTGGATTGCGTCGAAGAGCACCGCGCTGGGATCGGCGCCCTGTTTCTGGCGGATCACGTCACAACCCGCGCGCTGCGCCCAGATCTCGAGCTGTTCGATGGCTGCCGCGCGGAACGTATCGGCGGCACACAGCAGCACCGAGCGGCCCTCGCTGCGGAACAAGTGCGCCAGCTTGCCGATGGTGGTGGTCTTGCCCGTCCCGTTCACGCCTACTACGAGGATGACCGCCGGGGGCTCGGTGACGCGCGCCAGCGGGCGTTCCGTGGCGCGCAGGACCTCGATCAGATGCTGGCGGATGAGCTGGCGCAGCTCGCCCGCATCGGCAAGCAGGCGACGATCCACCTGCTGCCGGATGCGCTCGAGGATCTCCGTGGTCGTGCGCACGCCGATGTCGGCGGCCAGCAACGTTGCCTCGAGTTCCTCCAGCAGGGCAGCGTCAATTTCCTTGCGGCCCGCCAGCGCGTCCTCGAGCCGCGCCACCAGCCCTGCGCGCGTCTTCTGGATGCCGCTCTTGAGGCGCTCGAGCAGGCTGGGCTGCGACTGGACCGAGCCGAACAGGGTCTGGATCATGACAGGTTTGGTCTTATTGTAACTGTCCGGCAGGGCGGGCCAGCGCCCGAGGTCGGCCCGGCTCAGCCCGCCTGAGGGAAGCAGCCGCCATTGACGCGGCCCGCCGCGGCGATCATGACGGCCGGCTGGGCATCGCGGCCGTTGACCGGCGGAGCCAATCCGAGGAGGGCGAGCAGGGGACGCAGGCCCATCTCGCGACCGGCGGCGATGGCTCCGCAGGGTAGCAGTGCCAGCAGCGCTCCCAGGATGGCCAGCAACGGCCGGTTCGGTCGAGCGGGCTTGCCCTGGGGCAAGGCCTGTTCGAGGACGACGAGACGCACGCTAGCTGATGCGCGCCGGTCCGCTACGGGCCGGGATGCTTGCGCGCGATATGCGGCCTCCGCGATTTCGCATTCGCGCTTCAGCGCCTGATGCTGCCGCCGTAGGTCACCGGCCGCGGTCAGCGCTTCCTGCTGGGAGGCGACCTCCGCGCGCAGGCGGAGGCTTTCCTGTTCGAGTTCCCAGGCGCGTCGGCGGGCCTGATCGAGCTCCGCGCGAAGGTGCTGGCGCAGGGATTCCTCCGGCGGAGCATCGGCTCCGCCCGTCCGGTCCGGCACACGCACCTCCGGGCCGGAGAGCGCCTGTGCGCGTGCCAGCTCGTCCAACGCCCGGCGGACATCGGGATGGGCGTCCTTGTAGCGGGCGCGCAGCAGGGCGAGCCGCTCGCGGAGCTGGCGGAGGCTCGGTGGTTCGGCGGCTGGGGACTCGCGAGAGGTGTTGCTCCGAGCGAAGGCGCTCGCGGGAGCAGGCGCCTGAGAGAGGACTTGCTCGAGCCGCGCGGCCTCGCTGTGCGCGCGCCGTAGGGCTTGTGCGTTCGCGGCCAGCTCAGCCCGCAGCGCGGCCAGTCGCAGCAATGCGTCTTTCTCACGATCCTCGGGGCCGGCCCCGTGTTCCCGCTCGAAGGCGGCGAGGGCGGCATGGCACTCGCTCAGGCGGGCCCAGGCGGCGTTGAGATCGCCGTGCTGGTTCGCAGCGGGAGCCGCCTGTCCGAGACGTTCGAATTCGCCGGCCAGCTCGGCCGCCACACGATTCGTCACGGCTGCGCCCCGGGCCGGATCCGAGGCTTCGAAAGCCACGCGGACGGCGACGAGCGGCCCCCGTGAGTCGGGCACGGTCAGGACCGTGAAGCGCCCACGCAGGGCTTCGGTTTCGCGCTGGGCGTCGGCCGGCTTCCACTTGGCGACCAGCTCCGGCCAGGTTTGTCGCAGCAAATCCAACAGACGCTCGCGTTGGAACACCCGCAGCCGCGCCAATTGCAACTGCGCCCGCAGCTCGGCGTCCGAGGGAACCCCCGTGCCGCGCCCGGGCGGGCGGGCCGGGTCAATGGCCAAAACGGCTTCCGTCTTGTAGCGCCGTGGCAGCGACCAGACTGCGGCCAGCACGGCGGCTGTCGCCAGCAGCCAGAGCACAGCCCAGCAGACCCTCTGCTTCCACAGGGCCCGCGCCAGGGCTTGCGGGGTGATTCCCGCGGCTTCGAAGGGAGGCATGGCAGGGACCTGGAGCGCGAATGCGCACGAGTGCCTCCGGACGCACGCCGGTGCGACCGGCGGGAGAACGGCCGCTGGAACCCGGTCTCGCCACGGTACTGGCCCGGTTCAACATTGTCGTGGCCGCGGCTGCTCCGAACTCTCACCCTTCTTTTCGCCGTCAGGTGTAGACTAGCCGCCATGAGCGAAACCACACGGCGCACCTTCCTGGAATCCGCCGGCGCGCTGGCGGCTTCGGCTCGCACTCCCCAAGGCGCTGCTCGGGAGCCGAGCAGGGCCGCAGGCTGGCGAAGGACCGGCTTCGCGCCGCACGGCCGGCCGCGCAAGCTGAGCGACAACCTCTATCTTTTCGAAGACACCTGCAACGTCTACGTGGTGCGTGACGGCAGCGCCTGCGTGCTGGTGGACTTCGGCTCGGGCAAGATTCTGGATTACCTCGGGGAGCTCGGCGTCCGCCGGGTGGACTGGATCCTGCACACGCACCACCACCGCGACCAGTGCCAGGGCGACTGGAGGGCGATCGAGCGCGGGATTCCCATCGCCGTGCCGCGTCACGAACGGCACCTGTTCGACGACGCGCGCAACTTCTGGCGCAACCGCCGCGTCTTCCACCTCTACTACGTCCGCAACGACTTCAACACCACGACCGAGAACATCCCGGTGGCGCGGGCTTTGGAGGACTACACCACCTTCCGCTGGAACAAGACCGACTTTTTCGTTCTGCCCTCGCCGGGTCACACCCTCGGCTCCATTACCTTGCTGGCGGAGGTGGACGGCCGCAAGGTAGCCTTCTCGGGCGACCTGATGTACGGGCCGGGCAAGATCGTGAATCTCTACGACACGCAGGTCAACTACGGGGGCAGCGAGGGGATTGACCTCAGCATTTACTCGCTCACGCAACTGCGCGAGCACCGGCCGGAATGGCTGTGTCCCTCGCACGGCCGGCCGCTGCGCGACCCCGACCAGGCCATCCGTCTGACCATCGAGCGGCTGAGCGAATACTACCGCTTCCAGGTGGGCGAGCCGACGATCGCGAACGAGCCGATCCGGGTGAGCCCTCACCTGATCGCGTTCCATCAGACGACATCGAGCTTCTATGCCATCCTCTCCGACAGTGGCAAGGCGCTGTTCGTGGATTACGGCGCGCCCTCGGGCGTCCATTTTTCGAACTTCGAGCGCGCCACTGCGGTCACCGATCGGATCCGCTTTGTCGAGCACAACCTGGATCTGCTCAGGCGCCGCTTCGGCATGAAAAGCGTGGACGTGGCCATGCCGAGCCACATGCACGACGACCACATCGCCGGCTTCCCGTACCTGATCCGCCACTGCGGGACGCAAATCTGGTGCTACGAGAACATGGTGGACGTCTTGCAGAACCCGCGGGGCTACAACCTGGGCTGCATCCTGGGCGAGCCGGTCAAAGTGGTCCGCACCTTTCGCAACGGCGAGAGGTTCCGCTGGGAGGGCTTCGAGTTCGAGGTGACGTACAACCCGGGCCACACCGAGTACCAGATGGCGCTGTATGTCGAACTGGATGGCGAGCGGGTGGCGTTCACCGGGGACGCCTTCTTCCTGCCCAATCCCCGCAACGACGGTACGCTGCGCCACAACCTGATCTTCCGCAACTGGGTGGAGAGCGACAGCCACCTCAAGAGCATCCGGAATCTGATCGCGCATCAGCCAACGCTGATCTGCCCGGGGCACGGCCGGCCTTACCCGGTGGACCGGGCGCTGCTCGAGGCCACCGAAAAGAAGCTGCTGCGCCAGCAGCGACTCTTCGAGGAATTGTTGCCCGAGGGCGAGACCAATTTCGGCCTGAACCCGAGCTGGGTGAGCATTTATCCCTACCAGATCCTGGCTGCGCCCGGAGAGCGTCTGACGCTGCGGCTGCGCGTGGCCAACTACCAGCCACGAGCCGTGAAGATGGAAATCGCGCTGGTCGTACCGGCCGAGTGGACGATGGCCCCCGAGGTGCTCCGCTTCGAGGCGACGCCGGGCACGCTTACGGAACGAAAGGTCACGGTCGCGATCCCCAAGGATTGGCGGGCGCCCGCGCCGCGATTCGCGATCGCCGCCGACGTGGTGCGGGACGACAGATACCTCGGGCAGATCGCCGAAGCCATCGTCGAGATGCGGGCCTGAGCACCCTCAGCGGATGCCGTACTCCTTCAGCCGGTACTGGAGGGTGCGCAGGCTGATGCCCAGTTCCTGCGCCGTACGGGTGCGGTTGCCAGCGTTGCGGCGCAAGGCTTCGAGTATGGCTTCCTTTTCGATCTCCTTCCAGCGCACTGGGCGCTGTTTGCTTTCGGACCTGGGCAAGGGCAGATCGGCGGCGCGCACTCGCTGCTCGCAGAGGATGGCGACGCGCTCCATCATGTTCTCGAGCTCACGCACGTTTCCGGGCCAGGAGTAGGCGAGCAGGGCCCTGGCCGCATCCTCGTCCAACTCGAGCGGTTCCTTGCCCAACGAGCGCGCAGCGCGGGCGAGGAAGTGCCGCGCCAAAGGCAGGATGTCGGCCGGTCGCTGGCGCAGGGGAGGGATTTCGAGCGGGAAGGCGCTCAGTCGGTAGTAGAGGTCTTCGCGGAACTTGCCTTCCTCGACCAGCTTCTTCAGGTCGCGATTGGTGGCGGCGATGAGGCGCACATCCACCTGGATGGTGCGGTGGCCCCCCACCCGCTCGAAAGTCCGATCCTGGAGGACGCGCAGCAGCTTGGCCTGCGAGGCGGCGTCCAGCTCGGCGATCTCGTCCAGAAACAGCGTGCCGCCGTGGGCGCGCTCGAAGACCCCTTGGTGCTGGGAGACGGCGCCCGTGAAGGCGCCTTTCTCGTGACCGAACAGCGCGCTTTCGACGAGAGTGGGCGCGAGCGCTGCGCAGTTCAGGGCGAGAAACGTGGCATTGGCGCGGCGACTGTTGGCGTGGATGCAGCGGGCGATCACCTCCTTGCCGGTGCCACTTTCCCCGGTCAGCAGGACCGTGACGTTGGTCGGCGCCACCTTGCGCGCCAGCTCGACAACGCCGAGCATCACGGGGTCGTGGACGATCAGGGACGGGCAGGGGAAGCCAGAAGGCCCGGCGACCGGGCGGTCGGTGGCTTGGGGAGTGGGCGTGCCACCCAGGGTGCGGCGGACGATCTGACGCAGCTCTTCGGGGCTGCGCAGGGGCTTTTCGAGAAAATCCACGGCCCCCAGCTTCATGGCCTCCACAGCCGTGGGGACAGTGCCGTACGCGGTGATGACCACGAAGGGCGTCTCGGGCGACAGCTCGCGGAAGCGGCGCAGGACTTGAAGGCCGTCGCCGTCGGGCAGGCGCAGGTCACAGAGCACCAGGTCGAAGCGCTGGAAACCGCAGGCGCGCATCGCTTCGCTGACCGTGGCGGCGCTCGCCACTTGGTGACCTTCCGCCGAGAGGATCGTTTCCAGCAGCCTGCGGAACCCGGGATCGTCGTCCACCACTAGGATGCCGGCCATGGCTCTCCCTCTTTCACCCCGACCTTGCGCCACGGCATGGCGGGGAAATGGGCTTCGGCGCGCGTGCCGCGGGGTACGAGCGCGACCAGACGGAGGCGACCGCCGAGCGTCTCGATGAGCTTGCGGCTGGTCGGCAGGCCGAGCCCCGAACCGAAGGCTTTCGTCGTAAAGAAAGGCTCGAACAGATGGCGCCGGGCTTCCTCGGAGAGGCCGGGCCCGTCGTCCTCGACGGCGATGGTTACCCCATCGCGGGAAGTGGCAACGCTCAGGCGTATCTCGCCTTCGTGGCCGACCGCTTCCACGGCGTTGCGCAGAAGGTTCAGCAGGGCGCCCTTGAGCAGATCGGGATCGGTGTGGATCCAAAGGCCGCTGGGCGGCAAGTGCAGGCGCAGCGGGCGGCCAGCTGTCAGCTCGCGCACGTTCGTCTCCAGTTCGCTCGCGAGCGCATCCCATTCGAACCACCTGGGTCGCGGCTGAACCGGGCGCCCGTAGTCCAGCAAGTTCTTCACCAGCCGCTCGAGTCTTTCCACTTCGGGAGCGATGGGAGCGAGAAGGGATGCGGTTTGCTCGTCCGCCTTCTCGGCGGCGAGCTGGGCGAAACCTTTGATCGTCGCCAGCGGGTTGCGGATCTCGTGCGCCAGCGTGGCCGCCATCTGGCCCAGGCGCGCCAAGTGCTCCAATTCGAGCTGCCGGCGCTCGAGTTGCGCCGCCCGCTTCAGGCTCCAGAGAGCGTAGAGCGAGAGCAGCAACAGAGCCAGACCGCTCAGCGACGCCGCGACTACGTTCTGCCGGGCCGGCGCAAGCAGGAAATCGGCCGCGGAGGCCGCGAGATCGAGCTTCGCCACCCGCAATTGCCCGCCGGCGTGGTAGGGGATGTAAGCTCGGAAAACCTCCACGCCGCTCACCTGCCGCCGCTCGGTGTGGAAGAGTTCGCGTCCTTCGCGTATGGCGGCCAGCGCCTCGCGCTCGGGGCCCTGCTCATCGAGATCGAGAATCGCCAGATCGAGCAGCGCAGGCTCCTGTTCTGCCAGTGCCTCGACTTGGCCGGCTGCGGGCGAAGGCCCGAGCGCTTCCAGCCTGGCAACCAGCGCTGCCGCCTGGGCCCTCAGGTAAAGGTCGCGCAACTCGGCTAAGCGGGCCAGCGTGGCCAGCGAGCTGGCGACCAAAGCCAGGGGCAGCAACAGGGCGAGCAGCGGCCACAGCAGCCGGCGGGCGCGAGGCGGCATGGCAGCCTTCGCCTTCATGCTAACAGGCGGGCCGGCGCGCTGGTTGACAAAGCGGGGCACGGGGACTAATCAATGGTGCATGGTGCGTTTTCGCCCGCGATACCTGTGGTTCTATTTCTCGCTGGCCCTGGGGTCGCTGCTGGGACTGCTGCTGCTGGCGCAGTCCGTCATCACCTATTACCAGGTCTCGCGTTTCATGATCCAGGCCGAGCTGAGGCGCGAGGCGCAGCGTCATGTGAGCGCGCTTGAACGGGAAGCGCGGCGAGTGGGTGCCTTCGAGCCTTTCGAGCTGTTGGCTGTGCTTCGCGAGTTGCGCGAGGAGGCGCCGCAGAGGATCGCCTGGATCCGGGTGATTGACGCCGCGGGTCGGACGGTCGTGCAGGAGGGCGAGCCGGTCGGCGAGCCATTTTCCGCCGAGCGGCTGTGGGCGGCGTTCGAGTTGGCGACGCCGGTTTCCGAGGTCCGGCACACGCCCAAGGGCAGCGTACTGGTGACGGTCTTGCCCTTGCGCTTGCCGCGACGCCCCCCGCCCGAGGCGGCGACCGGAGCGCAGAGGCCGCGGCAGGCCCGGGCACAGGAGGCGCCGGGTGCAGGCCCTGCGCCGTCTTCCCCGGTCCCGCGCACGAAGGGGCCGCGCCCGGGGCCGCGTTTCGTCGAGGTGGGGCTCTATGTGGCGGGAGGAAGAGCGAACTTCGGGCGTCTGCTCACCAACCTGGTGGTCAATTCCTCGGCGGCCCTCGGCCTGGTGGCCTCGATGATCGTGCTGTGGCTGCGCTTTCCGGATTACGTGCGTGGCAAGCAGCTCGAACAGCAGACCGAGCTGGCGCGTCGCGTGCAGCGCGACTTGCTTCCCGCGCCGGACGTCGAGCTCGACGCGCTGGAGTTCTCCGCGGGTTGCACGCCGGCCTGGCAGGTGGGGGGAGATTTCTACGACGTGTACGTGGACGAAAGCGGGCGGATCGGCCTGGCCTTGGGCGACGTTTCCGGCAAGGGCCTGCCGGCATCGGTGATGGCGGGTCTGTTGTTGGGCGCGGTGCGGTTCAGCTCTTGGGTGACGGGGCCGGCGGATCACGAGGCCGCCACCGAGCGGCTGAACGAACTGCTGCGCACGCGCACTGCGCCGGAGCGCTTTGCCAGCCTGTTCTGGTGTTACTACGAGCCCGGCACCGGCGAATTGCGCTATATCAACGCCGGTCACGTGCCGCCGCTCATCGTGCGCCGCAAACCGGACGGCGCACGCGCGGTGGAAGTGCTCGAAGACGGTGGTCCGCTGCTGGGCGTGCTGAAAGAGGCCCGCTACCGGCAGGGGAGCGTTCGGCTCGCTCCCGGCGATCTGTTGGTGATTTACTCCGACGGGGTCGTCGAGGCGCAGGACGCCTCGGGCAACGACTTCGGCCGCGAACGGTTGCAGGCCACGATCCTGGCGAACGCGGAGCGTTCGTGCGCCGAAATCCGCGACGCCATCCTGCGCAGCGTGGAGGCCTTCATGGGACGTTCAGAGGCGCAGGACGATCTGACCCTGGCCGTGGCGCGCGTTCGGGCCTGAAGCGCGCGGCAGTGGCGCTACAATAATCGGCTTGTGCACGAGGTGGGGCCCGCGCAGCGTTTCCTCGAGGTGCAGATCGAGCGGCTGCGCCGTCTTCCGCGTCCCATGCGGATTGTCTTTCCGGAAGGGGACGATCCCCGCGTCCGCGCCGCAGCCGAACGGCTGGCGCGCGAGGGGCTGATCGAGCCGCTGCTCATCGGGCGCGACCGCGGCGACGGCGGCGTGCGTTGCCTCGACCCGGAGACGGATCCCGCGACGGCGCGCTACGCTGCGCTCTATTACGAACGCCGCAAGGCGCGGGGGGTCAGCGAACGCGAGGCGGCGCGCATCGCCCGTCGGCCCCTGAACTTTGCAGCCTTGATGGTCGCCGCGGGGGATGCGGATGGAACCGTGGGGGGAGCAGCCAACAGCACGGCTGAGACGGTGCGCGCGGCGCTGCACGCGATCGGCCCTGCACCGGGCGTGCGCACGGTCTCCGGGTTCTTCGTCATGGCGCTGCCGCGCAGCGACTGCGGCGCGCGAGGGCTGTTCGTCTTTGCCGATTGCGCCGTGGTGGTGGACCCTTCGGCGCACGAGCTGGCCGAGATCGCGCTGGCTGCCGCCGGTTCCGTGCGCACGCTGCTGGAGGCCGAGCCCAAGGTGGCGTTGCTGGCCTGTGCGCCGGAGGCGGTGCAAGACGACGAGCAGGCGGCCAAGGTCGCGCGTGCGCTCGAAGAGCTCGGCCGGCGCGGCACGGGGTTCGCCCGGCTGTGCGCGGGCGATGCCGGCGAGGCGGTCGAAGCCGGGGCCAATGCGTTGATCTTTCCCAACCTCAACGCCGGCAACATCGGCTACAAGCTGGTCGAGCGTCTGGCGGGAGCGGCCGCCATCGGCCCGTTCTTGCAAGGGCTGGCGAAACCGGCCAACGATCTTTCGCGGGCCTGCTCGGCCGAGGATGTCTATGCCGTCGCGATCGTCACCGCTTTGCAGGCGGCTGGCGTGTTCCCGGGCCGGCAGGGGCCATGAAGATTCTGGCGCTCAACTGCGGCAGTTCGTCGGTGAAATTCGCGCTGGTCGAGGCGGGCGAGGGCGCACCGCGGATCCTGGCGCGCGGGCACGTCGAGCCGGTGGGCTCGCGGGAGGGGGCGGCGGTGTGCGAGGAGCCGGGCGCGCCGCGCCGTCTTCGCATCGTCGCGTTGCCCGACCACGACCATGCCATCCGCGCGGCGCTCGAGATGCTCGTCGAAGCCGAGGCGGGCATCATCCGCACTCGGGAGGAGATCGAAGCGGTCGGTCACCGGATGGTGCACGGGGGCGATCGCTTCCGCGAGCCGGCGCTCATCACGCAGGAAGTGGTCCGTGTCATCCAGGATTGCGTGCCGCTGGCGCCGCTGCACAACCCGCACAACCTCAAAGGGTACTTCGCCTGCGCCAGCCTGTTGCCGCATGCCGCGCACGTCGCTGTCTTCGACACCGCCTTTCACCAGACGATGCCGGCGAAGGCCTACACCTACGCGTTGCCCCAGGATCTGTGCGAGCGCTATCGCGTGCGGCGCTACGGCTTCCACGGCGCCTCGCACCGCTGGCTCGCGGAGCGCTACGCCGAGCTGCATGGGCGCCCGATGGGAGATTTCAAGCTGATCACCTGTCACCTGGGCAACGGCTGCTCGATGTGCGCCATCGAGGGCGGCCGCAGCGTGGATACCTCCATGGGCATGACGCCGCTCGAAGGCCTGGTCATGGGCACGCGCGCGGGCGACGTGGATGCGGCGGCGGTCCTGCGCCTGATGCAGTGGGAGGGCCTGAGCATCGAGCGAATGGACGCACTGCTCAACAAGGGCAGCGGCCTGTACGGCATTTCGGGGATCTCCAACGACATGCGCACGCTGCTCGAGCAGGCTGCGCGCGGCGACGGACGGGCCGAGCTGGCGATCGAGGTGTTCTGCTATCGGATCCGGAAGTATCTGGGCGCCTACTACGCCGTGCTCGACGGGGCGCATGCGGTGATTTTCACGGGCGGCATCGGCGAGAACGCGCCGGAGATCCGCGCGCGCGTGTGCCGCTCCCTGGATGCTCTGGGTATCCGGCTGGACGAGCAGCGCAACCGGGCTGCGATCGGCCGCGAGATGGATCTTTCGGCCGAAGGGGCGCGCACGCGGGTCTGGGTGATCCCGACCAACGAAGAGACGCTGATAGCACGGGAGACCCTGCGGGCTCTGCGCGCGGCGGGGAGGTACAGGCCATGAGGACGTGGCGTGTCGCCGTCATCGGCCGCACCGGCCGAGGCTGCTATGGGCGCGGGCTGGACACGGTTGGGAAGTTGGCACCCAACGTACGCATCGGGGCGGCGCCGAACGAGGATCCCGCGGGCTTGCGGAAGGTGGTTGAGCGCTTGGGAGCGGCCGCCGCCTACCTGGACTGCCCCGAGATGCTGCGCAGGGAACGCCCCGACGTGGTTTCGCTCGCGCCGCCATGGGCGGATTGCCAGGGACTGGTCCTCGGGAAGACGGCCGCGCCATGACAACGGTTCGGGCAGGTGCGGAACCCATCGTGCCCGTTCGCCACGGCGAAAAGCGATCCCATGTGCCTCCGTTGCGCCTGCGGCTGCCGGGCGATCGTCCGCCGGGGGAGGACGTTCAGGCGAACGTTGCGGCTACCGCTCAAATCCGCCGGAGGCGCTTGAGCAGGATCGCAAGCCGAGAGCCAGCGGGCACGAGGCGCGATGACAAGGGAGATGACAATGGCGTTCGCGAATCCCAGCCCACGGCTGGTCGCGTCTACTTTGCCCCTGTGCGTCTGACCCACTCGCCTCTGGGTTCACCACCCTGAAAAGCAGAGGCTGCTGCTCTCCCGCGTCCAGCCCGGAGTTGTGACGCCTGCGGGGCTTTCGATCAGCCTGCGCGCGAGCCAGAAAGCCGGCGCCAGACCAGAAGTCCCAGGCCGCCAACGGTCAGCAGCAAGAGTGTGCTCGGTTCGGGGATCACGGCTGTGTCGCCTGTTATGGTGAGAGTCGCGGCACCATAAAAGTCGTCAACTGTCACTACGTAGAACCCGAATTGGTCACCGGGAAACAGGAAAGGAAGGCTTGTCCTGCCCGATTGTACGTTCGGACCCTCCAAGTCCAACGGCGAGATGTAATGGCCGTTGTAGTAATAGCCGGCAGGATCCCAGTGAGGGGCCCAGTCCAGAGTACTATAGTACCAGTTGAACGATAGCTCAGTCACAAAGCTGGTGATGGTCCAAATGATCGCAGTTAGGATCGGCCTGCCGGACCCTGTATTGCTACCGACAAGCGTGATGGACGCCGGCGCGGATCCTGTGAAGACGAAACCGTCGCCGCCGGTGATGATCGTGGCCAATGACGGATCGAACTGGCCGCTGAAGCTGATAGGTCCAGCCCAAGCGGAGCCGACCAGCACGAGCCCGAGCAAGGTGGAACGGGCGATATCTCCCAGCTGCATCGCCTAACCCGTCTTGTGAATTTATTCGAGTCATTCTACCGGAGAGCTGCAAGCTGTGTCAAGCTCCAATTTGTGCATGCCGTACCGGGTATAACACACTGCTGAGAAAAAAACGCGTAAAGATTATTCGGCAACAAGACTCCAAATCTCCGAATAACCTTCCGCCTGACCACTTACAGGGTCGAAGGCGATTTGCACCGGGGGATTGGCACCGCCACGAATGGTCCCGAATTGTGACAACCCAGTCGGAACGTTCCAAGACGGCTGTTGATCTTTCCGGAGAGTCGAGATGGCTGCAACTCTCTGCGGAAGCCGACCCATGGCCGCGCCTCGAGGTTGCAAAAGGGGGGGCCGCGTGCGACCGACCGGCGGAGTCCGTGGGCCTCTGGCGGCTTGTTGAAAGACTCGCTTTCGTCTCGCTCGTTAGAACATTCGTCGCTACGATTGTTCTATTCGCGGCCACGACCCCGTCGAGCCCCGAATCTCTACGGGGTTTGCCTGGAGGAGCGCGTCGCGAGGGACCCCTGCGCGCCATCGGACCAACGGTGGACGAGGTCCTGCGGGGCCTCTTGCCCCGTCTCGAGAACCTCGGCGCGCGCATCGGGCACCCCCAAGCCGCGCGAGCGCCTGCCTGTTGCCGTCGTCCTGTTCCATCGGTGATGAACGCGTGCTGCTCGAGCAGCTGGGCTTAAACCCGTCGTTCCGCCGGTTCGTTCAGCCCGGAGACGGAAGAGGAAGTCCGAAGCCACGCGGTCTCGAGCGAGAGCCGCCAGCGGCTGGTCAACGAAGGGATCGCGGTCGAGTTCTTGCCGGCGTGTGCCGGAGCTGGCGAGGCCGTACCTCTGCGATGAACACTTGCCGGTGGAAGGCACGCTGATGGAGGCTTGGGCCAACCTCAACAGCTTGTGGCCCCAGCAAGAGCCGAAGGCCGACGGCAAGGACTTCCGCGGCCGGCGACGCTCGAACCGGAAGCATCCGTCCAGGGCGGATTTCCAGGCACGGCCAGACCGCAAGGGCCGACTGCACCAGGCGCGGCTGGCCTGCTCGAAGCATGTGCGGGTGGGGAACCTTCAGGGTCGGCCCGATGACGCCCTGGCCACCAGCGCCGGCGGCACGGCGGGGGCGCGCGGCTTTGCAAATGCCCGTTGGCCAGCGCCTTGCCACGAGTGGAAAGTCACGCGGGCAACGCACCGGGCCTGGGACCGGCGCAATCCGGGGGAAACCTTGCGCCCGAAGGGTCGTGGTGCAAGCGGCCGAGAAGCGGCAGGGCACCCAGCCCCGTCCTCGGACCACAGGCCAGGCCGGTTACCAGCAAGGTCAGCGGCTCCCGACGGTGGTGGCGAGGGCGCTTCTGCGGCTCGGGTGGGAGGAAGCCCGAGCGTCGGGCGTTGCGTGGATTGGCAAAAGTCAGTTCGCTGGTCCAATTGGCCGCCGCGGGTCGCAATCTGCGGCAACCTCCCAAGTTGCAGGACCCAAAAGCTCCATCCTCGCACAGGACCGCGGTCCGAGCGACCCGCAAGGTCGCAGAGAGCTCCGACTGGCTCCCTTCCGGCGCGACATCGTGCGACTCGCATAACTCGAAAACCCGGGAGCTAGCTGCACCGGAAAGGTCGCCAACCCCCGCTGGGCCCCTTTTTCAACGGACTGCCAGAGACGCCGGCGCGCCCCTTCCCACCACTCGACGAACTACACCCCATGTCGCGCATCCCAGAGGTAGCGGTTCCCCGAACCCGGCATGGTCACGAACTGCCACCGACCGGGCGCCAGGCGGATTTTCTTGATCAACCGGACGGCTTTCTGGCGTTTCGCGAGCCGCGCCCTTGGTGTCGGTTTTTCGCATTTATGCGACACGAAGAGCCGGGCGCATCATCCAAGCCAACGTCCCAAGGACGGATCATCGCGGCTGGCGGAGAGAGAGGGATTCGAACCCTCGATAGGGGGTTACCCTATACACGCTTTCCAAGCGTGCGCCTTCAACCACTCGGCCATCTCTCCGTCGTCGAGAGGAGCGCTTCCAGAGACTAATTTACCACCCTGTGCAGCGGGCGACTCACTCGGCGGCGCGCAGGAGGTAGTCGCGAACGCGCAGGTACCACTCGGCGCCTTGCCCACCCGGACCCGCCGGATCCCTGCACCAAGCCTGTTCGTCGGGTGCGCCAAACATTTCGAAGAGACGCTGACGGACCGCGACGCTTCCGAGGCGCGGCTCGAGCTGTTGCGCCAGGGCCACATCCTGAGCCGCGTTTCTTCGGATCATCCGGCGCACAGAGAGTGGGGCTGTGGCAGGGCTCCCGGCTTGACCGCACAGGTATCGCAGCCACGGGCGCAACGCGGCACGGTCCGCCGGCTCGCTCACGTGCGGCAGAGTCCCGGTCGGCGGCGCGTGGTCGGGAATCCGTGCGGGCCGGATGCGCACTTCCATGGGAGCGATCACCCAGTGATCGCCCACGTTGAGCTGCGCCTCAAGCCGCACGCGGCGGACGGGGGCCTGGGCCGGCGTCCAGACATCCAGCCAGAAAACGCTGGTGGTTTGGCCGGGGATCGGATCGGTGGCGGGGTGCGCCAAGCTGTCGTAAGGCTCGAGCACGCGGATCAGTTCGTCGGGAACCCACTCCTCGCCCACGCGAACGAATCGTGCGCGGTACAGCGTGAGGCGAAAGACATCGTCCGGGTTCTGCCCGAAAAAGAGCCGGAACGGCTGACCTTCGGGCACCGTCACCGCCACGTGGAATGACGCATAGCCGTTGCGCGGCACCGCGGGCGAGAGGATCTCGCGCGGTCGCGGCGCGCGGTCGGCCCGCACGATCCTGCCGAAGGGGTCCACACGTTGGAACTCGGAGTAGATCTTCAGCTGCACGGGCTGGGCGACGGCGGAAGTCGCGATCGCAAGGGCGCTCCCCAGCCGCAGCCACCGGTTGATTCGCATCTTCAGAACCACTCTCAGCCTCTTTCACGCCAGCTTGAGATTCGCCTCAGCCTTGAGGGAGAAATCCGCCGTTTCGCCGCGTTCGAGCTTGGGCCAAGCAGCCGCGGCAATCATGGCAGCGTTGTCGGTGGCCAGCTCGGGAGAGGGGAAAAAAACGGGACAGGGCAGCGGGCGCCTCATCGCCTCCTCGCGCAAACCGCGGTTGGACGCGACGCCCCCGGAAAGGATGATGGAACGTGCGCCGATCTGCTCGGCCGCCGAGGAGACCCGCCTGAGAAGCTCCTCGATCACCGTGCGCTGGAAAGAAGCCAGCAGATCCAGTGTCGCTTGCGGCGTCACGGCGAGCCACTCCTCGAGGGAGGGTTTCGGAGTCCGCGCCAGCAAGGCGCGCCGGGCGGCGATCTCGGCACCGAGATCGCGGGCCTCGACCCAACGCAGCACGGCGGTTTTCAGACCGCTGAAGCTGAAGTCCAGCGGGTTTCCCTTCATGCGCGCGAGCGTGAAGGGGACCGCCTCGGGATCGCCGAACGCGGCCAAGCGGTCGATCACCGGCCCCCCGGGATAGCCGAAGCCGAGGAGCTTCGCGACCTTGTCGTAGGCCTCGCCGGCTGCGTCGTCGCGCGTACGCCCGAGCAGGCGATAGCGCGGGCCCTCCGCGTACTCGAACAGGTGCGTGTGCCCGCCCGAGACCACCAAGGCCAGCGCAGGGTACTCGATCGGCCGGCCCGCGCGTCGGGCCTCCAGCACCACGGCGTGAATGTGTCCTTCCAAATGATTCACCGCGACCAGCGGCAGGCCCTTGGCGAAGCACAGCGCCTTGGCATACGTCGTGCCTACCAGCAACGAGCCGGCCAGCCCCGGTCCCGCCGTGACGGCCACCGCGGCCAGTTCCTCCAGACGCTTGCCGGCGCGCTCCAACGCCAGCCGCACCACGGGTACAATGGCTCTCAGGTGCTCGCGCGAGGCCAGCTCCGGCACCACGCCGCCGTAGGGAAAGTGCGTGCCGAGCTGGGAAGCGACAACCGAGGACAAGATGGTCTGGCCCCGTGCGACCACCGCGGCGGCGGTCTCGTCGCACGAGGTTTCGATGCCCAGGATCGGGGCGGGCGACGTTTCTGACATGCGCCTGTCCGACTTCGATTATCACTTGCCTCCCGAGCTCATTGCACAAGAGCCGCTGCCCGACCGTGCGGCCTCGCGGATGCTGGTGCTGGATCGCAGGCGGCAGACTTGGGAGGATCGTTTCTTTCGCGACCTTCCCGAATTTCTCGGCCCCGGCGATTGCTTGGTGCTCAACGACTCGCGCGTGTTGCCCGCACGCCTGCTGGGACGCCGCGCAGGCGTGCGTGCGCTGCCCGTGGGCAGAAAGAATCCCGCGCGCAAGCTACACCTGAAAGGCCAGGTGGAAATCCTCCTGCTCCGCCCCTCCCCCGAGGATCCCTGCGTCTGGCAAGCGCTGGTTCACCCGGGCCGCAAGATGCGGCCAGGCGAGCGCGTCTTTTTCGGCGAAGACCTCGAGGCGGAGATCCTGCGATGGGGTCCTTACGGAGAACGCACCGTCCGCTTGCACTGCAAGGGTGACCTTTACGAGACCCTCGAGCGGGTCGGCCACATGCCCTTGCCCCCTTACATCCGCCGGCCCGACGGCGCCGTGGACCGCGAGCGCTACCAAACCGTCTACGCGCGCCACCCGGGATCCGTGGCAGCGCCCACGGCAGGCCTCCACTTCACCCCGGAGATTCTGGAAC
Organism: Bryobacteraceae bacterium; assembly: GCA_025062235.1. Lineage (GTDB taxonomy): Bacteria > Acidobacteriota > Terriglobia > Bryobacterales > Bryobacteraceae > DTHT01. The sequence goes on from JANXAE010000001.1 coordinate 60,288, forward strand.
GCTGCCGGCAGGCCGGCGCCCAGATCGCCTGGGTCACGTTGCACGTGGGCCTGGGCACCTTTCAACCGGTCCGCTCCGACCCGATCGAACAACAGAAGCTGCACTCGGAGCCGTTCGAGATCACCGAGGAAAACGCCGCCACGTTGCGCGCCGCACGGCGGATCGTCGCCGTGGGAACCACCTCCGTGCGGGTACTCGAAACTGCCGCCCGCCGGGGAGGTCCGGTCGCCATGCGCGGCGAAACCGACCTGTTCATCTACCCAGGCTTCGAGTTCCGCGCCACGCACGCCCTGCTCACCAACTTCCACCTGCCGCGGAGCAGCCTGCTCATGCTGGTGTGCGCCTTCGCGGGTCGCGATTTCACCCTGGCCGCCTACCGACACGCCGTCGAGCAGCGCTACCGCTTCTACTCTTACGGCGACTGCATGTTGATCCTCTGACCGCCGGCACCCCCTCCCGTTTCGCCGGGCTTGAGCGCAACCAGGAAACCATCGGCGAGGCCGCCGGCGTGCCGCGGCTGCAACGCTCCGGGGGAGACCGGAAAATTCCGATCCTGCAAGGAACCCGCAACGTAAATCGTCCCGTCGGGCCCCACCGCGATGCCGTAGCCCACATTGACGCCCGCCCGGCCCAGGTACGTGGCGTACTTCAGCGCTGCCGGGCCAGCCACGGCAGGATCGAAAATTGCGCAGAAGGCTTCCACGCCCTCGCCGAAATCCTTCTGCGCGGCTTGGGGAGTGACCGGGAAGTCCGGGGAGAGGGTATAGCCTGTCAGGTAGATCCAGCCCTTGCTATCGAGCGCCACATCGTAGGCCACCTCGCCGCCGCTGGCGCCGAAATAAGTGGAGTACAGCAGGCCCTGTTCGCCGGGGCGCGAAGGATCGAGGATGGTGACAAAGGCCTGGCCTGGGCGACGCGGTGCGGGTTGGAGAGCGGTCGGCGTCACGGGGAAGTCGGTCGAAAGCGTATAGCCGGTCAACACCAGCTCGCCGTTGCGCCCTTTGACCATCCGGCGCGGCGCCTCGCTGCCGCTGCCTCCCAAGTAACTCGAGTACACGAGAGCGTCGTACTCGGGCCGATTCATGTCGAGCACGGTCAGGAACACGTCGCCGCCCTGCTGGTAGGAGGCACGCAAGGCGTCGCCCGAAACGTGGTATAGCTGCGAGGAAGTCTCCCCGGCGACAGCCACGAGCCCTGGGCCAAGTGCGACAACCGCGCGGACCTGGTCGTTGTATTCTCCCCCGATGTAGCTCGAATAACGGATCACCGCGCCGGGTTCGGGGGCGTTGGGATCCAACCAGACGATGAAGCCATCCTGATCGCCCCAGCGGCCTCGTTGCAACACCTTCTCCTTCACCGGGAAATCTTCCGAACGTGTCACGCCGGCCACGTAAATGTTGCCGGCGGCATCGGAGGCGATAGCGTACCCCGTGTCGCTGTCGCTGCCCCCCAGATACGTCGAGAACACCAACGCGAAGGGCCCCGGAATCGCCGGGTTCAGCTTGACGACAAAGGCGTCCTGCCCGGTGTCGCCAGCACGGTTGACCTGCGGGGCGTTGCCGCCCAGCGGGAAGTCGGTGGATTGGGTCCAGCCGGTCAGATAGACGTTGCCCTCGGCGTCCACCTCGATGGCGTTTGGCGTATCGGCCTCGCTTCCCCCGAGATACGTGAAGTAGGAGAGCGCGTCGAGGCCTTCCTTGCTCAGATCCAGTCGGGCGACGAAGATGTCGCGCTTGCCCGCGCCGCTGGTCTGCGCTGCGTCGGCGGTCACGGCGAAGTCACCGGAAGAGGTGTAGCCGGCGATGTAGACGGCGCCTTTCCCATCCACCCGCACGCCGATGATGGTGTCGTTGGTGACCGTGCCGAAGTAGGTGGCATAGACGAGCACCGGGTCCACTACCAGCGTGCGGCTGGCGTCATACGGCCCCACCTCGATGCCGACCCGGTTGTTTCCGAGCAGGCGGTAGCGGCAGGGGACAGGATCCCTGCGTTGCCTTCCGGTTTGCCATGCCACGGGCTTCTTGTGCAGCAGGCGGTGACGCCCCGCGCGGATCTCCAGATCGCCTTGCGGAGTCATGCGCACGCCCTCCGCGCCTTCGAAACGCAGCCGCACGGTCGACGGATCGGCGCCCGGCGCGATCTCCAGGTCGTACTCGAGCGATGGCCCGGCGGCGTAGAAACGCGCGGCGATGCCCGGGTAGAGCTCACGATAGCGCACGGCGCGGTAAACAGGCACGTCTAGCCGCCATTGCTCCGGGCCACGACCGAGAAAGTAGTCGCTGCGGGATGCAGCCCTGCCCTCTCCTTCGACCGCCGTCTCCCGGCGCCCGCCCTCCCATCGGATGCGCAGCGCTCCGCCGTCCTTAAACCGCAGCCGCACCTCCGCCGGTCTGAACTCAGCCAGATATTCGGGGAAGTGCCCGAGAAAGCGCGCCTCTCCGGACCCGCTCGCAGCCGGCTCGAAGCGCGGGGGGATCGGGCCGGACCACGTCCTTCCCTCGGGGGCAGGACCTGCCAGGCACAGACCCGCGAACATCCAGCACAGCACGCAACGCCGCATCGTCATGGCTCCCCGAAAGCAGGGCCGCAGGCCCTCGTTCCCAGTTTAACCGCCCGCAGCGAGCTCCCGCCGGTCACAGCACGATCCGCTGGTCACCGTCGCGGCGAGTCACTCGTTCGCGATCCAAGTATTCGAGCAGCGGGATCGCGTATTTCCGTGACAGCCCCGTCCACTGCTTGAAGCGCGCAACGTCGAACCTCTCGCCTTTGTGCGCGCTGACGAGTGCGCGCAGTTCGGCCAAAGCCGCGGCGTGGAAAAGCATCTCGTCGGAGAGGCGCACCAGCGTGCCCTTGCGCAGAAGAAGCTCGAGCAGCCTCCGGGCCCGCGCGGCATCCAGTCCGGCGCGCGCCAGCGCTTCAGCCGCTGTGGGCGGAGTCCAGCCTGCCACCCTGAACGAGGCTTCGATCGTCTCGAGGGCTCGATGTTCTTCCTCGCTCAAGGTGAGGCTGTGCGTGGCCAGTCGCAGCGTATCGCCCTCCGCCACCACGCCAGCAGTGCGCCCCAGGACCTCATCCCACAGGAACGCGGGCGCGCCGGGAAGCACCAGGTTCCTGGCCTCTTCGCGGGGCATGCCGGCCCGCAAGGGGTTCGCACGGTGATAAGCGGCTAGCGCTTCGCAGAGGCGCTCCGACGCCAGCTCCAGCACGTGTCGGCTAACGAGCCAGGAGCCGGCCTGCTGCAAGAGCACGAGCTTGGCGGCCGGTGCGGCCTGCTCGATCTCCTGGGGCAACAATCCCGTGCGCGCCACCAGTTCGCCGAGTCCACTGCCGTACCGAGTCTCGCCGACCAGAAGGCTGAGCTTTTCCGGGATGGATCCGCTCGCCAACACCGCAAGCCTCGTGCCGGGATGTTCTCCATGCCGGTATCGGCGCGGTGCGATGTCGACGACCGTGCCCCCACCGATCGTAACGACCGGCGAGAACATCCTGATGATGAAGCGGTCGCCGGGCAAGACCAAAGCCGGTTCGCGGAGCACGAGGCGCGCCCAAGTGGAGGAGCCCGGTTCCAAACGCGAGGCCGGTTCGAGGAGCCTCACTTCCGCTTCGATCTCGGCCGTACCCGCATGGAAGTGGACCGGGGCGCGGTCCTTGAGCGGTTTGGCGCTCGCCAGCAGCTCGAGCCTGCAATCGAACCGCGTTACGGGACGGAAAAGTCCGGGTGCCGTCAGGACCGTGCCGCGCGGCAGTTCGGCCGGCTCCGCACCCGCCACGTTCAAGGCCGTCCTCTGGCCCGCCCGTGCGCGTTCCACCGGCTCGCCGTGGACCTGGATGCCGCGCACGCGGAGACGCCGACCGAGCGGGTGCGCCTCGACCTCTTCGTCGCACCTCACCGCGCCGGAAACCAACGTGCCGGTTACGACGGTGCCGAAACCGCGCAACGTGAAGGAGCGGTCCACCGGAAGGCGGAAGTGGCGGCTGGCGTCCTTCTCCGGCGTGGCTGCGGCCACGGCTCGGAGCGCTGTTTTCAGCTCCTCCAACCCTTGACCGGTCGCTGCGCTGACCGGGATCACGGGTGCGCCTTCGAGAAACGAGCCTCTGACGAATTCCTCGATCTCCAGCTTCACCAGCTCGATCAGATCGGCTTCGACGAGGTCGGCCTTGGTCAGCGCCACCAGGCCCCGCTGTATGCCGAGGAGGCGGCAGATATCGAAGTGCTCCCGCGTCTGCGGCTTGATGGACTCATCGGCCGCCACCACCAACACGACCAGGTCAATGCCCCAGGCGCCGGCCAGCATGTTCTTGACGAAGCGCTCGTGGCCAGGGACGTCCACGAAGCCAATGCGGAGCTCGGGGCCCAGGTCCAGATGCGCGAAACCCAGGTCAATCGAGATGCCGCGGCGCTTTTCCTCCTCGAGCCGGTCGGTGTCAATGCCGGTGAGGGCGCGAACCAGCGCGGTCTTGCCGTGATCAATGTGCCCGGCGGTCCCCGCGATGACGTGCTTCATGGTCGCTCGCCGGCGAAGCGGTTCAC
>JANXAE010000200.1 GCA_025062235.1 Bryobacteraceae bacterium
GGCCCGGCCAGCGGACGATCAGGGGTACGCGGCAGCCGGAATCGTACGGCCATCGCTTGGCTCGTGGCAGGCCGCGACCGTGATCGCTCCAGAAAAACACCACCGTGTTGTCAGCCAATCCTTCCTGTTCGAGCCGCATCAGCCAGTCACCGACCCAATAATCGAGGGCAGTGATCAGGTCGTAATAATTGGCCCAGTCCCGACGCACGACGGGCGTATCAGGGTAGTAGGGCGGCAGCACGGCCTTCGCCGGGTCGTGCCGCTCCTCGGGCTTCAGTCGCGCCGTCTGACGGGCGAAGACCTCCCGCTCAGCCCGGATCTGGCCCTCGTGCGTCACGGTGTTGTTGAATACCGCGAAGAACGGTTGACCCTTGCGCCGGTTCCGATAGTGCGCCCGGTTCGAGCAATCGTCCCAGGCTGTCAGCGGCGCGGGAAAGTTGTAGTCCGTCTTGACGTTGTTCGTGCAGTAGTAGCCCGCCGCGCGAAGATACTCGGTGAAACATTTGACGAACGGCGGCGGCACGGCTTGTGAGCGCATGTGATGCGTTCCGATCGAGGCCGGCCACATCGCGGTGATGATCGAGGACCGGCTCGGCGCACAGACCGGGTATGTCGCGAACGCTTGACGGTAAAGCGCGCCTTCGCTCGCCAGCCGATCCAAATTCGGCGTGTGCGCATAAGCATCGCCGTAGCAGCCGAGGTCCGGACTGAGGTCCTCCGCACTCAACCAGAGAATGTTGGGACGCTGCGTCTCCCCGGGCCGGGGGCCCGGAACGAAAATCGAAGCGGCCGAACTGGCCAGGAATTCGCGGCGCGTGGGAACCTGCTCTCGCATCGGCGTTTATCTTGGCGCCACGCCCCGATGGCGCGCAAGCGCCCCGCCAACCGTTGGCCGCTCCTCTCAGGAGAACCCTCGAGGCCGATGAATGAGCGAGGCGGCCTGGCACGAAAGGTGCGCCGCGCGGTGCGGGAGGCGTGTCTCTTCCAGCCAGAGCGGCCCGCCATGGCTTTGTGCGGCCCAACGTGCATCGCTTGCGCAGGGTAAGGCCAGAAGCTCACGCCGCGAGTGCCTGGAACTGGGGCAGGCACCGCAGATGGTAGACCGCCGGGGCCAACTGGACCAGCCAGTTCCGGTTGGCCAGCCCCCAACTCCCCCCGGCTCGAGCCCCGCCACTCGCTCGAGCCAAGCAAACGCTCTCTCGGTCACTGTCCGACGCTGCTGGATTCGCTGGTAGCTGGCGTGCCGCTTCGTGCGGGGATCGCTCGCTGCCCCGCCCGTTCTGTGCGGCACGCGCTGCCAACCGCAGTGGGTGCGGCGTCTGGAGCAGATCCGCCCATCGTACGCCCGCTCCGCCGCCATTCTGACATTCCCCTCCTGCCCTTGTTGCAGCCGACAGGCCAAGTGCAAGCCGGCTCCGCCCCGACCCGGCCCTCGGCCACGGCCCGGGCGTGCACGATCGGATCCTGAGGGTTCTCCGCCGGCACATGGCCCAAGTGGGTCAGCTGCACCTCCTGCCCTTTCCCCCTTACGATCCAGCCGAGCCTGAGAATCCGTCCTGCACTGGTGGGCTCGTTCCTAGCAGCGCTGGCCCCGGAACTTCCGGAAGGTCGCCCTGCGGGGCGTCCTTGGGCCGGAAGCTCTTCTCGCTGGCCCAGGCCTCCATCGGCATGCCCTCCGCCCTGATGTGTTCGGCGCACAGCTATGGCTTGGCTCGCTACCGCCAGAAGCCCACCGCCACCGCTGCGTCGAGCAGCCGCTGGCGGTTGTTGCTCGATACGGGGTGCGACCTCTCTCCTTGCTTGAAGCCCACGAATCGGCCCGGCAGCGGCTTCGGCCCGTCTGCTGGGCCAGTAGGCGCTCCCACCGAATCGGGCAGGACAGTTGCAGCAGCAAGGCGCGCAGCAGGCGCTCTGGCTGGATGGAGGGCCGCCGGATGCGGTCGTAGAGGGTCTCAAGGCTGCGCGAGAGGCCGCGCAGGCCCTCGTCCACGCGCGGCGGGATGGCCAGCAGCAGGTGATCCGTGGGAATGCGGTGTTACAGCGAAACGTAGCTCGAGATTCGGGCCGGTCGAAGTCGTAGCCACGAATCGAGCACGTATCGCTCCGGATGCCTTGATGGGCACGACTGAACTTGTTTTTTCGAAAGGCTGTTAGGCTTCAATGCAGATCAATAGGCCCGAAGCCCAATGTCGCAGCCATGGCAGGCGGGTGAGAATTTGATGGTCGAGTCTCCGCACTGCCCTGCGGCCGAGCCAGGGGATCACCCTGCGCAGCCGTCCGATCAGGCAATACGGGTACATTTCCATGTGAGCGAACCAGCTGCGGTATTCCAGGCAGTCGCGCCACTTGAGCGGCCTTTCCTGTTCACTGTAGTATTTTTGCGGGATCCCCAACCACCGCTTGATTCCGCCTTC
>JANXAE010000201.1 GCA_025062235.1 Bryobacteraceae bacterium
CAGGCAGGCATCGTCGCCCTCCGCCTGCGCCTGCCCGCCGACCTGCCCCCAGGCCCCCTCACCCTCACCGCCCGCTCGGCCGGCAAACCCTCCAACCCCGTCACCCTGCCGCTGGAGTGATCCGGCCGGGTGGCGAACGGACCGGCGCCATTGCGCCGAGGTAGAGCGCGGAGAAGTGCCTCAGCGAACCACGCCGTCGGAAGGGAACTCGAAGACGTCAGGGCCGCAGCGGACGATCAGCGTTCCCGGACCCAGCGGTTTGCCTTGCGTAGCGAAGAACACCGCGCCATCGGTCGAGTCGCCGGGCCGCAGCCGCGTCTCGACGAGGGCGATGGCAGAGGCCGCAGCGGCGGCCTTGATCCGCGTCGAGGAAACCTCGGCCAGCGCCGCCTGCCGGCGCTGCTGATAGCCATTGGTCGAAACGAAGCGCGGCAAGCCGAACAAGCCTGCCTCGTAAGTGGTGACCAGGCGGATCACGTCGGTGCGACTGGCCCTCGCGAGCAGTTCGTCAATCACCGCGCGCGCAGGCATGGCGGGCAGAACCGTGCCGTCGGGGCGGCGATAACTGAAGTCCTCCGGGCGGACGATGCGCGTGGAGGAGGAGCCGTTCGCGATCGCGGCCTGGATGATCGCGTACTGGCGGACCGTCGAGGGCAGGTGAGCGAACATGACGGTGACGCCGCCCTTGCTGACGGTGAGGTAGCGCAGACCGCCCGATTCGAACTCGATGATCTGTGCGTGCGCGCCGGCAGTTGCCATCCAAACCAGCGGCAGCAGCCACGCGCGCGAGCGCATTCCCTCCCCTATTCTACTGCGCTCCCCAACCGCGCCCGATGGCGTCGTGCGCATCAAAAGCTCCAGGCCTCGAGGCGGATGTGCGCGCCGCCCTCCAGCTTCCGGATCCAAATCAGGCCGCGACGGATCTCCATATAGGGGCCGGTTTGGCCCCGACGCACCGTCGCGTTGCAGATCTTCATGCTCGGACCTTCGGACATGAACGTGTGGCCCTTCATGAGCGTGAACTCGCGGCCCCCCGGGCCGCTCCGGATACGGCTCGTTCGGGCCCAGTTCGAAATTGCGCAGCAGCGGCGCGATGGACTTCCTGACGGCCAAAAAGGCCTTGATGTTGATTACCGCCGGAACGACCGGCGGCGCGCCCACAGTCAGCTAAGCGATCGTGTACTCGCCGGGCGGAAAACCCGTGAACTGGAAACGACCCTGTTCGTCAGCCAGCGCCGAAGGGAGCGTGGAGGGGAGCCTCACTCTCGCACAAACCACTTCGTGATCGCCCACGATTTGGCCCAGAAAAAGGCGCGTCCTGGCCATGGGTTTCCCGCTTCGTCCCAGAAAGACCCCTGGGGCGGTGGCCGACGCTTCTGCGGCCGGCGCTGGGGGACTCAGTCTTGGCGGGCACCTTCCCCTGCCCGGCCAGACACAGCGACGCCACGGCCCACACGAAGAACACGGCAGCTGTGCCCGCCGACTGCATGGACTGACCCTCCCAGGGGAAATACACTATAACGGTGGCCCGGCGGGTCCAAGGGAAAACCGCAGAGCCTCCTGCGTCATTGCGCAGGGGAGCGACGCGCAGGGCCGTAAAGCACGCGGCCGGGCCGCTCGCCTGTCATCCTGCCATCCAGCAACACGGGTCGGCCGTTCACCAGCACATGGCGGAAACCCTCAGCGTACTGGTGGGGTTGGGCGAAGGTGGCGCGGTCCAAGACCCTCGAGGGATCGAAAACGACCACGTCGGCGTACATACCGGGCCGCAGGAGGCCGCGCTCGCCCAAGCCGAGGCGTGCTGCCGGAAGCGACGTCATCTTGCGAACGGCTTCCTCGAGCGAGAGCACGCGCCGCTCGCGCACGTATCGGGCCAGCACACGGGCGAAGGTCCCGTAGCTGCGCGGATGCGGCGCGCCCTCCCCGAACGCGGGAATCTCGCCATCGGAGGCGATCATCGTGTAGGGCGAGCGGAGGATGCGCTCGACGTCGTCTTCCGAGATGGCGTGGTAGACGGCTTGGCACCCCCCGCTCTGCTCGAGTTCGAGCAGCACGTCCGCAGCGTTCTCGACCGTGGGCTGGCGGCCGCGCTGTTCGGTGACCTCGGCCAGATTGCGGCCGGCCAGCGCTGGATCGAAGGCGCAGTTCGCCAAAACCACGTTCTTGGGATGCCCGCCGCCGCGATCCTCCAGGATCCGTCGCACGACCTCGGCCTTGATCTTGGCGCGCAGGGACGGCACCAACAGTCTTTCCAGGAAGGCCTTCCGCCCG
>JANXAE010000202.1 GCA_025062235.1 Bryobacteraceae bacterium
CCCGCGCGGCCGGCATGGGAAGACCGGTATGCCACGCGAGACGTACCAGAGGGCGGCTTCCGCGAGCGGCAGATGGTCCAGGTCTGTCATCGCCGCCCCTCCCGTAGCAGATCGCCCAGCGCAACGAGCGCATCAATCCGCAGGCTGGCCAGATGCCAGTCCCGCTCGGCCCGCCGGCGCGCCCGGCAGAGCAGGCGCTCAAGCTCCGGCGGCCGCAGCCGCCGCAGGACAGAGAGCGGGATGCCGAGCGCCCGGGCGGCGGCGCGCCAGGTTGCCGTTGTGGCCCGGTCAGCGGGCATCCGCCCCCCCCGTCGCTGCCGGAGGCTCGCCCACGTCCAGCAGGCGCTCCAGCGCTTTTCGGGGTACCAAGCGGAGCTTGCCGATCTTGATTGTTGGGATCTCACCGCGCCGGGCCGCCTGATAGACAGCGGTGCGCCCAAGGCCCAGGAGTGTCGCGACCTCGGGGTAGAGCCGCAAGGCCTGCTTCTCTGTGACATTGTGATGTGTTGTTGACTTCACAGCCTAATTGTGCCATACTCGGTGTAAGATAGTTTAAAATGATAACGAATCTAGAATTACGCGTGGCGATCAACCGCCGGCTCAACCTGCCCCTCAGTGAAGGCGAATGGCGCTTTCTCGACACACAAGGCTTCCTGACTGAGTTGCGTTGCGGCCGCTTAGCTTTGGACGCCCTTGTCGAAAAAATCCGCCAGATGCGGGCCGCTTTCGGTGCGCAATCCCCGCAGCGCGACAAAAACGGTCTCCCGCCGGACGAACGCTGCCAGGCGCTGGCCCAAGTCATCGCCCAGCGAATTCTTGAGAGCACGGTCGCCTTTCGAGAAAAACACCTCGGTGGGCGCCTATTGCGTGAAAACGAGCTTGAGGCGTGGTTACAGCAGCAGGCCCAGCGCGATGGTGAGCCAAGCTGGATCGCCGAGTTTATCGTCCGTGGATTGGACGATCCGCAGCCCGTAGGCAGCTTTCGCTCGCTTCGCCCCATTCTGCTGGAGTCGCCAGTAACCGGCCCCGCAATCCCAGTGCGCGTTGGTGGCGTCCTAGATGACCTACGCCAGCTCTCCGAGTTCGCGGCCGAAGAATATGGCATAAACCCCGCCGAAGCCTGCCGCACTATCCTCACCGGGTTACCGCCGCGCATCACCGCAATCACTGTGCAGCCGCACTTTAAGCGTATTCCAGCCGCCTCGCGGTTTCACATCGTCATTGACCCTGCGGTAACCCCGATGGAGTTAGCGCGAGCATATCGCGATGCACGGCGCAAATACCTCAAAGCGCGGGTTCGTAAGCTCTCCAGAAAACACTTGCAGCTCGCCGCCTTCATGTCCGCAAGGCCGGCGGGCGAGAAAGGCATAGACGCCATGCGCGCGTGGAACCGAACATTCAACCGTTGGCGTTATACTCACGTCTCGAATTTCCTGCGAGACGCAGCGATGGCACGCCGCCGGCTGCTGTTCCCCGGCGGCCTGGACTATTCGGGCGGAGGTGAAAAATGAAAGGCAGTATGCGCCAGCGCGGCAACCGCTCCTGGGAGCTCCGCGTCTTCCTGGGCACTGATCCGCAAAGCGGCAAGAAGCGCTACCGCTCGCTGACTTTCCACGGCAACAAAAAACAGGCCGAGGCAGAATTGGCGAAGTTGATCCACCAGATTGAGACGGGACATTTCCTTCCCCCAGGGAAAATCAGCGTTGCGGAATTCTTGCAGAAATGGCGGGAGTACATCCGTACCCGCGTCAGTGCGCGCACGTTTGTGCGCTATAACCAGCTTCTCGAACACTGGATTATCCCTGAAATCGGCTCTCATCCGCTCGCCCGGCTCCAGCCGCTTCACGTCCAGCAGCTCTACTCGCGCGCGCTCGAGGGGCCCCGGCGGGATGGGCGGCCTGGCGGTCTGGCCCCACAGTCCGTCGTCCACATTCACCGCGTTCTTTCCGAGGCCCTCAGGATGGCGGTGCGCTGGGGCCTGGCGGCGCGCAACGTCTGTGACGCCGTCGAGCCGCCCAGCGCGAAGAAGCCCGAAATCCAGCCGCTTGATGAACACCAAGCTGCGTTGCTGTTGGACGCGGCCCGCGGAACCCGCCTGTACATCCCCATCCTGCTCGCGCTCGCCTGCGGCCTGCGCCGTGGCGAAATTCTCGCGCTCCAGTGGCGCGATGTTGACTGGACGGCCGGAGTCCTCCAAATTCGGCGTTCAGTGGAGCAGCCCGCCGGCAAGGCCAGCGTCTCGATCAAGGAGCCGAAATCGCCGCGCA
>JANXAE010000203.1 GCA_025062235.1 Bryobacteraceae bacterium
GCTGCTCGCGCTCGGAACGCTGGCCTTGCTGCTTGGTTGTCGCCGAGCGGCTGCATTGGCCAGTCTGGCCACGATTGCCTTGGCGGGGGCTCTCCGCGACGCCTCGCGTCCCTCGAAGGCGGCGCCTCAGCTGGACGCAGCGCCGCGTGAGCTACTGACATTTACGGGATGTGTGGTGGACCCGCCGGAGCTCTCGGGCGGGAGGGCCTCGTTCATCCTGGAACTGGAGCCCGGAGCACGTGCGCGCGTGACGCTTTACAACCCAGCGGCCCAGCCGCTGGATGCGTTGCGTTACGGACGCCGCGTCGAGTTCGAAGGGCGGGCCAGATCGGTGCGCAATTTCGGGAACCCGGGTGCATTCGACTACGCCGGGTACATGGCCCGACGTGAGGTCTACTGGACGGTGACGGTGGCGCCGAAGTCCGTGATCCGGACGCTGCCGGGAGAGTGCGGCTCGGCGTGGCGCCGCGCCATCCTCGAAATCCGGACAGAGGCCTCGAGGCGCATCCGCCACCTCTTTGCCGATCACGGGCAGGCCGCGGCTCTGCTCGAAGCAATGCTCATCGGATCCGAGGGCGCGCTGGAGCGGGCCTGGGTGGAGTCATGGAGGCGCACTGGAACCTATCACGCCCTCGTTGTCTCGGGCGTGCAGATCACCGTGCTGGCGCTCGTGTTCCTCTTCCTGCTGCGACTGTGCTTGGTGCCGGAAAGCGCAGCCCTGGCGCTGACGACCGCTACCGCCTGGGCCTATGCACTCGTCACCGGTGGCGATGCACCCGTCGTGCGCGCGGCCGCAGGATTCACGCTCTTCGTCGCCGGACGCCTGCTGTACCGAAGGCTACGGCTGATCAATCTGCTTTCGGCCGTGGCTTTCGTCTTCCTGACGCTCGATCCCCACCAACTCTTCGAGGCCAGTTTCCAACTCTCTTTCCTGGCCGTGGCGGCGATCGGAGCGCTGGCGCTCCCGCTGCTGGAGAGAAGTTCCGGGCCCATCGCTGCGGCGTTGCGCGGACTGGACGAACAGGACCGCGATCCCGGGCTCCCGCCCGCGGTGGCGCGTTGGCGCGTGGAGCTGCGCCTGATTGCCGAGACGTTGGCCCTGTGGACCGGCTGCGCCCGGCGCCACGCGATCCCATTCGTCGCCTGGCCGTTGCGCGGGGCCATCTTCGCCTTCGAGCTGGCTGTGGTCTCGCTGGCCGTGCAAATCGGTTTGGCGTTGCCGATGGTGTGCCACTTCCACCGGCTTGCCATCACCGGCCTCTCGGCAAACCTACTCACCGGGCCGTTGGCTTCGGCCGCTGTGCCGGTAGGATTCGCGGCGGCGGCCACGGGATGGGCGCCGCTGGTCGGCGCCGCCGCCTGGATGGTACAGACCGCGCAAAAGGTCGTCGAGTGGCACGCCGAACGGGAGCCGAGCTGGCGGATCCCTGATCCCCCGTTTTGGCTGGCCGCAGGACTGATCACCGCGGTGCTGTGGGCGGCATGGGCAGCACGCAAGCCGGGCAAGGCCTCGATCCCGCCACTCATGGCCTCGATCGCGCTGACCGCACTGCTCGTCGCGTATCCGTCCGCGCCTGCCATCGAGCGCGGCGTCCTCGAGCTCGCGATGCTGGATGTCGGCCAAGCCGAGAGCCTCTTCATCGCCTGCCCGGACGGACGGCTCATGTTGGTCGACGGAGCGGGCGTGCCGGCCTTCGGGTCCCCGCGCCGCCTGGAGCCCGGCGAAGATGTGGTTTCACCCTACCTCTGGCGCCGCGGCATCCGACGACTCGATCTCGTCATCGCCACTCACGGGCACGCGGACCATATCGGCGGCCTTCCGGCCGTGGTCGCCAACTTCCGCCCTCGCGAACTCTGGCACGGTCCCATGCCCGAGAGCACCGCCTGGCGTCAGTTGCGCGAGCTGGCCTCACGGTACGGGACGAGGCTCGTGCGAGTGCGGGCGGGCCGGAGAGAGCGTTTCGGCTCGGCAGAGCTCGAAGTGCTGGCCCCCGCCCCGGACTACTCGCCGGGACCGGAGCCGCACAACGATGACTCGCTGGTTCTGGCCCTCCGCTACGGACGGCATCGTTTCCTGCTGCCTGGCGATATCGGCAGGCAAGCCGAGTCGGCGCTGCTCGGCCGAGGTTGGGTGGGGCGGGCCGACGTTTTGAAGGTAGCACACCACGGCGCACGCACCTCGACGAGCGAGCAGTGGCTGGATGCGACGCGGCCCGCGCTGGCGCTGATTTCAGTAGGATTCGAGAACGCC
>JANXAE010000204.1 GCA_025062235.1 Bryobacteraceae bacterium
CGTGGCAGACTATCATGGATGCCCATCGAGTTCCGCCATGTGAACCACCCACCGCTGATCGAGTTCACGGCGGCGGCACCCGCGGGCGCGCTCGTGGGCCTCGTTGGCGAGGACAGCTCCGGCGTGCGCGTCCTGCTGCGATTGGCAGCAGGCCTCGAGAAACCAGCGCGCGGTGAAATCCTCGCCCCGGCTTCCCGTCGCTACCTCGGGCCGCTCGATGCCCTGAATCTGGCTCCTGTGGAGGCACTCCTGCTCGATCACGCGCTCGCCTGCCACGACGCGCTGGTGCGCGCGCGCGCCGTGACAGGGCTCGAGAGGCTGCGGCGTCACGGCGCCACCGTGCTTCTGGCCTCGCACGAAGAGCCGCTGCTCGAGCTCCTCTCGGACGAAATCTGGTGGATTCACGAGGGCAGGCTCGCGATGCGCGGGCATCCGAGCGAAGTCCTGCCGGCTTGGCGCCGGCACGTGGCGCAGACCCTGCGTGCTTGGGGTGAGACGATCAGCCCGCACCTGTCGCCTTCGTTTCGCCGCGGTGACGGGCGCGCGGAGCTGGTGGCCATTGAGAGCTTGGGCGCCGATGGCAAGCCCACCATGGTCTGGGCAAGCGGCGAAGACGTCGCCGTGCGCGTCGCGGTACGCTTCCACCGTGCGGTCGCTGAACCCGTCGTGGGCATCATGATCCGCACGCGCGTCGGCATGGAAGTTTATGGCACCAACACCGAACTCGAACGAATCCAGCTCGGCCCTTGCGCGGCGGGCGAGACCGTGCTCGTAAGCTTCCACTTCCGTTGCGATCTCTGCCCGGGCGAATACACGATCACGGCGGCTTCGCACGATCCGGACGGCGTCTGGCACGACTGGCTCGATGACGCGGTCCCAGTGACCGTCACCGACGTCCGCTACACCGCCGGTGTCGCCAACCTGCGCGCCCGGGTCACGGTGGAAAGACTCTGAGCTCTACGCGCCGAAGCTTGCCTGCTGTACCATACGCTGGTGAGCGAGGCTCCCATGAACGAACCAACCATCACGCGTCGGAGCTTGGTGACGCTTTCGGGAACGCTGGCCGCACCGTCGCTGCTGCGTTCCCGGCAACCATCCCATACCGTCCGCATCGCCTTCGTGGGCACGGGGAATCGGGGCACCTACCTGCTGCGCACCATGCTCCAGATCCCGGGCGTTCAGGTAGTCGCCGTCTGCGACATCGTGGAAGAACGCGCGGCCAAAGCTGCGGAGCTCGTCAGCCAGGCCGGCGGATCGGCCCGCGTGTGGACCGACTTCCGCAAGATGCTCGACGAGCAGAAAGACATTGACGCCGTCGTCCAAGCCACCCCTGACTACACCCATCGCGACGTCAACATCGCCATCCTCGAAGTCGGCAAACATCTTTACGCCGAAAAACCGCTCGCCTTGACACCCGAGGATTGCCGCATGATCGTGCGCGCCGCCGAGCAGGCCAAAGGCATCTTCCAGGTGGGCTTCCAGTTGCGCCACGACCCGCGCCGTAACGCGGCCATGAAATTCATCCACGGCGGCGGTATAGGCCGCGTCCTGCTCTGCCACGGCATCCGCCACGGAGGCGATCTGCCGCGCCAGATCCCCTGGTACTTCGACAGAACGAAGAGCGGCGACATCCTCATTGACCAGGGCATCCATATCCTCGACCTCTTCACCTGGGCCATCGGATCGCACCCGGCCCGCGCCCTGGCCTCCGGCGGCACCGACCTGTTCGTCAACGAACCGCCCGGACGCACGGTGATGGACAACTACAGCCTGATCTTCGAATACCCGGGCGGCCAGCGCGTCAACTTCAGTCATCACTACTTCGACCCGCCGGGCTTCACGGGCATCCGCGAGCTGGTTTTCGGCAGCGAGGGTGCGGTGGACCTGCCTGCGGCGGCTTGGCAACCTCGCACCAAGAAGGGCTTGATCAAGCTCGAGGTCGCCGACGCGGACAAGAGCGCCGACTACATGTCGCTCGCTGCGTTCCTGGAGAACATTCGCAGCGGCAACCGCAAGCCTCTCAACGACGCGCATTCGGCGTTGCGCGCGACCTTGCAGGCCATCATGGGCACACGCGCCATCTACGAGCGCCGCATCGTCACCTGGGAGGAAGTGGCCGGGTCCGCTTGAGTCGCACCCAAACCCATCCCCAAGGAACGGAATCCCGCGCGCGCCGCCTCGACCGGATCTCGATCCGCC
>JANXAE010000205.1:0-1727 GCA_025062235.1 Bryobacteraceae bacterium
CGCAATGCCTCGCGCGGGCGGGGCGTCACCACCTTCGTGCTCGAGGCCAACGAGTACCCGGTGCCGCACATGCTGCGCGATCACAGCGACAACGTGCGAGGCGGCCTTCGCCTGGAATGGCCACGCTGGCAGTTGCATCTGGAAGGGGGAGGCATCAGCTGGCACATTGACCAGCAGATCTACACCTTGCCCGAGCGCAATCCCGGCAACCTGACGCGGCCGATCCTCGGCCAAATGCTGTTCCTGGAGCGTGGCAACCAGTCTCTGGACGTGCGCGGCTCCAGCCGCTTCGCCCGCGGCTCTTTCCGCCTACGCCCGGCGGCATGGGCCGAGCTGGCGGGTCAGTTCCAGTTCAGCCAGCCGGACAGCAAGACGCGGTACGAACAGAACAATTCCGGCAACTTCGTCAGCTTCGCGCTGTTGCGTTTCTACAGCGCCGAGCTGGTGTCGGCTGAGGCCAGGGCGCGGCAGCCGCACACTTCTGCCAGCTTTGCCGCAGAGCTGCGCCCCGTGCGCCGTGTACGCATCGTCGAGCACTGGCTTACCGATCGGCTGCACAACGCGGGCTCGGCGCTGCTCGCGGAGCGCCTGCTGGCAGGCAACCAGACGCTGGACGCGCGCACGCTGGCGGCCGCGGAGAGACTGGCGCTCAACTACCACCAGCAGGAATTGGCGGTCGTGGTCGAGCCCCTGCGCGGGTTCACGTTGCGCGCCGGACACCGTTATGTCTGGGGCGACGCAGCCACGCCTGCTCCCTTGGTGCTGTTGCCCGCGCCCGCGCCCAAGCCCGAGTTGCGCCGGCACGTCGGACTGGCCGGCGGTAGCCTCCTGGCCGGGCGTCGCTTGCGGATCCACGCCGATCTGGAAGCCTCCCCCGGCGATCGCTCCTACTTCCGAACCAGCCTCCACCGCTACCAACGCGGCAGGGTACGCGCCCGGTACCAGGCGCATGCATCGCTGCTGATCACGGCCAATTTCAGTGTCCTGAACAACCAGAACCCCACCCCGGGCATCGGTTACGATTTCTTGAGCCGCCAGAACTCGGCGGGCTTGCAGTGGACTCCCGGCGGCGGCAAGTGGATCAGCCTGCTGGCCGAGTACACACGCTTCACGCTGCGCTCCGAGCTCTCCTTCCGGGACCCGGCGAGCTGGCGCAGCGAATTGTCGGCCTACCGTGACGACGGTCATGCGGGCACGGGGCTGCTAGAGGTCGGATTGCCCGGGCGCGGCCCCTTGCAGCCGAGGCTGCATTTGGGCGGATCACTGGTGGCTTCGACAGGAACGCGGCCCGCTCGCTATTATCAGCCTGCCGGGCGGCTGGTGATTCCCTTCGGCCGTCACGGCCAGTGGTACGGCGAGTGGCGTTGGTATGCACTGACGCAGCCTCTGTACCTGTTCGAGGGCTTCCGCAACCACCAATTCGTCACCGGGTTGCGTCTGACCATGTAGCCGCGGCCGGTTCGCGGGCCGCTGCGACCCGGGACACGGCGCGGACCAGACGGCGGAACGGTATCTGGTCCGGCGAGTCGAATCCGATCCACTCTCCGTCGCGGTGGCTGGAGTAATACCAGCGCGCCAGCAGGGCGAGGTGCTCTTCGCGGCGTTTCGGCGGGGCCGGGGAGGGAACGAGGCGTTGGGCGGGCGCGCGCCGGCGGCGCGAGAGGGGGTTGGCAGCGGGCCCCACCCGGCGGGGGTCGCGCCCTCGCGGCGGCGGCCCGCCCCCCCCC
>JANXAE010000205.1:1737-2102 GCA_025062235.1 Bryobacteraceae bacterium
TGCTGCCGACTCCGGGCGGCAGTCGAGCAGTCGCGGCGGCTGCCAGCAACCGCGGATCAGGAACCACAGCAACACGGCGCCGGGCTGAGCCGCCGGCGTGACAGCCACGCCGTGGAGCTGCTCGAGATCGGCGGCCAGCTCCCCGCGCATCCGCAGCGTCTCCTCGATTTTCAGGATGCGCTTGTGCTGGCGCGCCGCTTCCTCGAAATCGCACTCCTGGCTGAGCCGGTCCCGCGCCGCGACCAGGGTTTCCAGCAACGAGCGCCCCTGCGAGCGAAGGAAAGCGAGAACGCGCGCGATTTCGGTCCGGTATTCCTCCTCCGTTACGACTTGTTGACAGGGGCGCAGGCACAGGTTCATTTCGC
>JANXAE010000206.1 GCA_025062235.1 Bryobacteraceae bacterium
ATCATCGGATCGCTGGCCATCTGTACGGTCCTCTACGTGCTCTTCGCCTATGTCATGACCGGCCTCGAGCATTACACCCGGTTCCGCGGCAACGCCGCGCCGGTGGCGCTCGCCATCGCCGCCACGCCTTACGAGTGGCTGAAGGGTTCCATCAAGCTGGCCACCATCGCCGGGTTGACCTCCGTGATCCTGGTCATGCTTCTCGGCCAGTCCCGTGTGTTCTTTTCGATGGCGCGCGACGGACTGCTGCCGAAGGTCTTCTGCGAGGTGCACCCGCGTTGGCGGACGCCGTGGAAATCCAACCTCATTCTGATGGTCTTCGTCAGCCTTTTCTCGGCCTTCGCGCCGATTTCCCTGGTCGGGCAGATGACTTCGATCGGCACGCTGCTGGCCTTCGTGATTGTCTGCGCCGGCGTCCTGGTGATGCGCCGGACCAACCCGACCGCGCCACGGCCTTTCCGGACGCCGCTGGTCCCGCTGGTGCCCATTTTGGGCATCCTCACGTGCTTGGCCATGATGCTCGGGCTCGGTTGGCCTAATTGGATGCGGCTGATCGGCTGGCTGGCGATGGGCTACGCCATCTACTTCGGCTACAGCCGGCACCACAGCTTGCTGCGGGCCGCCTAGCGACCCATCGAACACACAACCAGCCAGAAGGCGCAACGGCCAGCCCTGCCAATGGCGAAGGCCGCCGAAGCCGCTGTCCAAGGCGGAACCAGAAGCGCAGCGCGGGCCCGTCACGCGGGGTTCATCCGAGGGGATGGACCTGAGTCCCCGTCACGGACAGCAGCGTGCGCGCGGTGGAGCAGGGCTCGCTCGCGAAGCCACCGCCTTCCTGCCTCACCGTCCCTCGGGGCGTCAGCCCTGCACCGCCAGAGGGGAGCTGTCGCTCGCGGTCCTGCAACCGTCCCGACGCCGTCTCTTCAGCGGGATCGGGACACAGCCAAGCCAGGAGGGGACAGGAGGGGATCCGAAAGCCGCACCAGCCAACCGGGGTCACCTGCGCGTGGAAGGCATGCCACGCCCGTGCAGGGGCGTCAAGGGTAGGGCCAAGCCCCTTCGCAGCTCCTGACTCGCCACCGACCCGGAACCCCCCAGCGCTTCAGGGATCCAAGGCGAGCCACCGCCCCGTGCCACGACCGATGACGGCGCCTTCGCCATCTTAGCTATCGCTGGATCACCGGAGTCCCATTCGGCTTGTCCGAACGGAAAGTCGGGGCCGGGGCAAGGGGCCGCGCTGGTAGCCACCCTGCCCCGGACAGGGAGGCAACCTGTCAGAAACGGAGTTTCGCCCCGATCTGCAAGGTACGGTTGCCGGTGGCGCTGGTGATCGTACCGACGGTGGCTCGATTGCTGATGTTGGCGTTGGGGTTGCTGAACTGAGGCGTGTTGAACGTGCTGAACGCGTCCAGGCGCAATTGCAGGGCCACGCGCTCGCCAATCGCCGTGTTCTTCGCCAGGCTTGTGTCCCAGTTCTGCTGACCCGGTCCCCAGAGCATGTTGTAGGCCGAGTTGCCGTACATGAAGTCGGGCGGCATCGTGAAGGCGTCGGGGTTGAACCAGCGCGCGATGGTTCGTTTCGCAGGATAGAGGGGGGCGCCGGCGATGACATCGGGTCTGCCGCAAACCGACCCCTGAACTGCGGTGGTGCAGGTCACCGAGAAGGGCGCGCCACTCATGACCGTGGTGATGCCGGAGAGCACCCATCCGGAGACCAGCACGTTCAACAGCCCCCTGGCCTCGCCCAAAATCGCCTTGCCCCGGCCGAAGGGGAGTTCGTAGGAGTAGCTGGTGACCAGCACGTGCGTGCGGATCCCGTTCATGTTTCCGCGGGAGTCGTTCCACTTGAACTGATCCAGGAAACCTTCCGTTCCCAGCACTCGCACATACTGGTACTCGGCGTTGAGCAACCAGCCGTGGCTCAGGCGCTTCTGGGCCCCGATTTGCAGCGTGTTGAGGTTGCTCTGGAAAAGCGGCGAATTGTTGACCCAGATATTCGCGTAAGGCTGGTAATAGCGCCGCGGTTGGACCGCCCCCGGCGCCGGACGGACGGCGTTCAGGTCGGGCGTGATGGTCAGGCCAGG
>JANXAE010000207.1 GCA_025062235.1 Bryobacteraceae bacterium
CCGCAACGGAGCCGCGCGACGTTATGGTTCTCGGGGGGGGCTGGGGCCGTTACCTGTCCGCGGCGCCCCCGCAGTAGCGGCGGCCGGCCCGCGTGCTCGGCCTCCCTGGTGGGCTCGCGCCGGCCGCCCGTCTCGGCCAGCGTTCTCCAGAGCCGCTCTTGCAGGTTCGCCACCAGCTTCTTCAGCTCGGGATCGCGAATGCGGTTGAACAGCCGGCCAGCTTCCGTCGTGATCCGCACCTCGCCGAGCAGGTTGTGCATCTGGTCGGGATCTTTCCGGATCTCGTACAGCTCGTCCAGATCCCAGATGCCGTGGTACTGCATGAAACTGTAACGCTCCGTGCGCAGGCCGATCACGGTGGGCGTCTGCGGGAAATCCCGTTCCCAGTAGTACTCGTAAACGAACTCCGTGCGCCACTCGGGCGCTCCCCGCAACAGGGGCAGGAGCGAGCGGCCGTGCAACCCTGCCGGAACCCCGGCGCCTGCGGCCTCCAGCATCGTGGGGCAGATGTCCAGGTTCAGCGCCATGCCGTCCACTTCGCGGCCGCCGGGAAACAAGTCCGGGCAGTGCGCGATCATGGGAACCCGGATCGAGGGCTCGTACATGGCGCGCTTGTCAATCAGCCCGTGTTCGCCGAACAGGAAGCCGTTGTCGCTCGTGTAAACGAGCAGCGTGTCGTTCAGGAGGTCGGCTTCCTCGAGCGCATCCAGGATCTGCCCCACGCTTTCGTCCAGCGCCGCCAGCGTGCGGCAATAGTCGCGGTAGAAGCGATCGAAGGGGATCTGGCGGTTGTACATCCCGTCCACGCCGTGCCAGGAATTGCGCTGCTTGCGGACCCATTCGGGCTTGCCACGGTAATTCTCCTCGGTGTTCGCCATGGACTTCGGATAGGGCAGCGGCACATCGGAATACAGATGCTTGTGCCTGTCGGCCGGCAGGAACTCGTGGTGCACCGCTTTGTGGCCCAGACAGAGCAGGAAGGGCCTTCCCCGCGATTCGCGAAGGAATCGGACAGCTTCCTCCGTCAGAATGTCCGTGATGTAGCCCCGCACCTGCCGCCGCTGCCCGTCGAAGTTCAGCACGGGGTCCCGGTAAACGCCCTGCCCGCGAAAGCTCACCCAGCGGTCGAAGCCTGGCCGCGGATCGTCCGAGTCGCCGCCCATGTGCCATTTGCCGATATAACCGGTCCGGTAGCCGTGCCTCTGCAGGATCTGCGGGAAGGTGAGCAGATGGGCAGGGAGCGGCGTCACGTTGTCCGTCACGCCGTGCGCGTGCGCGTAGAGCCCCGTCAGGATCGAGGCCCGCGAGGGCGAGCATAGCGAGGTGGTGACGAACGCGTTGCGGAAGCGAACGCCGCCGCGGGCCAAGCGATCCAGGTTCGGCGTCCGGACGAAGGGGTGCCCGGCGCAGCTCATGAAGTCGTGGCGATGATCGTCGCTGAGGATGAGCACCAAGCCACGCCGCTTGCCCGCTTGCGTGAGCAGGGCCGGCCCGGCCGCCGCCGCTCGCAGGAATTCCTTGCGCGTCATAGCGCGCGCATTCTAACACGCACCTCGCCGGGCGTGCGATGATTGGAATCCGAAGCAGGTTGAGGCCATGGACCGCAGGAGCTTCCTCATCGCAACCGCCGGAGCGCCCGTGCTGGGCGCCAATGACCGCGTCAACGTCGCCGTGGTGGGCGTGCGTGGCCGCGGCCGCGACCATATCTCGATCTTCGGCTCCCGCCAGCGGGCGCGCGTCGTCGCCATCTGCGACATTGACGATGCGCAATCGGAGCGGGCCGTCGCCCTCGCCGAAAAGGTCCAGGGTTCCAAGCCGCGTGTCTACCGTGACTTCCGCAAGTTGCTCGAGGATCGCGAAGTGGACGTCGTTTCGCTCGCCACTCCCAACCACTGGCACGCCTTGCAGACCATCTGGGCCTGCCAGGCGGGCAAGGATGTCTACGTCGAGAAACCCGCCAGCCACAACGTCTGGGAAGGCCGCAAGATGGTGGAGGCCGCCCGCAAGTACGGCCGCATCGTGCAG
>JANXAE010000208.1 GCA_025062235.1 Bryobacteraceae bacterium
TAGCTCGCGTGCCTCTTCGAAAGCACGTAGGTCAATGTCCTCCACTGGACGGTAGCCCTTTCCGGCCGGCGTATCGGTGATGACAGCTACCATGCGTTCTCCAAGAGCACCTTCGAAGCTGACCCGCTTAATGTTTTCGATCGGGGTCAGCTGTCCACAAACGGGACATCGGGCGGCCTTCTCCAGGGCTGTGCCTTCGGTGCGGGTGATCGCCCCGTCGCGCGCGAGGCCGAAGGTGACCTCCTTGCCCTGCAGGTGCATGGTGAGCGCCACCTTCTTAGCGGGCTTGTTGCAGATCAGCAGGCTGCGCAGCAGGGGGATCTCGGCGCGGCAGGCGGGGTTGGCGCAGGGCGCGGTGCGCGCCCACAGATAGCCGACCACGGGGTGGCCATCCCGGCCGGGCGGGTAGAGGTGGCCGATGCGCATACGGGCGCGCTCCAGGATCCAGCCCGCCCAGTAGGTCACGTCGCGCACCAGGCGGTTCTCAGTCCGGGGCGCCGTGGCGGCGGGCAGGAAGGAGGCTTGCCTCCCCTCGCCGTCCGCGGCCGCCACCGGCAACCCATATTTCTGGGGGAACTCGCAGGTGGCGCGCAGGATGAGATAGGCCACCGGGTTGTAGTCGTTGGCAATCGCCTGGCAGCCCAGACGGATGGCCTCCAAGGGGATGGCGCCGCCGCCGGCAAAGGGGTCGAGGACGCGCGGGGCCCGGCCGTCGTAGGCGGCGTAGATGAGCGCGCGGGCAATGCGCAACACCGCGCGGCCCTGCGGGTTCGCCGGGTCGCTCGTCTCCCACTTGACCAGGCAGCGGTCGTCCAGCATCTCCGCTGGGGGCGGCTGCCTGCCGTCCTGGCCGCGCTCGAAGGCCAACCACTGCGGCGACCACTTGGCGATGAAGGTCAGCAGGCGGTTGCGCGGCGTGTCCGGGATGCCCTCATAGGGGCGGTAGGGGTCGGGGTCATATCCCATTTTGCGCCCGAGGGTGTAGTGCTTGAGGATGTCGGGCAGCTCCTCCTGGAGCAAGTGGGTCACCGCGGCGCGGAAGGCGGGTGGGCAGGCTGGGTCATCCGGGTCGGGCACCAGCGAGGCGAAGACGATGGCGCGGCAGGCGGCCAGGGGGCGGCGCGCCCACCACAGGTGCAGGGTCGAGATGTGGCCATGGCGCAGCGATTTATCGCGCACGCTCTCGGCGGAGATTTCGCGGATGGGCAGCGCGATTTCGATGAGACGCGGGCAGTGGGCCGGGATGGGCATGGTTGACTCACCTTCTTTCTTGGATCAACTGGCGCAGACGCCGCAGACAACGTGCCAGGCTCTCGGATGCCTGAGCGGCCACTTCGGGCCACCAACCGGTGGTCTCGTCTTGGACGAACTCGATCATACGCGCCGTATACGCCGGTCCGACGTCCCGTCCACTTTCTGGACGGGGCACTATGTCTTCTCGAATGGCGGACGAGCGTGATTGCCGTGCCAGGCTCACCGTGCATTGCTCGGGACGGTCGATCGCGTCGGGATGTCCTGGGATGTGCTGTCTCGGGATATGCAGAAAGCGTGCCAGCCGTTCTGCATCAGCCAGCAGCCAGGCGTCCACTGCGCGGACGGCCACCCGCAGGCACATCTGCGGCGCCGGCGTGGGCAGCCAACGGGGTAATATTTGGGGTGCACATGCGGCATCTTGGTCCAGGTCCAGCAGGACAACCCATGGCTGAAAGCGTGCTGCCTGGTTATAGGCCGCCAGTTTGTCTAACAAATGGGATTTGACCCTTCTTCCGTAGATTGTGCCCGGCACTGCTCCGACGCTTCTGAGAAGACGCCGCGGAACTGCGGCGTCCAGGTCTCCTTCGACAGCGCCAGAGATTGTGATGCGATCGGGTACGCGGACAGCCTCTTCCATTTTTCTTTTCTTCAGGTCCGACAGGCCCACATGGCGCTCAATCGGTGAAGGACACCAACTGTTGTACGTTGGGCGGTTCTGTCTT
>JANXAE010000209.1 GCA_025062235.1 Bryobacteraceae bacterium
AAGGCGCGCGAAATCTACTGCACCCTCGGCATCCGCGTCCCCGTCCCCGAGGATAGCGAGACCATCATGGAAGCTGTCCTGAACCGCCTCTTCGCTACGCCGGAAGCCCGCCAATTCCGCCTGTTCGAACTCCCCGAAGTGATGGGGGTGCACGAGAAGTGGACCCGCGCCGCCGAGCAGGAAAAAGTCAGCCGCAGCCGCTTCGCCCAACACGCCATCAAGCCCGAGGAAGTGGAACGCGAGCTCGCGGAAACGGATCCCGTCCGTTTGGACCCGAACGCCGCCCGGCGCTTCCTAGAAAACGCCGCACAGCGCTTGAAACTCAGCGTTCGCAAGTTAAACGCCGACGTGTTGGAACTCTCCGGCTTCGAGCAACTGCCCGAATTCGTGCGCGCAGCCGTCCCAAAAAACGACGCCTGGCGGGTCTGCTTCCAATCACCCCCGCCCGAGGGCGCAGAGGCGCTGGACCGCAACCACCCCTTCGTGCAGTCCCTTGCCCAGTGGCTCACCGAGGAAGCCATGGTCAACCCGGACAGAGCGGTGGCTCGGCGCTGCGGCGTCATCCGCACCACGTCCGTCCAGCGCCGCACTCACTTGTTGCTCTGCCGGCTGCGTTATACCCTGAAGACGCCTGGCGCAGCCGACCTGCTCGCCGAGGAAGTCCGTTGCTTCGGCTTCGTCGGCGCGCCTGGCCCGCAACCCGCCTGGCTTGCCGACGACGAGGCTTTGCGGCTGCTCGAACAGGCTCGCGCCGAAGCCAATGTCTCCGAGCAGGAGCGCCGGGAATGCGTGCAGGAGTTCCTCGCCGCTTGGGACAGCGTCCGCAGCGCCCTGGATCCCCTCATCGTGCAGCGGGCCCGGCGCCTGGAACAGGCTCATCGCCGCGTCCGTGCTGCGGTTCAACTGGCCCGCCGCGGCCTCACGGTGGCCCGCCACTTCCCGCCGGATTTGCTCGGCGTTTTGGTGCTGCTGCCCATTCCCCAAGGGGTGCGCCGATGAGCACGAAGTACCCTTCGCTGAACTTGGTGGGCGGCATGCTCGCCGCCGAACTAGTTGACGACATCGCCGAAGGCGTGGCCGACGGCCAGCGTCCCCGCGATTTCGGCCTGCCGGAGAAAGCGCGCCTGTTCGACGAGATCGCGGCGGCCTGGTCCGACGCCCGCGGCTACTGGATGACTTTCCGCCGGCGGCTGGAAGGCTTACCGGCTGGCGAAACCGCCGTTACGCTCACCCGCAACCAGTGGATTGGACCCCTGCTCGGCCTACTCGGCTACGAGCTGGCGCGCCAGGAGCGCGCCGAGGAGGTGGACGGCCAAAGCTATGCCATCTCCCATCGCGCCGACCCGGCCAATCCCTCCCCACCCGTGCACGTCGTCGGCGCGCGACAATCCCTCGACAAACGGCCCGAATCCGGCCGGCCCCGCCTGCCCCCCCACTCCCTCGTTCAGGAGTACCTGAACCGTACCGAGCATCTCTGGGGTCTGGTCACCAATGGCCTTACCCTGCGCATTCTGCGCGATTCCAAACTCATCCGCCGCCAGGCCTACCTGGAGTTCGACCTACGGACCATGTTCGAGGGCGAGCACTTCGCCGACTTCGCCCTCTTATACCGCATCGCTCACCGCAGCCGCCTCCCTCGCGCCAGCGAGGACCCCGCAAAGTGCTGGCTCGAGCGATGGTACAGGCAGACCGAGGAGCAAGGCGGGCGCGTCCGCGAAAAGCTCCGCGACGGCGTCGAGCAAGCCATCCAGCTTCTGGCCAACGGCCTGCTCAACCACTCGCGCAACGCCGAACTCCGGGCCAAGATCCAGCGTGGCGAGCTCAGGGCTTCGGGCCTCTACCAGCAACTCCTGCGCTTGATCTACCGCCTGCTGTTCCTCATGGTGACCGAGGAGCGCAGGCTGCTCTGCCAGAATCCCATCTATCGCGACTACTACAGCGTGAG
>JANXAE010000020.1 GCA_025062235.1 Bryobacteraceae bacterium
TTCAGGAAGTTCGAGATCGCGCCGCAATGACGGCGGCCGGCCGGCCCCGTGCGCGGGGCAGAGCGAGCGGCGAGATGCCGCCTCACAGCCCGGCTTGGTCCTCCAGACTGCGCCAGAGGTACCAGGAGGCTACGCTGCGGTACGGCTTCCAGCGCTCCGCCATCGCGTCCACTTCGCGCACTCCTGGGAGCCGGGCAAGCCCATACGCCTTCTGCACGGCCACGCGGATGCCCAGATCCTGCGAAGGCATCACGTCCGGCCGCCGCAAGGCGAAAATCAGGAACATCTGCGCTGTCCACACCCCGATCCCCCTGATGGAGGTCAACTGCCGGAGCACTTCTGCGTCGGGAGCGCGCTCGAGCGCCTTGAAATCCAATTCGCCGGACACGACCCGCTGCGCGAGGCCGCGCAGGTAGGCGATCTTCTGCCGGGACAGTCCGAGCAGGCGCAGTTCGCCAGGGTCCATGTCCAGCACGCGCCCGGGCGTAAGCTTTCCGTCGCCGGCCGCAACCAGGAGCCGCCGGAAAATGGCTGCGGCCGCTTTCCCGCTCAGTTGTTGCAGAACGATGGCCTTCGCCAGCGTCTGGTAGTCCGGCGGAGAATACTCGATGCGGTAAGGACCGACCTGCTCGATGAGCCGGGCCATCACCGGATCGGCCGACTTCAGATGCCGGATTGCCTGACGCATGCAGCAAGCCCCGAAACGCGGGCAATCTGCTCCGCGTCCTTCCCTTCAGCAGTACCATGCTATGCGAGTCGGGCCGCTGGCTGCCACATTGACCGCCCTCGTGATTGCGGCCGCGCATGAGCGGCCCTCGCCCGCCCGGCTCCCACAGGAGCCGGCAATCAGGGTGGATGTGGACGTCGTCAATGTCTATTGCACCGTGCGCGACAGCAAGGGCCGCCTGGTCAGCGAGCTGGCCAAGGAGGACTTCGAGCTCTACGAGGACGGCAAGAGGCAGCAGATTCGCTACTTCAGCCGCGAAAGCAACCTGCCTCTCACGCTGGGCTTGCTGGTGGACGTCAGCCGCAGTCAGGAGCGACTCATCGAAGCCGAAAAGCGCGCGGCCGAGCAGTTCTTCGCGCGAGTGCTCCGCCGGCAGGATCTGGCCTTCCTCATCAGCTTCGGGCCCGACGTGCAGCTCGAGCAGGATCTGACCAACTCGCAGCGCCTGCTCCGCGCAGCCCTCGAGCGGTTGCGGGTTCGGGCCGATCCCACTGGGCTCTATCCCGGTCCGGTGCCGACGGTGGCGAAGCCCCGCGGCACAGTGCTCTTCGACGCCGTGTATCTGGCGGCGCAGGAGAAGCTGGCCCGTGAGGTCGGACGCAAGGCTCTGGTCCTCGTCACCGACGGAGTGGACATGGGGAGCCGCGTCAAACTGGCCGATGCGATAGAGGCCGCCCACAAGGCAGATGCGATCATCTACAGCGTGCATTTCTTCGATCCCGGAGCGTACCGCGGCTTCTGGGTCAGTCCGGGGGACCGCGAGCTGAAGACCATGTCCGAGGAAACCGGTGGGCGCCTTTTTCGGGTGAGCCGCAGCAGGACGCTCGAGGCCATTTTCGACGAGATCGAGCAGGAGCTGCGCAGCCAGTACTCTCTCGGTTACACGCCCTCGAACCCGGCGCGCGACGGCAAGTTCCGCCGCATCGAGATTCGGACTAGGAACAAGGACTTGCGGGTGCAGGCGCGCAAGGGATACTACGCCCTGGCCGCCGGGCAGCAGCCGTAGTTCGCCGAGCGCACCCCTCCGCCCGGGGGTCGCGTGGGGCTCGCCCCGTGCTGCGATGAGACGGCTGCCAGGGATCTCGCGCAAGCCCGGTTGCGGCTCCGAGTCCGCTCTCCAGGGGGGCACGGCCCATCCGGCGCCGGCTCCGTCCGTCCGAGAGGCCGTGGAAGATTCCCGGGCGCGCAGCAGGAGGGCGATCCCGCTAGCGCGCTTCGCACGGGCTGAGCGGGGAGCGTCGCACGCCCTTGTGCCGGAGGAGCGGCCTCTCCCGGCAGGATTGGCCAATCGGGACGAGTGCCGTTCCGCGGCCCCGCTTTTCAGGGCAAGCCCGTCAACGGGCCCCCTCGAACGCGCAGACGCTCACTGGCATCTTCCTCCGCATAGCACGCCAGGATCTCGCCGAAGTAGATGCGGTGAAAGTCGTCCCGCGGATAGTACTCGTCGAGGATCGTCTGAGCTAGCGTGGAGGGGGCGAGGTCATTGCGGTGGATGGTGCGGCACTCGTAGTGCACGACGCATTCCTGAATGATCGGCGCGCGGACCTGACGTGCCGGTGCTGCGGTCAGGCCCGTTTCGCGGAACTTGTCGCGGTCGCGGCCAGAGACCTTACCGCAATGTGCGGTGGCCGCGGCCAGCTCGGCCGAAGGCACGTTGACTGTGAAGTCAGGGTTCTCCTCCAGACGGCTGTAACTGAAGCGTGACGGCCGTACGAGGACAACGAAGACGGGTCGCCCCCAGATGGAGCCGATCGTGCCCCAGCCGATCGTCATCACGTTCGGCTTGCCTTCGCGATCGGCCGTGACCAGCAACAGACCGTCTTCGCGCAATCGCTGCATGGTCTGCCTGAAGTACTCCGCGTAATGAACCGTGACTTTCGCCATGAGGACCTCCTGGGCCGGTTCTGCTGACTTCGTGTGGACGCGACGGGTGCGATTTGTGCGGGATCATTTGCGTTCTGCGGCGGCGCCGCTGGCCAGCGCCGCCCGGCGCAGGGTCATGTAGCTGCGCAGGGCGTCCTCGAGGGGCGGCATCGGGCTCAGACCCAAACGCTCGATTTTGGCATTCGAGAGCGCGGAGAACTTCGGGCGCCGGGCGGCGGTCCGGTACTCCCGCTCATCGGTGGGCCGCAGCACCGCCTGCACGCCGGCCGCCTGGAAGATCATTCGCGCCCAATCGAACCAACTGATGGGCGTGCCTCCGCCGATGTGAAACAGACCGAGCAAGCCGCGTTCGACCAGATCGAGCGATCGGGCGGCCAGGGCCGGTGCGTATGTGGGCGAGGCCACGTGGTCCTGGACCACACGGATCGGCTTGCCTTCGCCGGCCAGCCTCAGCATCAGCTCGATGAAATTGCCGCGCGCGGTGTGCAGGCCTCCGGGCCCGTAGACTCCCGAAGTGCGAATGATGATCCAGCGGTCCAGATACGCCTGGGCGTACAGCTCCCCGGCCAGCTTCGAGACCGCGTAGGCGCCGAGCGGATGGGGCGGATCCTCCTCGGTATAAGGCCTGCCAGCCGTACCGTCGAAGACGTAATCGGTCGAGTAATGGACCAGCAGCGAGCCGGTCTGCCTGCACGCGAGGGCGATGTGGCGCACGGCCAGCGCGTTCACGGCGTAAGCAGCTTCCGGCTCTTCCTCTGCTACGTCCACTTGGTTGTAGGCTGCGGCGTTGAAGACCACGGCGGGAGCGAGCGCGGAGATTTGTTCTTCGACGGCTCGCCGGTCCGTGATATCGAGCTCCGGCCGGTCGAACCCCCACACTTGGTAGCCGCGGTGTTCCAACTCCCGCACCAGCTCCACTCCGAGCTGGCCTCGGTTCCCGAAGACGAGGGCGCGCATTGTCATCTCAGCGACAGGATAACGCGGCGCGTCCCGCCGCAGGCAACCGCCAGGCTTTGAGCGGGGCGGCTTCCGATTTTCCTTGCAATTTGTTCTGTCCGGACGTAACTTGTTAAGGGGGAGCGACATCCAATCGGGTAAGGAAGGTGGCCATGAGAGGGCTGGACTTCCGCTCGTACCGGTTGCGCGGGAGCAGCTTGGCCGCCCGTGCAGGCTTTGCCCTGATGCTAACCCTCGCCGCCGTGCTGTTGGCGTCGCTGGTTCACGGGCTGCGCGGCTTATCCTGATATGCGCCGGTCCGCAACGGTTCAATCGGTCTGTGCTTCGGCAGGTGCGCCCTGTTCGAGGCGAAGCTGCCGGGCCAGGCGCAACAGATCTTCGGTGAGCGTCAAGCGGTGCTCGACGCGCACGTCGGCCGTGTAGCTGTCCGCCACCGCGCAGCAGTGGCAGACTTCGCCTAGCAAGGTCAGTTCGCCTTCCTCGATCTCGATAGCCGATCCGACGGGGATCGGACGTGCCGTGATCAATCTCAGCCCGGGACCGGAAGCCTCCGAGATCAGCACCTCGAAGCTTTCTCTGGGATCCTGGAGCAGGCGCACGCGAGCAAGCCTGCCTGCGGGGAAGCGAACCTCGTGACGTCTCTCCACCCCTGCTTCATCGGCGTTCTGCGGGGAAACTTTAGCCCTCCGGGCGGGCCTGTTCCAGCACTACCTCGATGAATCC
This sequence comes from Bryobacteraceae bacterium, assembly GCA_025062235.1. Taxonomy (GTDB): domain Bacteria; phylum Acidobacteriota; class Terriglobia; order Bryobacterales; family Bryobacteraceae; genus DTHT01. The sequence continues at coordinate 4,292 of JANXAE010000020.1, forward strand.
GAGGCCCGCTTTCGACAACGGCCGGTCCTTGCGGTAGATCAGCGACAACTTGCGGAGCATGGGCTCGGGCGCCAGCGGCACCAAAGCCAGCAACCCCTTGGCGGTTTCCTCCCGGCAGTGGGAGGCCGCCATGAACGAGACGCCCAGCCCGCGTGCAACGAAACGCTTGATCAATTCGCTCGAATCCAGCTCCATGGTGACTTGCAGGCGGTCTTCGACCTCCTCGAGCCACTCATCCAACCTCGACCGCGTAGTCCCGTACTTGGGCAGGATCAGCGGGAACCGCGCTACCTCGGCGGCGCTCACCGCCCTCAAACTGGCCAGAGGATGGCCGGCGGGCGCGATCAGCCGGATTTCATCGGTGTAAATCCTGACGATCTGCAACCTGCGGTCGGTCCGGATGACCTGCGCGATCCCGAAGTCCACCCGGTTTTCGAGTACCGCCTCCACCACCCGACGGCCGTAAACTCTTTCCACCCTCAGTTGGACCTGCGGGAAGCGGCGGCGGTATTCGATGAAGACATCCGGCAGGACGTAAAGGCAAGTGGCTTCGTTGGCCGCGATCGCCAGTTCCCCCCGCGGGACGCGCTCCAGCTCCTGGAGCGCCTGGCGCGCCTGCTGTCGCAAATCCAGGATGCGCGCAGCATACTCGGCGAAGATCGCGCCGGCGGGCGTCAACGAGATTCGGCTTCCGGAACGCTCGAAGAGGGCCGTGTCCAGCTCCTGCTCGAGCTGGCGGATCTGCGCGCTGATGGCCGGCTGCGAACGGTGACAGACCTGTGCGGCCTTGGAGAAGCTTTTCAACCGCACGATCTCGAGGAAAGCCTGTAGCTGGTCCAGGTCCATGCTGCGTTGCCGGCCTCGGAAAATTCGATCGGGCCGATAAAAAGATTGAATTTCCCTTTCCGCTGAGAAACTGCTAGTAATTGTAACAGCGAGTGGGTGGTGCGGGCGCCCGCCAGGCTGCCCGGGAGCTCTGGCGGTCGGGTGAAAAAAGGGAACGCCGCAGCATTCCTGAGAACCGCACCTCCCTACCCGCGCGGGACTCGCTTCGCAGAACCCTCCTTCTGCTGCATTTCGACCCACAGCAGGCACATCGCCGCAACGCCGCCTCCGGGATGCTCGGCGCCTCGTTCGCGGGTAAGATTTAAGCGGGCGAGGCAGCGCGCCGGCGCATGAGCGGCCTGTTGCTGGTGCGGGGGGCCCGCCAGTTGCTCACGCTGCGCGGGCCTGCGGGGGCCCGCCGCGGTCCGGCCCTGGGCGAGCTGGGCATCATCGAGGACGGCGCCGTGCTGATCCGGCAAGGCGTGATCGTCTCGGTAGGACCCGCGCGGCGCGTGGAGAACCTGCGCGAGGCTCGCGAGGCTGACGTGATCGAGGCTGCCGGCCGCGTTGTGATGCCCGGCCTGGTGGATTGCCACGCCCACTTCGTTCCCGGCCGCGTGCTTCGGATCCCGCAGCACCCGCCCGGCCGTCCGCTGCTTGCGGCCCACGCCTCCCAGTGGAGCGCCGCCTTCCGCAGCACCTCTCGCAGCCGGACGCTGTGGGAGTGCCGCCGCTGGTTGCATCAACTGTTGCGGCACGGCACCACGGCCGTGGAGATCAAAGCAGGCTGGGGCCTCGAGACGGCCACGGAGCTCAAGCTCATGCGAGTCCTCGCCCACTTGCGGGATGGGCCGGTAGACCTTGTCTCCACCTATTCCGTGCGCGAGCCACAGGGGGGTCCTGCGCGCGAGCCCGCTGCCTATCTGGAATTCCTCCTCGCGCAACTGTTCCCGGTATTGGTTCGCCGCCGTCTGGCGCGATTCATCGAGATGCCTTCTGAGCTCGGCGGGTGCGATGGCGAGCGGCTATATCGTTGCCTGGCCGGGGCCACAGCCTTGGGATTTCCCGTCAAGGTTCACGCAGTTGCCCACGCCCAGCCAGAAGCGGTCGCCATGGCCGTGAACCTCGGCGCTGCGAGCGTAGAGGCTTTGACCAGCTTCACCGCTTCCATGATTGCCAGCCTCGCGGCGTCGCCCGTCATCGTCACGTTGCTGCCCGCCTTGTGCCTAGCAGGTGAAGACCCTGGCGCCGCTGCTGTTCGCGAGCTGATCCGCTCCGGAGCGGCTGTCGCCCTGGCCACCGGCTACGGCGATACGCCTACGTTCAGCGTGCCAACCGCCATCGCGATGGCTTGCCTGTTTTGGGAACTGGCGCCTGCCGAGGCCATCACCGCCGCCACCGTCAACGCGGCCTGTGCGCTCGGCTTGCAGTCGCGGCTGGGCTCGCTCGAGCCCGGCAAGCAGGCCGATCTGGTCATCTTCGACGTGCCCGATTACCGCGAAATCCCTTACCATCTGGGAGTGAACTTGGTGAAGGCGGTGGTCAAGCGCGGAGAGCCGGTTTACCGCTGCGGGGAGATCCTGTGCAGCGAAGACTGATCGAGTGCGTGCCGAATTTTTCCGAGGGCCGGGATCGCGGCAAGGTCGGGGCGATCGTTTCGGCGATGGAATCCGCCCCCGGCGCCTGCGTCCTCGATCTGCACATGGATCCGGACCACAACCGCTCCGTGGTCACCCTGGTCGGGCCGCCTACGGCCGTGGCCGAGGCCGTGCTGGCCGGCGTCGGGAAGGCGGTCGAGTTGATTGACCTCAACCTCCACTCGGGGGCGCACCCGCGAATCGGCGCCGCCGATGTCGTGCCGTTCGTGCCCTTGGAGAATGTGGAGCTCCACGAGTGCGCAGCGATCGCGCGCTGGGCGGGCGAGCGCATCTGGCGCAGCTACGGCGTCCCTGTCTACCTGTACGGCGCCGCGGCGTTGCGCCCGGAGCGCCGCGAACTTCCCGTCGTGCGGCGCGGCCAGTTCGAGGGCTTGCGCGAGCAGGCGCCGTGCGATCCCGGGCGGCGCCCGGACATCGGCGGCCCCGGGCTGCATCCCACCGCGGGCGCGGTGGCCGTGGGGGCGCGCAAGTTCCTGATCGCCTACAACGTCAACCTGCGGGGCCAGGACTGGGAAGCCGCCCGGCGCATCGCGCAGGCCGTGCGCGAATCAAGCGGCGGCTTCCGGCACGTCCGGGCCATCGGCGTCAGGCTGGAAAGCCGCGGCCTGGTGCAGGTCTCGATGAACCTCACCGACTTCGACCGCACCCCGCTGGAAGCTCTCTACGAAGCCGTGCGCCGCGAGGCGGCGCGCCACGGGCTGGCGATTGCGGGTAGCGAGATCGTCGGCCTGATCCCGCGCAAGGCCTACGAGCTGGCGCCTGCGTTCTTCCAGCGCTGCGAGAACTTCCACCCCGGCGTGATCCTGGAGAATCGCCTCGCCGAGCTAGAATCGAGGAAGTGCTGGTAAGGATCGAGGGAACCAGGCCGCTGCGGCCGGCCTGGCTGAGGGCGCCCGCTCCGGCGGGCGAAAGCTACCGCGAGCTGAAAGCGCTGGTCAGGCGGCTCGGCCTGCACACGGTCTGTGAGAGCGCGGCCTGTCCCAACGTCGGGGAGTGCTGGAACCGGCGCACCGCCACGTTCATGATCCTGGGCAACGTCTGCACGCGGCGCTGCGGCTTCTGCGCGGTCCTGAAGGGCCCGCCGCTGCCGGTGGACTACGACGAGCCGAGGCGGGTTGCCGAGGCGGTGGCCGCGCTCGGCCTGCGCCATGCCGTCATCACCAGCGTCACGCGCGACGACCGCAAGGACGGGGGCGCCGAGCTGTTCGCGATGACGATCCGCGCCATCCGCGAGCGCGTGCCGGGGTGCCGCGTGGAGGTCCTGGTGCCGGATTTTCAGGGTTCGCACGCGGCCCTGGATGTGGTGCTCGAGGCGCGTCCCGACGTCTTCAATCACAACGTGGAGACGGTGCCGCGGCTCTACCGGCAGGCCCGGCTTGGTGCCCGTTACGAGAGGTCGCTGGACGTGCTCGCTTATGCGCGGCGGCGATGCCCCGGGCTGCCCACCAAGTCCGGTCTCATGCTCGGACTCGGCGAGGAGCGGGCCGAGGTGCTCGAGGTCATGCGAGACCTTGTCGCCTGCGGCGTCGAGATCCTCACTCTCGGTCAGTACCTCAGCCCTTCGCCGGCTCATTCGCCGGTCGTGCGCTTCGTGCCGCCGGAAGAATTCGACGAGCTGAGCCGCCTTGGCCATCGGATGGGCTTCCGGCGCGTCATCGCCGGCCCGCTGGTGCGCAGTTCCTATCACGCCGCCGAAGCGATCGAGGCGGAGCGGCAACCTCGCGACTCCCAGCTGCAAGAAGGCCCTTGAGAGGCGGCGCGCTGACGCTGCCATCCTCTGCGGCCGGAATCTGTCCGGCTCGGTGCCCTTCCTGCGGGGCCCGCGGGCGCCTGGCTCAGCCTCGCGGGCGGGCGCGCCCCAGGTAGACCCAAGCCAGCAGAAAGAACCCGGCGGCCACGGCGAAACGCAACAACGGTTGCCAGAGTGGAGCGCCCACCACCAGCAGCCGCAAGCCCAGCAGGAAGAAACCTGCGCCGATGGCGAGGTACCACCAGCCGAGCCAGCGGGCCTGCACGCGCCCCCGCTCCGGAGGCCTCAGAGCGCCCGACAACGAATGCGGAAGGCGTGGGCGTACTTCGACGACGGGCGCGCCGGCGGCTCGATGACGAGCGCGCCGGGCTCTGCCTTCCATCGCACCGGTTCGGTCGAGCCCAGCAGTTCGACGCCGAGGACCGGTTTTCCGGCCAGCGAAGCCAGGCGCAACGGTTCGGCCGGCCATTCCAGCGCGATGGCGTAAAGCGTGTTGCCCTTGCGCGTGAAGCGCACGTCGCCGTCACGGAAGGTGTCCCAGGGTCGGGTCCCGTAGATCGCCTCGCCGTTCGTGCGCAGCCATTCGCCCACGGCGCGCAACGTCTGCTGCATGATTTCGGGGATTCGGCCGTCGGCGGTGGGACCGATGTTGATCAGCAGGTTGCCGTTCTTGCTGACCACGTCCACCAGGTAATCCACCAGCTCGTTGGGGGTCATGTAGAGCCACGGCTGCAAGCGCCGGTTGTAGCCCCACGATGTCGGGTCCAGCGAATCGCAGGTCTCCCATTTCTCCCAACGGATCCGGTTCATGCGCGTGCGCTCGGGAGTCTCGTAATCCCCGAGCATTTTCCCGTCCGTGTCCAGTCCCCAGCGATCGTTGGCCACCACCTCGTCGGGATTGGGCGAGTTGTTGTAGAAGTACGCCAGGACCTCCTTGCTGTTCCAGTAATCGGCTGGCAGCGGATTGCCGCGCCAATCGCGCACGGGACCCACCTTCACGTCGCCCCAGAGGATATCCGGCTTGTAGAGGTCCACCAGCTCCTTGATCGAGTTGTTCATGTACTGGACCCAGTCGCGCCCGGGGTACCGGATGTCCCAGAACGTGTACGTCGTGTTGTGGTAGAAGCCCATCTTCAGGCCGGCCTTGCGGACAGCGCGCAGCAGATCGCCCGCCAGGTCGCGTTTGGGGCCCATCTCCATGGCGTTTCGCTTCGTCAGCCGGGAAGGCCACATGGCGAATTCGTCGCCATGTTTGGCGGTCATCACTACGTAGCGCGCGCCAGCTTCCCGGAACAGTTGCGCCCAGGCCTCCGGGTCGAATTTCTCCGCCTTGAACATGGGGATGAAGTCGTCGTAGGCGAAGTTCGGTCCCCAGTTCTGCAAATGGTAGCGATAGGCTTCCTCGCGGACGCCCGTGCGGAAGAGCTCTTCGGGAAAGTTCTCGCGGCTGGCCGTGTAGGGCGGCCCCCCGTAAAGGAAGCCGTACTGCGCCTTCGGACTGATGAACTCGACGTACCACTCGTGGTAGGCGGGCACGGCGTAGGGGCCCCAATGGATGAAGATTCCGAACTTCGCGTCCTCGAACCACTGCGGCACCTTGTGCTTGCGCAAGGACTCGCTCGTGGGTTGATACGGACCTTGCGCCGCCAGCGGCGACAGCAGCAGCAAGCCGACCAGCAGGCTCTTCGGTTTCATGGTCGCAATCTCCGCACCGCGCTATTGCAACGGGCGCCCGGAACGGCAGCCCGATCTCAGTCCAGATGGAAGACTTCTTCCAGCGGGCGCATGGCCTCGTCCGGACGCTGTCCTTCGATCTGTTCGAAGAACGGCGCCATTTCGGCTTGCCAGCGCGCGTTCACCTCGCGCGCCGCCATCCCCGCCCGCGCCTTCTCGAAATCGGGGGTCTCCAGGTACCCGACCAGCAACCCGTCTTCGCGCAGGAACAGCGAGTAGTTGTGCCAGCCGGTCTCGCGCAACGCCTGGAGCATCTCCGGCCAGACTTCGCGGTGGCGCCGCTTGTACTCCTCGAGGCGGTCTCTCCTGACCTTCAGCACGAAGCAGATTCGCTGCATGGCTTCCTCCCGTTCCGGGTGCGGGCCGCCTCAGAGGAACAGCGGCGCCGCCACCAGCGTGATGGTGCTCAGCAACTTGATCAGCACGTGCAGCGAGGGACCGGCCGTATCCTTGAACGGATCGCCCACGGTATCGCCTACCACGGTGGCCTTGTGCGGGTCGGATCCCTTGCCGCCCAGTTTTCCGGTCTCGACGTATTTCTTGGCGTTGTCCCAGGCTCCGCCGCCATTGTTCATCAGCGTGGCCAGCAAGATGCCCGCGATCGTGCCCACCATGAGCAATGCCGCCACCGAAGCCGCGCCCACCGGGATCTCGTCGTAGCCCGGGAAGAAGCGGAAGATCACGCCCACCGCCACCGGCCCCACCACGGGCAGAATGCCCGGCAGGACCATGGCCTTGAGCGCGCTCTTGGTCACGATGTCCACGCAGGCGCCGTAGTCCGGATCCGCCGTGCCCTGCATGATGGCAGGGTTGCTCCGGAACTGCCGGCGAACTTCCTGGATGACGGTTTCCGCCGTCTTGCCCACGGCCCGGATGGCGAGCGCGCTGAACAGGAAGACCAGCATCGCGCCCAGCAGCGCGCCCGTGAAGACGGGAACGTTGCCGATGTCCACGTTGAAGACCTTGTCGGCCGGCCAGCCCAGGTGGACCTTGATCTCGTCAATGTAGGCCGAAAACAGCAGGAAGGCCGCCAGGGCTGCGCTGCCGATGGCGTAACCTTTGGTCAGCGCCTTGGTCGTGTTGCCTACCGCATCCAGCCGGTCCGTGCGGCGCCGGATCTCTTCCGGTTGCTGGGACATCTCGATGATGCCGCCGGCATTGTCCGTGATGGGCCCGAACGTGTCCATGGCCAGGATGTAAGCCGCGGTCGAGAGCATTCCCATGGTGGCGATGGCTGTGCCGTAGAGGCCCGCGGCCGGCGGCGAAACGCCGGGCAAGCCCGCGTTGGCGCCCAGGTAGTAGGAGCCGAGAATGGCGGCCGAGATCACCAGCACGGGCAGCGCCGTGCACTCCAGCGCCACCGAGAAGCCCGTGATGATCACCGTGGCCGGCCCGGTCTTGGCCGATTCGGCGATGGAAAGCACCGGACGGTATTTGTACTCGGTGTAGTATTGCGTGATGTAGACGAACAGGAAGGCGGTCAGGATGCCGATCACGCCTGCGAAGAACAGATTCAGATTGTTTTGTAGCAGCAGGCGGGTGGCGATGTAAAAGCCCAGCACGGCCAGCGCCGTCGTCACGTAGTAGCCGCGATTGAGCGCTTTCATGGGATCCTCGTCCCCTTTGACGCGCACCACCAGCACGCCGACCGTGGAAGCGATCAGACCGAAGGCACGGGCCAGCAGCGGGAACAGAACGCCGTAAATGCCGAACACGGGCAGCAAAGCGACGCCCAGGATCATGGCCCCGATGTTCTCCGCCGCGGTGGATTCGAACAGATCCGCGCCGCGTCCCGCACAGTCGCCCACGTTGTCACCCACCAGATCCGCGATCACCGCCGGGTTGCGCGGATCGTCCTCGGGGATGCCGGCTTCGACCTTCCCGACCAGGTCCGCGCCCACGTCGGCGGCCTTGGTGTAAATGCCGCCACCCAACTGGGCGAACAGGGCCACGAAGCTGGCGCCGAAGCCGAAGGCCACGATCTGGAAGGGCACCTGTTGCGGGTTGTTCAGCCCGTCGAAAAGCCAGAACAGGCCGCCTACGCCCAACAGCGACAGCGCCACCATGCCCAGACCGGTCACCGCGCCCCCCCGCAAGGCGATTTGCAGCGCGCGGTTCAGATCGCTGCGCGATGCCGAAGCCGTGCGAATGTTGGCGCGGATGGAAACCCACATGCCAAAATAGCCGGCGGCCAGCGAGCACAGGGAACCGGCCACGAAGGAGATCGTCATGCGGATGGCGAGCGTGCTCTCGCCCTTGCCGAAGTAATAACCCACGAAGATGATCAGCGCCAGCACGATCGCCAGCGAGATGATCGTCTTGTACTGGCGGTGCAAGAAGGCCTCGGCGCCCTGTCGGATGGCGTTGGAGATTCTCTGCATCGCCGGCGTTCCCGTATCCTGCCGCAGTACGTAGCGGGAGAACAACACGGCGACCAGCAACGACAGCAGGCTGATCCCTAGCACCAGATTCAGGTAACCGCTGCCGGGGACGCCCTGCAACCACAAGGCCAGTGCGGAGAGACTGTCAGCTTGCATGCGAGGAAAGCCTCCAGATTTGCGGAAGGATCATAGTCTTACAGGATAACAGGATGCGTGAATCCCGTTCATGCAGACGCTCGAATCTTTCACCATATCGCACCGGGGCAGATCGTTCCAGCGGCTTCGGCCCGCGCAGTTCCGCTTTCAGCGAATCTCGGCCACCTGCACGGGCCGCTGCTCGCGCAAGGACTTCGTCGCCGCCAGGCTGATGCGCAGCGCTGCCACCGCGTCGGCCCCCGCCACGCGCGGCGATCCGCCTTGCAGCACGTTGTCCACGAAATCCTGGATCTGCGCCAGGTAGGCCCGCTCGATCGAAACGCTGCATGAGGTGCGGCACCACATCATGGGCGATCCCTTCCTTGGTCATGAGCAGCGCGGGCGTGTGGCGGAAGCAGCCGAGCTGGAGCGATCCTTCCGTCCCCCAGATCTCGGCCCGGATGTCGTAGCCGAACACCGCGTTCCGGCTCAGCGCGACCACTCCCGGAGCGCCATTTTCGAACACCATTTCGATCACCGCGTTGTCAATGTCCCCAACCGAGCGCAGTTCAGGAGAGGCCAGCGCGCCGCCAACGGCGCAGACCCGCTCGACCTCGCCCAGGAACATGCGCGCCACGTCGAAGTCGTGAATCCCCATGTCGGTGATCAATCCCCCGCTGACGCCGGGATCGCAGAACTCCAGCGGCGGCCGGAACGGATCCCGCGAGGTGCACGCTATCAACACCGGAAGGCCGATCAGTCCCGCATCGAGTTTCTCCTTGGCCGCGACGTAGCCCGCATCGAAACGCCGCTGGAAGCCCATCTGCAAGAACACCCTGGCGCTCTGCACCCTCTCCAGCATTTCGCCCGCTTCCTCGAGCGTCAACGCTATGGGCTTCTCACAGAAGATGGCTTTGCCAGCTTCGGCGGCCGCGGTCACCACCTCCCGATGGGTGCTGGTCGGAGTGATGACCGCCACCGCCTCCACCTCCTTGTCGGCAATCGCTTCCTCGTGGCTCGCGTACCATTTCGGCACTCCGTGCTCCCGCGCGAACGCTTCGGCAAGATCCGACCGCTTGTCCGCTACCGCCACCAGCCGCGCATTGGGAACGCGGTGCGCCGGATCCGCGGCGTACACCCGGCCCAACCTCCCAGCCCGATCACCGCAACGTTCAACCGCTTCAGCATGGTATGACCCTCCTTTCATGGATTCCGCCGAGAACGACCGACCGGGGCTCCGCCGCAGGGCAGCATGCACGGTTCAGCGCAGGTACTCGCCGGCGTTCTCCATGGTGACCAGCGCAGTGCCGACGTCCACGTGCTTTTCCACCGGCAGCCCGCGCGCCGCCTTGATCGGCTCCTCGATGGTTCGCCGGTCCATCCGCTCGGGGTGGCCGGCCACGGTCGCTTGCAGAAGCCCGGCCTGCACCGCGCGAACCACCTCGCGCGTGGCGTCGAAACCGACCAGAACGATCTTCCCCGTCAGGCCGCGCGCACTGATGGCCTCCATGCGCCCAGCGCCATCTGGTCATTTGGTGGCGAATACGGCGCGCAGGTCCGGGTGGATGGTGAGGATGTTCTCCATGACGCTCATGCCCAGAGCGCGCTCGCTATTGGCTGGCTGCACGGCCACGCAATGCACGCCGGGCGCTCGAGCGATCGCCTCGTGGAAACCCGCCAGCCGTTCGTCGTGCGTCGTCACACCGAGGACGCCGCGAAGTACGGCCACCTTCCCTTTTCCTCCGATGGCCCGCACGATGTAGTCGCCCGCCAACCGTTCTCCCAGCCGGTTGTCAATGCCGAGGAAACTGAGCCTGGGCGGCCATGGGAGGTCGGTATCAACGATCAGGACTGGTATGCCTGCCGCCTTCGCCTTGTCGAGCACCGGGAGGATCTGGGCAATTCCGCATGGCGCCACCGCCAGCGCAGCGGGCTTCTTCAGGATCTGATCTTCCAGGATCGCCACCTGCTGAGCAAGATTGATCTCGCGCTCCGGCGCCAGGACTGCGAGCCGCACACCGGGTTCCGCCCGGGCGGCTGCCTCCGCGCCCGCCTTGACGCGCTGCCACCATTCGCTGTCGAGCGCCTTGGTGACGAGCACGATGTCGGCAGCCTTCTCACGGAGTCCCCGGGAGCAGCCAGCCGCGAGCAGAGGGAGGGCTGGCAGCAGCAGCCGAGAAGAGCGGTTGGCGATGCTCACGAGGTCCTCCCTGGCCGCAGCGTCGTCCCGGCCTCTTGCACTGCCCTCGGAACCGTACGCGCCCTCACGGTTGCATCCTCCAAGGAGAGCAATACACGAGCGGCCGCCAGCCCGCGGGGCATCGGGCGAAGGCACAGCCATTCGCTCGATTCCGCACCGCTCCGAGCCACCGGGGCATCGCACGGGCGGCGAAGCCGACGGGAGTACTGCGTGCAAGCCCCCGGCAAGCCTGCTTCAAAGACCCAGAGCGGCCACGACCTCCAGATGGTGCGTTTGCGGGAACAGGTCGAGCAGCGTCAGGTGTTCCAGCCGGTATCCGCCGGCGACCAGCAAGGCGAGGTCGCGGGCCAGCGTCGCGGGATCGCACCCAACCAGCCGGATGCCCGGCGGCTTCAAGCGCAGCAGTTCGCGCACGACGTTCGGCCCGAGGCCGGCGCGGGGTGGATCCGCCAGCACGAAATCCGGTGCGTCCGTGAGGCTGGCCAGGAAGGCTGCGGCATCGGCGCGGCGGACTTCGACAGGCAGCCCGGCGCGCTGGGTGTTGAAAGCGAGGTCTTCGGCCGCAGGGCCAGAGGACTCGACTGCCGTGACCTGGGCAAACCGGCGCGCCATCGGCAGCGTGAACAATCCCACGCCCGCGTACAGGTCGAGGGCCCTGCGACCCGCGGCGCCCCGCAGGGCGTGCTCCAACAGTTCTGCTATCAGGAAGCGGTTCACCTGGAAGAACGAGCGGCGTCCCACGCGGAACTTCTCGCAGGCGGCCGCATACTCCAGAGGTTCGGAGGAAACTCCCGGTGCCCGGTTGCTGAGCCGCGCCAGCAAAACGTCCGAACGGATTCGCGTGCCCGGCGGCAGGTCGAGGCCCACCTGCACTCGCTCCCCATCCGTGAAAATCTCCACCGTGCTCGGCATGGGAGGCAGGTCTCCCGCGGCCGCCAGCTCCTGCACCGCCAGCAGGACTTGGTTGATGCGCGGCGAGGCGATCATGCACTGTTCGACGACGCAGATCCTCTGGCTGCTCGCCTCGAAGAAGCCGAGGCGCCGGCCCCGCAGGTGGAGTTGGACGCGATTGCGGTATTCCCAGCACGGACCCGCAACGATCTCGGGCGCCGAAGGGGGCTCGATGCGGCCGATGCGCCGCAAGGTCTCGAGCAGAATCGCTCGCTTGATCTCCAGTTGCAAGGCGTATTCGGCATGCTGGAGGCGGCAGCCGCCGCAACGGCCGTAATACGGGCAGGGAGGAGTTAGCCGGCCGCTGGCCGGTTCGAGCACTTCCACAAGCCCTGCCTGCCAGAACCCCGAGCGTCGCTGCCGTAGCTCGACGCGCACTCTTTCTCCGGGCAGCGCGTAACCCACCAGGAGCACTTGACCTTGGTGACGCGCCAACCCCAATCCCCCGTGCACCAGCTTCTCGATGCAGACCTCCAGGCGAGCGCCCGGCGCCAGGATCGAATTTGTCTCGGCTCGCGTCATCTCGTAGGATAAGTATTCACGCTGTCCTGCGGGCCAGCCCTTCTGACTAGCATGAAACCACGAGTGTTTTCCGGAATGCAGCCCACCGGGAACCTGCACATCGGCAATTACCTGGGGGCGCTCAAGCAGTGGGTCAAGATCCAGTATGACTACGAAGCCATCTTCTGCATCGTGGACATGCACGCCATCACGGTCTACCAGCCGCCCGACGAGCTGCGGCGCAAGATCCGCGAAGTCGCCGCGCTCTACCTGGCGGCTGGCATTGACCCTCGACAGTCCACCATCATGGTGCAGTCCAGCGTGCCGGCGCATGCCGAGCTGGCCTGGATGCTTACTTGCGTGACGCCCTTCGGCTGGCTCGGCCGGATGACGCAGTTCAAGGCCAAGGCCGCCGAGCAGGAAACGGTGGGGGATGGCTTGTTCCAGTATCCGGTGCTCATGGCTGCGGACATCCTGCTTTATCAGGCTGCGATCGTGCCGGTGGGCGAGGATCAGGCGCAGCACCTGGAGTTGACCCGGGACATTGCCCAGCGCTTCAACTCCCTCTACGGCCCCACGTTCGTCGTGCCCGAGACGCGCCTTCCCGTCGTGGGCGCGCGCATCATGGGCCTGGACGATCCCCAGAAAAAGATGAGCAAGTCCGCTCCGGGCTCGGGGCACGCGGTCGCGCTGCTCGATCCCCCCGACCTGATCCGTCGCAAGATCATGCGCGCCACGACGGATTCGGCGCCCGGCGTAGATTTCGACGTGCTAGGCCCCGGGGTGGCCAACCTCCTGACCATCTTCCAGGCCTTCACCGAGTGGACCGACGAGCAGATGCGCACGCATTTCTCGGGCATGCGGTACAGCGAGCTGAAAAAGCAGGTGGCCGACGCCGTCATCGAGCATCTGCGTCCTTTGCAGGAACGTTATCGCGAGATCGTGAGCGATCCCGGCTACGTGGATCGGGTCCTGCTGGACGGAGCCGCGCGCGTGACGCCGATCGCCCGGGCCACCATCGAACTGGTCAAGCAACGCATGGGCCTCTACACCGTGGAAGTGCCGGCTCCTGCCGCGACCGCGTCCTGAGCCGGCCCATGCGCCTGAACCCCGTATCGCCGGGAGCGTACTGGCGGCTGGTCCGCGACAACCGCAATTTCCGCTTGCTGTGGCTGGCACAGATTGTCAGCGAGCTGGGCGATTGGTTCTACGCCATCGCCATCTACAGCCTGCTGCTCGAGCTGACGGGCAGCGCGAAGGCGATCGCCCTCGCCTACGTCCTGCAAGTGCTGCCGCAGGTGTTCGTGGCCCCGGCCGCCGGCGTGGTCAACGACCGCATGAGCCGCAAGCGCGTCATGATCCTCACCGATCTGGCCTGCTCGGTCATCGTGCTGGGCATGCTCTTGGTGCGCAGCCCCGGCATGGTGTGGCTGGCGTACGTGCTGCTGTTGCTCGAGACCGTGATGTGGGCTTTCTTCGAGCCCGGGCGCAGCGCCGTAGTGCCGGTGATCGCGCGCGAGCAGGAATTGCTGGCCGCCAACACGCTGGCCTCGATGACGTGGTCCTTCAACCTCGCGGTCGGAGCGAGCCTGGGCGGGCTGGTCGCGGCCTTTCTCGGTCGCGACTCGGTGTTCCTCATCAACGCCGTCAGCTTTGTGGCATCCGCTGCCCTCATTCGCTCCATGTGCTTTCGCGAGACCCATCTCGGCCAGGTGGGACCTTTCCGGCTACGCGAGCTAACGGATTTTTCGCCGGTCCTCGAAGGCGCTCGTTACATGGTGCAAGACCGCCGACGCCTGGCGACGCTGCTGGTCAAGGGGGGGTTGGGACTGATGGGTACCAACTGGGTCTTGCTGCCGATCTTCGGCGAAAGGGTCTTTCCGGTGGCCACTGCGCGGCTCGGCCTGCGCCGCGGCGGGATGATCGGGATGAGCCTGCTGATGGGCGCGCGTGGCGTAGGGGCCCTGCTCGGTCCGCTCCTCGCAGGGTACTTTTTGGGACGCGAGGGCCGGCGCATGCGGTTGGGCATCTTGCTGGGCTTTCTGGCTGCGGCGGTGGGGTATCTGGCTTTGTCCGCCGCTCCCACTCTGGCTTGGGCCTGCGCCGCCGTGGTCCTCGCCCACGCCGGCGGCTCCACCATCTGGGTTTTCTCCACCACGCTGCTGCAACAGCAGACGGAGGACCGTTATCGCGGGCGGGTCTTCTCTGCCGACTACGCCTTCTACTGCCTCAGCGTATCCGCGGTCAGTTACCTAGCGGGTCTCTCCATAGACATGGGTCTCGGGGTCCGCACGATGGCCGCTCTCACAGGCGCCGCTACGCTCGCGCCTGGCCTGCTCTGGGGGATGGCGCAACGTTACTGGCGCGAGCCCGCCCCGGACCGGCGGCAGTGAACCTCGTCGGCCGCCGCTCGATCCTCTGCGCGCTGTGCCCCGGTCACCCCCGGGATTTCGTTGCCAGGCAGTCCGGAAGCGAATTCGGACCGACCAGCCTCTCCATTCGGGCCGGGGGTGCCACCGCAGCCACGGCTCCGGAGGCGTAGGCCCGGACCCGACCTCATGCTCCATCGGCATCTCCTTCAGCCCCTGTCGGCGCTGGACCGGCGAAGGCCCCTGCTGTTGTTTGCGGGCTGTCGGAAGGGAGCCCGCTCGAGAACTCGCATGGGAAAGCCTCGTGCCTGTCGTGGATTGCATCAGGTTCTCGCAGGCAGGGCGTCGCTAAGCGGGGACACGACGTAGCGGGGTTGCGGTTCCCAGCGAGGCCCTGAGCTGTTCCGCGACGACGCCGGGCAGACGGCGAGTCGCACGGGGTAGCAACGACCGGGCGGGTCAGGCCGTCGGCCACCGGAGTCCGGCATGGGCGCGAGGGTGCGGTCACGGCGTTTTGCCCGCTCCAAGATCGCCGCGACCCGCAGGGGCCATTCCCGGATTCCCAGCGTGCGGCGTGGTCCACTTGTGGTGGGTGCAGCAGCCCAAAGTCCTTGGGGTAATCAACTTCGTGGAAGTCAACAAAGCACCCGGCGTGTTGATGCGGGTTGTCGTCCCGCGGTAACGGCCGACGTCGCTTCTTTCACGCGCAGGCGCCCCGCCTTGACCTGGTTGACCTTCGGAAAGGGGTGCAGTCTGCATCGCCGGGGCATCGGACTGCCCAATCTTCCGCCGCCGGGCGATCGGCCAGCGCGAACCATCGGAGGGCTGGTTAGCTTCGACTGGCCCAAAGCCGTTCGGCTTCGGAGGTTGTCTTGCCCCACTACCAATGCGATTCGCGCGAGCCGAACGACGCTGTCCTTGGTCGCATGGCCCGCCCCTACCTCGGTCCGGCTGGAGGGAAGCAGGCGGCCAGGCAGCGCGAACCGCAGGGACTCGTGCCGTGGACGTTTTGCCCAAGGCTGTGCGGCCGGAACGGTGAACCGTCCGTTTGGTAGATCACGGCGTGCGGCGAAACGTAGACCTCGCGCAAGTGAGGAACACCCGCGAGTACGCGGCGGGCGTCCTACAAGGCCTCCGGGTGAGTGATCAGGAACTCGGTGTCGGCGAGGAGCACGTAGTCGCGCGGCTCGGCCCGCGCGAGCCTCGCGATCTCGCCCAGATAGTAGCGGACCACACTGGTGCGGTCCGCGACGTACCAAGGGATGGGCGACATTCCGGGCGACGCTGCCTTTCTCCCAGCCTTCAGATAGAGGAGAGCGTCATGCCAGGCGAGGAAGGTGGCGCCGGCCGGCGTCTGCTCGCGGATCCAGCGGTAGGCCTGCTCGACGCCTTGGAGTTGCCTGCGATACCGCTCGCTCCGCTGCGGATAGTGCTCGGCAAGCGGGCGAGACCATCGCCAGGCGCCAATGGCGCCCAGCACCGCCAGGGTGATCAGCATGGTGGTGCCCGCCAGCCGTTCGGCTCGAGGACCGGCGCGCAGCGCCGCCCGGGCCATCGCCAGGATATTGCGAACCTCTTCGAAGAGCCCGGCCATGAGCAGCGGCGCCAGCGGGAACAAGAGGCGCGAGTCGGCGGGAAAGTTCCAGGGCAGAAGCAGCGACAGGTGGCCGACGGCATACCAGTGATATTGCGAGGGGCCGACTCGCCGCGCCAGACGCCAGACGCCCAGGAAGGCCAGCACGGCTACGATGATCGAGAAGAGTCGCTCAGGCGTCGTTTCTCCGGGCGTGGGCACGACGAGCATGCCGCCGCGGATGAGAATGCCCCCGGCGTTATTCCAGAGCAGCACGGGGAGATCCTGGAGGCGGGCGGTTTCCAAGTAAAACCGGATGTAATCCGTGTGATAAATCAGCGTCGGATCGGGTCCTTCGTATCTGTGAGTTTGTGCCCACCACGTCCAGCCGACGACGGCGGGTAGCGCGCTCGCCAGGTAGATGGCCGCCGCTTGCACCCTGCGGCGCAGCAGCAATCCCGCGGCGCCCGAGAGCACGAGTGCGATGCCGGCCGTGCGGCACAGGAACGCCGCCGCGGCGAGAACTCCTGCCGCCACAGGCCACTTCAGTCCGGCTCGTGCGCCCGCGCGCTCCAGTAGCAGAATCGCGGTGAGCAGCAGAACGGTGTAAGGAACTTCGGTGTGAACTCCGGTGGTGAAGTACAGGAAGTGCGGGTTGACGGCGAGCAATGCAGCAATGGCGACGGCCTGGCGCGGGCTCAAGCCCAGCTTGCGCGTGGCGAGCAGGCTCAAACCCAGCAATGGCGGCGCCCAGAGCCAGCTCGAGAGAACGCCCAAGGGAAGGTTGTCGGGAAACTCTGGCTTGATTTTCCACGCAAGCGCCAGGTACGCGGGGTAAAGGGGCGGATACTTCGTCTGCCAGGGCTCGGAGGGCAGTGAAACGATCCGGTATCCCGCTCTTTCAGCCAGGGCCTTCGCTGTCACCCAGTAAATGCCGTCATCCACAGTAGAACCGAAGTGCTTATAGTCCCGCCCGCGCCAGGCTGTCAGCGCGGAGGGTAGACAGAGCAGCATTGCTGCGGCGATGACGAGCAGTGCCCTTCGACGCGCGCCTAGCCGATCCGTCAGGCGACCAGCAACAGCACGCAAACGTTCCATACCACCAGCGCTGCGAACCAGTAGTTGATGCGAGCCACCACGCGCGAGCGGCCCGTCCAGTAACAGAGCGCCACCAGCAGGAAGGCCGCTGCCTTGGAGATGGCAAGGCCCGCCAAGGGATGGACATCGGTGAGTAGCCGAACGATGGGACTGGCTTCTTGAGCTCCCAACCGGAATCCGAGCAGCGTCGTCAGCGCGTCGAGCAGTTGCAGGTAGACGAACATCTTGAAATACAACGCGCCGGAGGCCCCTTTGAAAGCCCCCGGGCCCGCCGGCGCTGCCGTCGCGATCTCCTCCACAGGTTTCATCTTGCTCCTCGAGGTTCCGGCGGTCTCTGCCCCATTCCGACTGGCCAGAGGCGGAGCGCGCTCAAGAACCCATCTTGCGCTTGCGGCGCCGCATGATGTAGAGCACCAGCACAACGCCCGCAGCGATGAACAGGATCGTCGAAAGCGTCTGTTGATCCATCGCGTTCACCTCCAAAGGGAATTCCTACTGATCTTACGGCATGTACGATTCGCGCACCAGCGGGAGCAGGCTCTTGAAGATCTGGATCATCGCCGGGCCGCCCGCGATGATGAACATCGAAGGCAGAATGCAGAAGAAAATGGGGAATACGAGTTTCACGCCGACTTTGTTGGCGCGCTCCTCGGCCTCCTGCCGGCGCTGGATGCGCATGAACTCGGCATGCGTGCGCAGCGATTCCGCCAGGCTGGTGCCGAAGCGATCCGTTTGCACCAGCGCGGCCACGAGGTTCCGGATCTCGCGCTCCCCCGTGCGGTCGGCCAGATTGCGCAACGCCTCGGCGCGCCGCTTGCCCGCGCGCACCTCGAGGGCCACCAGACTGAGTTCCTCCGCCAGATCCTTGTGCGCGATGGCGATCTCCTGCGCCACGTTCTGGAGGGCCTGGTCGAGCCCCAAGCCTGCCTCGACACTGACCACCAGCAGGTCGAGCGCGTCCGGCAAGGCATGGCGCAGGCGCTCCTGCCTTGCCGCCACCATGCGCTCCAGGACAAAGGTTGGCAGGAAGTAGCCGACGAAGGCCGCTCCGCCTACCAGCGCCATCCGCAACACAGCCAGCGAGCTCACCTCGGAGCGCACCAGGAAAGCGAGCACCGCGAAGGTCAGGGCAGTCACGACCTTCAGGCCATAATACGTGTAAAGCGCGGCGTCGGAGCGATAGCCCGCCGCGACCAGCTCACGGCGGGCCAGTGAGGCTTCCTGGGGCGAGACTGGGACGCGCTGGCCGATCATGCGGATGGTGCGCACCATGAAGCCTGGCACCCCGTTGACCGGCCCCAGACCTTCCGTAGCCACCGCGCTAGCCGCACCCGTCACCTGCTCGAAGATCCGCCCGGGCCGCACGTAAATCCGGTAACCGTACCAGGTGATCGCGGCCGCCAACAGCGCGAACAATGCAAGGGAGATGAAGCCCGCCATGCTTTCCTCCTCAGATCTTGATGTTGATGATCCGACGCATCAGGAAGTATCCCGTGACTTGCCCGATGATGGCGGCGGCGATCAGGTACCTGCCATGCTCGTCGCGCGCCATGCCGCGCAAATAGTCGGGCGCGAGCAGCATCAGGCCGAGCATCGTCACGATGGGAAGCACGGTGAGAATCGCAGCCGTCACGCGTCCGTGAGCGCTCATGGCCCGCACATGGCCTTTGAGCTGGAAACGCTCGCGGATCACCCGGGCGAGGTTCCGGAGGATCTCGGCGAGGTTGCCGCCCGTTTGCCGCTGCAATAGCACGGCGGAGACGAAGAAACGCACGTCCATCAGAGGCACACGGTCCACCAGCCGTCGCAGGGCGACCTCGAGGGGCGCGCCCAGGTTGTTCTCTTCGTAGACCAGGCGGAACTCCGGCCCCAGCGGAGGGGGCAGTTCGGCAGAGAGCATGTCGAGGCTGGCCGAGAGCGAGTGCCCCGCGCGCAGCGACCGCGCGATGAAATCCAGGGCTTCGGGGAATTGCCGTTCGAAAAGCGCGAGCCGCCGCGCACGGCGTCGGCTGATGACGAACAGAGGCAGACCGCCCAGGACCAGGGCCAGCCCGAGCGAGCTGAGCCACGGCAGCATCAGAATCCTCAACTGCGTGCCGGCCAGCGCCCCGACCGCCGCCAGCAGAGCCGAGACGATCACGACTTGGACGGGATTCCAGTCGAGGCCCGCTTGCCGGATGAACTTGTCCAGGTTGGCGGTGACCGGCCATCGCGCCAGGGCGGATTCCAGCTTCGACAGTCCGGTGGCCTCGCGCACCAGGATTCGCGCCTCTTCGGCGTAGATCCGGCCGGCCACGGTCTGGAGCATGCCCGCCACGCGTTTCTTGCGCTCGGCTTCGAGCAGGCGGAGGCCGAGGCTTACTGCCAGCAGCACCAGCGCGAACATCACCACGAACAGCAACAGCCACAGGTACGGCATCGCGCCTCCTAGCCGATCTCGACAATCGTCTGGAACGTGCTTGCCGGCAGGTGAATGCCGCAGGCCGCCAGCCGGTCGCTGAATCGCGGCCGGATGCCGGTGGGTCGGAACCTGCCGAGCACCTTCCCACCCGGCCCGAGGCCCGTCTTCTCGAACACGAAGATGTCCTGCAAGGTGACCTGGTCGCCTTCCATGCCCACGCACTCGGTGATGTGCGTGATGCGCCGGCTGCCGTCGCTCAGCCGCGCCAGGTGCACGAACAGATCTATGGCGGAGGCCACTTGCTGGCGGATGGCGCGCAGGCTGATGTTGGCGTTGGCCAGTGAAACCATCACTTCCAGCCGGCTGATGGCGTCGCGCGGGGAGTTGGCGTGGATGGTGGTGAGCGAGCCGTCGTGCCCGGTGTTCATCGCCTGGAGCATGTCGAGCGCCTCCTCGCCGCGCACCTCGCCCACGATGATGCGGTCCGGGCGCATGCGCAGCGCGTTGATGACGAGTTGCCGCTGCCGGATGGCGCCCTGGCCCTCGATGTTCGGCGGGCGCGTCTCCATGCGGGCCACGTGTACCTGCCGCAGTTGGAGCTCGGCGGCATCCTCGATCGTGATGATGCGCTCGTCTTCGGGGATGTAGGTGGAGAGGACGTTGAGCAGCGTGGTCTTGCCCGCGCCCGTGCCGCCCGAAATGATGATGTTCAGGCGCGCCTTCACGCAGGCTTCGAGCAGGGCGAGCATCTCCTGCGTGAGCGTCAGGTTGGCCAGCAGCTCTTCGGCTTGCAGACGGTCGGCGCGGAAGCGGCGGATGGACAGCAGCGGTCCGTCAATGGCGATCGGCGGGATCACCGCGTTGATGCGCGAGCCGTCGGGCAGCCGTGCGTCCACCATGGGCGAGGACTCGTCAATGCGGCGCCCCACGCGCGAGACGATCTTCTCGATGATCCGCAACAGGTGCGCGTCGTCCTTGAACTGCACGGGCGTCCGGTAGAGCTTGCCGTCCCGCTCCACATAGACCATCCTGGGCGTGGTCACGAGGATGTCCGAGAGCGTGGGATCTTGGAGAAGCGGCTCCAGCGGCCCCAGCCCGAAAACCTCGTTGAGCACTTCCTCGATGATCCGGTCTTTCTCCACCATGCTCAGCGGGGTCTTCTCCTCTTCGATCAGCCGGGCCACCGCCGCACGGATCTCCGCGCGGGCGCGTTCGGTGGGCAGCGTCGAGAGGACTTCGAGATTGACGCGGTCCAGCAGCTTGCGGTGCAAGGTGAATTTCAGCTCTTGATGTTCCGGCGGCGCCGGTCGTCGGAAGGGCCGGACCGGCGGCAGTTCGTGTCTAGGTGCTGCGCTCGCCATATCTCACCCCAGCAAGGAAAATTTCGTTCTCTTGCGCGGCTCGGGCAGGTTGGCAATCTTGGCCGCAAGGCGGGCGAAATGCGTGGCCAGTCCGCCTCCCGGTTCGAGCAGTTCGCCCCCGGTGTACGCCTCGTTCAATGCGACGTAATCGTTGGGGAGGACGGCGTACACCGGCAGCCCGAGCATGGCCTGGACCTCTTCCAACGTCACTTCCGGCCGCTTGGGCGCGCGATTCAGAAGCACGTGCAGGCGGTCGCTGCCATAGCCGCTCGACAACAGCGTGGTGATCAACTGCTTGGCCTGGTACAGCGCCGGCACTTCGAGCGTCGTGACCAGAAAGCCCTGGTCAATCTCCTCGAGCGCGGTCATGGTGCGCGGGCTCAGGCTCCGGCCCAGGTCCACGACGATCCAGTCGTAAAGGCTGCGCGCGAAGCGGATCACGCGTTGGAAGGTCTCCTCCTGCGGGGGCTCTGCCGAAGCAGCGACCGCAGGGGCCGCGATGACATCCAGGCGCGGCATGCCGTTGGAAACCAGGGCGCGCCAGAAATGCTCATCCAGGCGGTGAATGTTGTGTGCGGCGTCCAACACCGAATACTCGGACTTGGTTTTCATGAGGAACCGGACGAGTCCCGCCTCAAGGTCCAGGTCCGCCAGCAGGATCTTCTGCGGCGTTTGCCGCTGAAGCTCGGCGGCCACGTGGCAGGCGATCGTCGTGGCTCCGCAGCCTCCCTTGGCTGAGAAAAAGCCCAGCGTCTTGCCGCCCGCATTCTGGCGCCTCCGGCCGAACAATTCGCTCGCCACCCGTTCGAGGGCGACTTTGAGGTGGACCTCGAGCGGCGGGTAGACGAACTCGCAGGCGCCGGCCCGCATGGCCTCGAGGATCCGCTCGGCGTCCGCCGCCGTGTGGACGGCCACCAGCAAGGGCGGGCCATGGATCGCGCGGACTTCGCGAAAGACCTGCGCCAAGCGATCCCCCAGCTCGGCGATCTCCACCAGCACCACATCGGGACGGGCCTGCGCCATGCGGGAGAGGGCGGCGGCCAGATTGACCAGCGCACCCTGCTCGAAGACCACGCGTGCGCCGAGCTCGTCCAGCACTCGCCGGGCGGGCATCAGAAGGTCTTCGGTGGCCATCAACAACGCCGCCTTCAGCGGCCGCATACCTTCCACCTCCCTGCCGGCCTGCAGCCCGGTGACGAATCCATCAGCTCCCCGTGGATGCGGCCTCGAACAGCCGGCTGTTGACAATGCTCCAGATGGCGTTGACGTTCTGGCCGACCGCCATCATGGCCGCGGCCCCGGCCAGGCAAACGAAGGCCAGGATGAGCGAGTATTCGACCAGGTCCTGTCCGCCGGCGTCCAACAATTCGTGAATTCGCATCGTGTGCCCCTTCTCGGTCACCCGGCGGGGAGAAGCGCGCGTGGCTTCCCCCCGCCGAGGGTTTCGCATCAGGATGAAGCCTGCCCGGACAGAGCCGCCTGCTTCGCACTCGACGTCGTCGTGTTGGCCACGCTCCAGATGCCGGAGACCTGCTGGCCCACGCTGACGAACACCGCCGCCGAGAACAGGCAGATGAACGCCAGCAAGAGCGCGTACTCGATCAAGTCCTGGCCGGATTCGTCGCGCAGGAAGTTCTTCACCAGTTTCATGTGTCGCTCCTCCTTCGAGATTGGGTTTCGGGTTGGCTGAAATTGTCCGGCCGCGACACCCTCCGATCGCGGTCGGTCCCATCGCCTGCCGAGACAATGGAACTCGGTTGCGGCTCGCGCGCCCGGCGGAAGACGATCGCGATGCCGTCGTCGTAAACGACGCGCCAGGCGGACGAGGCTTTCAGCGCCCCTGCGAGCGGCGCATCCACAGGGAGCAGCACGGTTTCGATGCCGTACTTTTCCAGGTGCTGCTCCCAACCCCAGCGCGCGTTCATTGTGTTCAGGAACGCCTCGTTGAAGCGCGAGCCGTAGAAATCGCTGCGGCCGTCCACGAAGGCCTTGCCCTTCGGGTACAGCCGGTAGATGAGATAGTCGCCCCACTCGTCGTGGGTGAACACGCGGTCGGCAAATGCCTCGGCGCCGAGGGTCTCGATGGCGCGTGCAGGGTAGCGCTTGTGGTCGTATTCGGAGCGGAATTTCCCGGTGGCGCCGGGGGCGAACAGAAGCGCCGCGATGGCCAGGGCGGCGGCAACGCTGGCCGCGTGCAGACGCGGCAGGCGGTCCAGTTGCGCGAACTCGGCCGCAGCATCCAGAAAACTGCGCGCCCAGCGGCGCAGGCGCTCGCGCACGGCTGCGGCGGCGAGCTCTTCGAGCGCTTCGCGCAGGGCCACAGCGGCGGGCGCGGCGATGACGATCGCGAAGATCGGGATGTTGCGCACGGCGAACAGCGCCAGGTGTCCCCAGAACAGGTACAGAAGGGCGGTCGTGAACTCTCGCCGGCGGAGGCTGCGCCAGGCGGCCAACGCGCCCGCCAGTAGCAGAAACTCGAAAAAGATCGCGTCGCCGCGCTGGAAATTCGCCGGCTGGTATTCGAGGATCGTGCGGTAGAGGAAAGGATCGCGCAGGTAGCGCCAGATGTGCAGGTGGAGCCTGTAGCCGTAGGGATTCATGAAACTGGCCGCCAACGATGCGATCGCGGCCAGAAAGTACGGCCAGGCGCGGCGCAGGGCGTCCCGGCGTCGCTCCCCGTCCGCCTCCACCAGCCCATGCGCCGCCTCGCCCGCCGCGTACGTCAGGATCAGTAGGATTCCGGCAATGAAGCCCCCGTGCAGGTTCGTCCAGAGGATCATCAGCAGCGGCAGCCAGGCGAGCAGTCGCGTTCTGCCCTCACGCACGCGCCGCAGAATGGAAAGGAAGAGGACCAGGAAGAGCAGAGTGAAGAGATGAGGCCGCGCCAGCCAGTGCAGGGCCGAAGCGCAGCAGGCGACCACCGTGACTGCGACGGCGACGAACTCGTGATCGCAGGCGCGGAGCACCAGCCGGTACAGCAGCGCGAAGGTGAGCGCGAGCACGAGGCTGCTGGCGAAGACGACGGCAGGCAGGCCCCAGTTCAGGTGGAGCCAGCCGAACAGGACGTCCCAGAGCCACTCCCACGCGTACCAGGGCTCGCCCGACTTGGTGAAGGAGAAGATGTCCCGATCGGGAACGCGGCCGTGGGCCAGGATCCACTCTCCGGTGCGTAAGTGCCAACCCGTATCGCCGTCGCCCAACATCGTCCGTGCCCCATCGAGCCGCACGAAGAGAAGGACCAGAGGCAGCAGGAAGGCCACGTCGGTCAGCGAGGGGAACCATCGCATGGTCGGACGTGCGGTGTATGGCTGCCTCGGAGCTTCCGTCGCACCCCTCACATCAATAGCTCCCTGACTTCGCTCCATCGGGCTTTCTGAACCACGCCGACCGGTTTGCGCGCGTGCTCGCGAAACTCCATGCGCTCGATCGCCACCGCCAGCCTGGTACCCTCTCGCGGGCAATGCGTCACCCGGACCAGCCGGCCGGAACAACGCAGGATCCTCTCAGTGGGTAGCTCGACGTCCACCAGCAAACGGGAGCCCAGCGGGGGCATGCCCTGGCCGGCGAAAGCCTGGTCCAGCTTGAACAACACACCGCTGCGGCTGATGTTGACCGTGTGACCGCAGGCCCTCCATTGCTTAAGCGTGGGCGAGTGGACATGGCAGGCCAGATGCAGGCCCAGACGCGGATGAGATCTGCGTTCGATGCTGGGCCTCTGGGGTTTGTACATCGTAATCCTGGGCATCGCGACGGTGTACAAGAGCGAGGGTAAAGCCTTAGCGATGTCAGGCCAACGCCGTAAAAAGCAGCTTGGGTAAGTTAACCAAGGTCGTGAGACTTCGGTCCCAGAGGTCCGGTCCGAATCGTCTCCGAGAGTTCCATCGGCGGGCGCCTGGAAGGCGCTTTCCCTCGGCTGTAGCTTCAGAACTCGTTGAAAAGCAGGAGAATATTCGCTGCCCTCCCGGCAGTCGCGGACGGCCAGTGGTTATGAAGCTGCCAGTACCAACCTTCCGTTATGGGATTTTTGGTTCCATAACCTAGGGTAGTTCCTGGCTACGTTCCGGGTTATGGGCCCATCAAACGCGGGCAATTTTTTTCCCCTCAATTGACATTTTCGAGTAGCTTTTGAAGGGGACTTCTGATATCATGCGGGCATTGGTGGCTGAGCAGCTTGGCTGTCGTGCCGAGCTTGGAAAGGCGGGAAGGCGGGCATGACGCGCGTTCTCCTATATACCGATCAACCGGTGTTGGCCAAGGGCTTCGCCGCCATCATGTCCTCAGTGGCGGAGTTCGACCTCATTGGAGTCTGTTACGCCTCGGCGCTGCTGGCCGAGACGCTGGCTTCGACGAAGCCCGATATCGCGCTGATTGACCTCAATGAAGAGATCACGCTCGAGGGTCTGGCGGATGCGCGCCGGCGCGCCCCCAACGTGCGCATCGTCCTGTGGGTGCGGGCCATCCCCCTCGAACTTGCCTACCAGACGATCCGGCTGGGCGTGCACGGCATTTTGCGCAAGACGCTGAGTCCCGACGTTATGATCAAGTGCTTGCAGCGGGTGGCCGCGGGCGAGTATTGGTTCGAGGAGGCGCTGGGCGCACGGCTGGAAGACGCCGAGGTGGTGCCGCTCAGCCGGCGCGAAGCGCAACTGGTGAACCTGCTGGCGCAGGGATACAAGAACAAGGAGATCGCCTACGCCTTGGGCATCTCCGAAGGCACCATCAAGGTCTACCTCTCCAGGCTTTACCGCAAAGTGGGCGTCAAGGATCGCTACGAGCTCGCCCTCTACGGGTTGCGCAGCGGCGACCTGGCGCAGATGGGCTACGCGCATCCGGCCCAGCCTCGGCGCGGCCCGCAAGCGGAGTCGAAAGCGCCTGTGCTCGTGCTCGAGCGGGCCGGCGGCCGCGCCGGCTGATCCGGGTCCCTGCCCGATTCGCGTACGCATTAAACTGGCTGATTCACGCCGGAGGCACTATGCGTGTCGCATTCCTTCCGCCGCTCTTGCTTGTCTTGCTGGCGGCCGGCGCCGGCGCACAGCCGGCCGACGTCAACTACGACGAATCCAGAGTGCCCGGATTCGAACTGCCCGACCCGCTCGCGCTGCCGGACGGTCGGCGGGTCGCCGACAGCAAGGAGTGGTTCGGCAAGCGCCGCGTCGAGATCCTGCGCCTGTATGAGACGTGGGTCTATGGTCGTTGCCCGGCGCCGCGCGTGCGGCTTCGCGCCACGGTGCTCGAGACCGAGCGCAACGCGCTAGGCGGGCGCGCGGTGCGCAAGCAGATACTGATTCCTTTCTCGAGCGATCCCGCAGGGCCGCGCATGCACCTGCTCATCTATCTGCCCGCCCGCGCGGCGCGACCCGTGCCCTTGTTCTTGGGCCTGAATTTCACCGGCAACCACGCCATTCATCCGGATCCCGGCATCCGCCTCGCCGAGGTATGGGTCCAGGATCCCAAGCATAAGACTTGGAGCAAGCAGACTGCACCGGAGAAGGCGCGCGGCGCCACGGCCTCGCGCTGGCCGCTCGAGCGGATCCTGGAGCGCGGCTACGGCCTGGCCACCGCCTACTACGGCGACATCGAGCCGGACTTCGACGGCGGCATTCGCTACGGTGTGCGCCCGCTATTTTTCCGGCGCGGCCAGACCGAACCGGCCGAGGACGAGTGGGGCGCCATCGGCGCGTGGGCCTGGGGCCTCAGTCGGGCGCTCGATTATCTGGAGACGGACCGCCAGGTGGATGCCAGGCGTGTTGCGGTCATCGGACATTCGCGACTGGGCAAGACCGCGCTGTGGGCCGCCGCACAGGACACGCGCTTCGCGATGGCCATCTCGAACAATTCGGGCGAGGGCGGGGCGGCCATCACGCGCCGCCGTTTCGGCGAGCAGATCCACCATTTGAACGCCCGCTTCCCCCACTGGTTCTGTCGCAACTTCCGCAAGTTCGATCGCCGCGAAGACGATCTGCCCGTGGATGCGCACATGCTCCTGGCGCTCATCGCTCCCAGGCCGGTCTACGTGGCCAGCGCCGAGGAGGATCGCTGGGCGGACCCGCGCGGGGAGTTCCTGGCGCTGGTCCACGCCGCGCCCGTCTACCGGCTGCTGGGGCGGCCCACGCCGGAGCTCTCCGAAATGCCGCCCGTGGGCCAACCGGTCATGGACACGCTTGGCTATCACATCCGGTCCGGCAAGCACGACATCACGGAATACGACTGGGAGCAGTACCTGAACTTCGCCGATCGCCACCTGAAGGTTTCGCGGCGGTGAAGCGCATTGTGCTTCGGCTACAATGAGCATTCACCGCGGAGCGAGGATGCCCATGCGCCTGGGAGCGGTCACCTACAACGTCCTCAAGGATTGGGATCTGGAAACCATCATCCTGAAGCTGGAAGAGATCGGTTTCGAAGCCGTAGAGTTGCGGACGGGACACAAGCACGGTGTGGAGCCGTCGCTGGGCCCCGACGAGCGCGCACGCGTGCGCGACCGCTTCCGCCGGAGCAAGCTGCGCCTGCTCGCCTTCGGCACTACCTGCGAGTTTCACTCGCCCGATGCGGAAGTGCGCCGCCAGCAGATCGAGCTCGGCAAGCAGTTCGTGGATCTGGCGCACGACACCGGGGCCTGGGGCGTGAAAGTCCGGCCCAATGCGCTGCCCAAAGAGGTCCCGCGCGAGACCACGGTCCGCAACATCGCCGAGTCGCTGCGCGAGCTGGGCGAATACGCGCGCGGCCGCGGCATCGAGATCTGGCTCGAGGTGCACGGCCGCGATAGCTCCGATCCGCGGGTCATCGAGCAGATCATGCAGGCCACCCGTCACCCTGCGGTGGGTGTCTGCTGGAACTCGAATTCGACCGACATCGTCAACGGTTCGATCCGGGAAAGCTTCCAGCGCTTGCGACCCTGGCTGATGCACGTCCACATCAACGAGCTGGCCTCCCCGCACTATCCCTGGCGCGAGTTGTTCCGGCTGCTGCGCGAGACCGGCTACGAACGCTACACGATGTGCGAGGCCCAGGAAAGCAAGGAACCCGAGCGCTTCCTGCGCTGGTACCGCGCGCTTTGGTTGGAGCTCATCCGGCCATGCTGAGACTCCCCTTGTTGCTGGCGGCTGCGCTCGTTGCGCCCGCGGCCGTTCCCACTCCCGAGAGCCACTTCGGGCATGCGATGGGCGCCGACCGCAAGGTGCTGGACTGGGAGCGTGTAGTCTCCTATTTCCAGGCACTCGAGCGCAACTCCGACCGATTGCGGCTGGAAATCCTCGGAAGGAGCACCGAAGGACGGCCCTTCATCGCCGCGCTCATCGCCGCACCCCGGACTCTGGCCAACCTCGAGCGCTACCGCTGGATCCAGCAGAAGCTGGCCGATCCCCGCCGTACTCGGCCTGACGAAGCCGAACGACTCTTCGGCGAAGGCAAAGCGGTCGTCATGAT
The DNA here is from genome assembly GCA_025062235.1 of Bryobacteraceae bacterium. Taxonomy (GTDB): domain Bacteria; phylum Acidobacteriota; class Terriglobia; order Bryobacterales; family Bryobacteraceae; genus DTHT01. Next base: position 32,651 of record JANXAE010000020.1, read on the forward strand.
CACCTGTTCGATCCACGCCACCGAGATCGCCTCCACGCACACCGCAGTCGAGTTCGCCTACAAGCTCCTCTCGGAGAACCGTCCCAAGCATCGCGCCATCCTCGAGAACGTGATCTTCGTGCTGGTGCCTTCGCTCAATCCGGACGGGTTGGACCTGGTTACGCGCTGGTACCGTAAGACGCTGGGTACGCCTTACGAGGGTACGGCACCGCCCGAGCTCTACCAGAAATACACGGGCCACGACAACAACCGCGACTGGTACTTCTTCACGCAAGTCGAGACACGCCTGACGGTGGAAAAGCTGCACAACGTCTGGCGTCCCCACATCGTCTACGACGTGCATCAGATGGGGCCCTCCGGGCCGCGCATGTTCGTGCCTCCCTGGACGGACCCGATCGATCCCAACATTGATCCTTTGATCGTGCAGCAATGCAACGCCTACGGCATGGGCATGGCGCTCGATCTGACTGCGGCCGGCAAGACGGGCGTGATCGTCAACGCGATGTACGACTTCTGGTCCCCGAGTCGCCATTACCAGGCGTATCACGGCGGCCTGCGGATTCTCTCGGAATCCGCCAGCGTGCGCATCGCCACGCCGATCGAGTCTGCGGTTTCCGCCACCGGCGGCGGTGCTCAGCCCGCGCGAATGAGTTGGAATTACGTCGAGCCTTGGACGGGCGGTACGTGGCGCCTGCGGGACATCGTGGACTATCAACTCATCGCGTTCGAATCCATCCTTTACCAAGCAGCCCTCCGGCGCGAGGACCTGCTGCGCAACTTCTACCGCATCGGCCAACGGGCCTGCTCGCGCAGCTCCCCTTGGGGCTTCGTAGTCCCCGCCGTGCAGCGCGATCCCGCGGCGGCCGTGAAGCTGCTCGAGACGCTGGATTTCGGCCTGGTCGAAATCGAACGCGTCGAGCGGGACTTCCAGGCAGGGGGAAGACGCTTTCCGGCCGGCAGCTACCTGGTGCGCATGGCGCAGCCTTACAGCAGCTTTGCCAAGACGCTGCTCGAGCGGCAGCGCTATCCCGATTTGCGTCAGTATCCCGGCGGCCCGCCCAGGCGGCCCTACGATGTGACAGCGCACACGCTGCCCCTGCTGCTCGGCGTCGAGGTCATCGAGCTGGCCGAAGCCGTGAATGTTCCCTACACGCGGGTGCGCGAGTTCCGCTTCGCCCACGCCAAGCCGCCGGCCGAAGGGGTGCTGCCAGCCTCCGATAGCCGGAGCTGGCGCGAGGTTGCGCGCGCATGGACCGCGGGGCGCAGCGTCTGGCGCGAGCGCACGAGCGGGGATTTCCGACTGTCCCCGGCAGGGCCGGAATGGGTCGAAGTCCCTCCGCCGCGGATCGGCCTGTACAAGAGCTACGTGCCCAACATGGACGAGGGTTGGACACGGTGGGTCCTGGACGAGTTCGGCTTCCGCTACGCGAGCTTGCACAACCGTGACATTGCGCGCGGCCATTTGCGTTCGAGCCTCGACGTGGTGGTGTTCCCGGACCAGCCGCCTTCGGTGATGGAGAACGGCTTCAAGTATGGGACCATGCCGGAGGAATTCACGGGCGGGCTCGACAGCAGGGCAGTGGAGGCCTTGCGAGAGTTCGCTGCCCAGGGAGGCTCGCTGATATTCTTCAACCGCGCGGCCGATTTCGCCTCCGAGAAATTCAAGCTGCCGGTAGAGCGCGCGCTGCGCGGAATTTCGGCCAACGATTTCTATTGCCCAGGCTCGCTGCTCAACGCGCGGTTGGACGATGCGCACCCTCTGACCTATGGCTTGCCCGAGGAGATCCCGATCTGGGTGGAACACAGCCCGGCATGGGACGTTGCCGTCGGCTCGTCGGCGCGCGCCGTGGTGCGCTACCCCGCGCAGCAATTGCTCGCCTCGGGCTGGCTGCTGGGCGAGGAGTTCCTGGCCGGAAAGGCGGCCGTGGTGGAGTGTCCGCTGGGCCAGGGGCGGGTCATCCTGTTCGGGATGCGACCGCAGTATCGCGGCCAGAGCTGGCAAGCTTTCAAGCTTCTGTTCAACGCGCTGGCGCTTGCCGCCCACCGAAGATAGGGCAGCGGGCGGGCAACGCATGCGCGCCCGCGGCGCTTGCAGTTCGCGGTTAGCGGCGGCTGGCGCGGCGACCCTGGTTGGGTGGCGTGTGAATGGGGCCGGAGCCGTTCTGCGGGCCCGTGCGATTGCCTTTCTTCAAGCCCGGACCGTTGCCGTCCCGCTTCGGGACGCCTCCCGTCGGGCAATTCGGGCAGGGCGTCGTGGGCGCCTGCTGGGCCAGGATCGGGCCGGAAGCTGCGAGCAGCATCGCGGCGGTTATCAGGGTCAGGATCGTACGCTTCATGGTGTCAACCTCCGCCCTGGATGACGGCAACTGGCGGGCCGCGATGCAATCTCTTGAAAACGCGAAGACTCTGCCGGTGCGCGGATCCTCGCCCGCGCAGCCCTTGCACGCAACGCCTCGGTGGATCCTGCGGGGTTTGCCCACTCACGCCACCGGCTGGGCGCAGTGGGCGCAGCGGCGCGCCGCCAACGGGATCTCGCTCAGGCATTCCGGGCAGGATTTCGTCGCCGGGGGCGCTGGCGTCTCGGTACGCATGCGCGCGGCGATTGCGTTCATGGGTGCGACCACGAAGAAATACACCGCCGCGCCCACCAGCAGGAACGAGATCAGGGCATTGAGGAAGTCACCGTACAGGAACTGGCTCCGATTGATGGTGAATTTCAGCGCGGAGAAATCGGGCTGGCCGCCGAAAGCGGCGATCAGCGGCGTGAGCAGATCCTTGACGAAGGCGTTGACGACGTTGCCGAAGGCCGCGCCCATGACCACGGCCACGGCCAAGTCCACCACGTTGCCGCGGAACAGAAAATCGCGGAAGCCCTTGAGCATCTGTGTCCTCCTCGTGAACTCGAGCCTGCACCTCCTCTGAGGCGGGCTGCTCCCAGGAGGGCCTCAAAGTCTTCAAGCGCACCTTGCGGGCGCGGCCTCAGCCTCGAGGTTTGTCCGCCCGGGAACTCCGCCCCATGAGCTGGCCCGGACTCCGTCCGACAGGCTCAGTTGCCGCGCACGACGACGACCGAACCCGCCTGAATTCTCACCTTCTCCTCATGCTCGGGACCCGCCAGGGGAGCGACCTTGACGGTGTACTCGCCCGGCTTCAGCAACAGGCCTTGGAGGGCGTTGCTGAATTCGTCCGCGTGGCCCATGAACCTGCCGTTGACGTAGACGGCGGCGAACTTGTCCTTACTGAGGATCCGCAAGCGCCCGAAGGGCGGATCGGGAGGAGGCAGCCGCTTCAGCGTCTGCCGAATCCTCACGGTCTGGCCCGGTGGCACCGTGACCTTGAGGGTGACTTCTTCGTAGCGCGGTTCGACCAACCTGATCTCGCGCTCGCCGGGCTCCACGGCGTATGTGCGCGCCCGGGCGAAGTTGGCGGCCGGGCCGACGTACTTGCCGTCAATGAACACTCCCGCGCGGCCCGGGGTGACATGCGTCTTGATGTAACCCTGCTGCGCCTCGAGCACACTGGGCGCCAAGGCGGCTGCCAGCAGAGCCAGAGCACATCCTGACCATCTTTGCTGCCCAATGATCACGGACTTGAGCCTCCTTTCTCGGTTTGTCGTTCATCGCAGTCCTGGGGCGGTTGCAGGTCTTTGCCCCGGAACTATTCACTGCACTGGGCATGCGAGCCAGGATCCCGGCAGGCAACCAGGCTCGCGTAGCCTTGCGATCCGCA
>JANXAE010000210.1 GCA_025062235.1 Bryobacteraceae bacterium
TCCTGCGGGTGGATCTGACGGGGCCCAATGCCCGCGAAGCGCGCCAGCATGGAAAAGGAAAGAATGGTCATGGCCATGCCCATGGCGAAACGGGGTTGCAGGAAGGGACGGAGCCGAGCCGTGAGCCGGGCGACGAGCGGAGAGCATGGCGCGGTGGGTGGCAGGCCGGGCACCGGGATATTGAAGAGGATGGTGTTGACAAGGTGGACCGGGGGCTCCGGCTCGGGCGCTCTTCGCAGGAAGGCCAACGCTGCTGCGGCGTCTCGGGCGTTGGCAGCGCAGGTGGGGCAAGAGGCCAGATGCCTCTCGACGAGCAGGCGATCGGCTTCTGTGAGGTTGCCATCCACGTAGTCGCAGAGCAGGGCCTCGTAGTCTGCGCAGCTCATGCGAGCACCTTCATTCGCTTCAGGACGCGGGCGAGCTGGGCCCGGCCGCGGTTGATGCGGGATTTTACGGTACCCTCGGGGATGCGTAGCAGGCAGGCGATCTCGCGGTACTCCAGGCCTTGGAGGTCTCGTAGCACGACAGCTTCCCTGAGTTCGGGCGAAAGCTTGGCGAGAGCGAGCTGGAGGAGCTCGTTGGTTTCCCTCCCTGAGAGCACCGCATCGGTTTTGGCGTCGGCGCCGGAACACTGTTCCAGCGTGGCTAGTTGTGCTTCGAGCGAGTCCGTGAACCGGTCGGCACGGCTGCGGCGGTAGTGGTCAATGAGAAGATTGCGGGTGAGGCGGTGAAGCCACACGAGAAAGGAGCCCTCGCCGGCGCGGAAGGTCTTCAGGTTTCGAAAGACGCGGAGAAAGACTTCTTGAGTCAAGTCTTGAGCATCGGTCGTGTTTCCAGTGAAGCGACAACACAACGAATAGATGCGACGGACGTGCGTCTTGACGAGCTGCTCCCAGGCGGCTTCGTCGCCCGCCAGGCACCGTTCCACGATGGGCAGGTCCGGATCCAAGTGAGTTGCAGTCAAGCGGTCAAAATCCGGTGCAAGGGCCAGCGCCGACACAGAAACCGGGCTTCGCCGGGCACGGTGTGCGACGATGACGTTGGCCCCCATGGCTGAACTCGATCGGCCGCGGGTGAGGGGCCTTGGGCCCTCGCTCCGGCCGCCAATCGAATAAACGAGCGGCTATCATGAGAAGTTCAGTCGAAAGAAGCTCGGTCAAACCCTTCCCTGGGTGAGCACTTCCTGGCGTCCTTCGCCAGGCCAGTCACCCGATCTGCAAGAGTCAGTTGGCAGACCCATTCTATCCCAGGGAGGGGGCATCGCAGACTTGGTCGGCAGTCGGGAAGGGAGGCACAGCGGTGGCTCGGTTAAGGCCGGGCAATGAGCGTTGCGGTTCATCCGAAAGCGCCCAGATGCGCCGTATCTTGGTGTGTTTCCTGGGTGGCGTGTTCCTGTTGGTGCTTGGGGCGGGGTTGTACGGCCGTTGGCGACAGGGGGGGGTGAATTGGGAGCTCATGACTCGTGAGCTAGCGTCTCTCGATGGAGGATGGGTTGCTGGGGCCGCTGGTTTGGCTATCGGTTCCTACGTGGTGCGCGCACTGCGCTGGGGCGTGATGCTGGCAGCAGTGAAGAAGCAGGGCAGGCGCTTTGAGAACCTGCTAGCCGCAACGGCGATCGGGTCCACGGCGGTGCTCTTGTTGGGGCGGATTGGCGAATTGGTGCGGCCGTATCTGATCGCGCGGAAGGAAGGGGTACCTGTGAGTTCGCAGATGGGGGTTTGGGTGGTGGAGAGGGTGTACGACCTCCTGACGGCCCTGATCTTGCTGGGATACGCGCTAGGGCAAGGGCCGGTGTTTGGAGGGGTGTTGACCGACGGTTTGCGAGCTGGCGGATGGGCTTTGGCGATCGGGGCGGGCGCTGGAGTGGCGGCGATGGCCGGCTTGGCGATTTGGCCGGATTGGGCTGAGCGGC
>JANXAE010000211.1 GCA_025062235.1 Bryobacteraceae bacterium
GGGGTCAATGCGCTGCTCGAGTACGCCGAGGCGGGCAGCCAGTTCGTCTTCGGGCCGTTGGGCGCCAAGGGTGGCCCCATGGGCGTGGTCTTCGCCTTCCAGGTGTTGCCCATCGTGATCTTCATCGCCTCGTTTTTCTCGATCCTGTATTACCTGGGCATCATGCAAGCCTTCATCCGGGGCATGGCGTGGTTGATGCAGCGCGTCATGGGCGCCAGCGGCGCCGAATCCACGAATGTGGCGGCCAGCATCTTCATGGGGCAGACCGAGGCGCCCTTGACGATTCGGCCTTTTTTGCCGGGGCTGACCCAATCCGAGCTGTTCACGGTGATGACCAGCGGCATGGCGCATGTCTCCGGCGCGGTGATGGCGGCCTACGTCAAGGTGGCCGGCGTCGAAATCAAGCACCTGCTGACGGCGGTGATCATGACCGCGCCGGCGACGATTCTGCTGGCCAAGATGCTGCTGCCGGAAACCGAGCAGCCGGCCACGGCTGGTACCGTCCGGGTGAAGGTGGAAAAGCCCGGGGTCAACCTGATCGACGCGGCGGCCCGCGGCGCGGGCGAAGGGCTGCACCTGGCCCTCAATATCGCCGGAATGTTGATCGCGTTCTTGGCCCTCATTGCGCTGGTGAATGGCGTGCTGGGATGGGCCCACGGCTTGCCAGGCATGGGATGGCTGCCGCCGTCGCTCGAGAAAATCTTCGGGGCCGTGTTTGCGCCGGTGGCGTGGCTGCTGGGCGTGAGCTGGAAGGACGCCGCGGCGATCGGAAACCTGCTCGGCACGCGGCTGGTGCTCAACGAGTTCGTGGCCTTTCTTCAGCTGGGGCCGATGAAGGAGAGCCTAGATCCGCGCTCGTTCACGATTGCGACCTACGCCTTGTGCGGGTTCGCCAATTTCAGTTCGATCGCCATCCAGATCGGCGGTATCGGGGGGCTCGCCCCGAACCGCAAGCCCGATCTGGCCCGGCTCGGATTGAAGGCGGTGGCGGCGGGCACCATGGCCAACTTTATGTCGGCCTGCATCGCTGGGGTGCTGCTGTGAACGAAGCTGTGGAGTACGTGCGGCGGAGGACCCCGCTGCGGCCCCTCATCGGCGTGATTCTCGGCAGCGGCCTGGGGGATTTTGCCGAGGCGATCGAGGAACGCACCGAAATCCCGTATTACGAGATCCCCGGCTGGCCGAAGGCGACCGCAGTGGGGCACGCGGGCAAACTGGTGGTGGGCAGGGTAGGCGTTCGCGAAGTGGCCGTGATGGCAGGGCGGGCCCACTTGTACGAAGGCTATAGTGCAGCCCAGGTCGTGTTTCCGGTGCGGGTACTGGGCCAGCTGGGCGTGCGGGGCCTGGTGGTGACCAACGCCGCAGGCGGCATCAATTTGTCCTACCGCCGCGGGGGGCTGGTGCTGATCTCGGATCACATCAATCTTCAGGGCGCCAACCCACTGGTCGGGCCGAACGACGAATCCCTGGGGCCACGTTTTCCGGACATGTCCGAGGCGTACTCGCGGCGCTATCGCGAGATTGCCCGCGCGGTGGCTGCGGAGCTCGGAATCGAGTTGAGCGAGGGGGTCTACGCTGCGGTCCTGGGTCCCAGCTACGAGACTCCGGCCGAGATCCGGTACCTGCGCACGATCGGCGCGGATTTAGTGGGTATGTCCACCGTCCCGGAGGTGATCGCGGCCAACCACATGGGGATGAAGGTGCTGGCAATTTCCTGCGTCACCAACATGGCGGCGGGCATTTTGCCCCAGCGGCTCACGCACGACGAGGTTCTCCAGACCGGCCGCATGGTGCGGGAGACTCTGGTTCGGTTCCTCAAGGCTCTGGTGCCACGCCTGGAGGTGTAATGGATCCCTTGGTGGCGGCGGCGTGCGCGGCCCGGGAGCGGGCCCACGCGCGGTT
>JANXAE010000212.1 GCA_025062235.1 Bryobacteraceae bacterium
AGACGGCGAGTTATGGGGCACCTCGAATTGCGAGCATATCGCGAGCAGGCAGCAGAGCTGATCGAAAGTGGGCAGCCGCAAGCCGCTCTGCGCATCGCGCAGCAGATCTTGCGACTCTTTCCCCAATCGCTCCACGGCCACTGTCTTTTGGGCCGCGCGTTGCTGGGCCTTGGACGCTTCGACGAGGCCGCCGAGGCATTTCACTGGGTGCTGGCTGCTGACCCCGAAAACGTCGAGGCCAGCCTCGGCCTGGCGGTCGTCTATCAGAAGTCAGGCGACCGGCAGCGTGCCATCGCGCAGCTGCAGTATGCGTTCGAGCTCTTCCCCGCCGAGGAGTCCTTGCGTGAACGTCTCAATGCGGTCGCCGAGACCCTGGCCGCAACCCAGGTGCCAGGCGTGCTCGAGCTCAACCGGGTGGCGCTGGCGCGCATCTATGCCCGCAACGGATTGCGTGCCAAGGCGCTCCAGGAGCTGCAGGCCATCCTGGCGCAACAACCACAGCGCCATGACGTGCGGCTGGCCCTGGCCGAGGCGCTGTGGCAGGAGGGTCTGCATCAGGAAGCGGTAGCGGAAAGCCAGCGTGTCCTGGCAGCGCTTCCGAACGCGTTGAAGGCGAACTGGATCATGGCGGCCGCATGGCTGGAGACATCCCAACCCGAAATGGCCCAGCCGTATCTAGCCCGCGCCCAAGCACTTGACCCAGAGCACGAAATGGCATCCGCCTTGTTCGGTCCCCACTCCCCTGTGCCACCCGAGCATCCAGCGCTGGCCGAATGGGAGGGTGGCACAGACCTGTTGTCCCATACCACTGCGCCTGCCTGGGGCGACGCTTTGGGATGGGATATCCGTGATTTAGCACAGGTGTCTGAAAAGGAGGCAATCGTGATGAGCGAGCCATCCCCCTCCGAAGAGCCTTTCGAGATCCCCGATTGGCTCAAAGACCTCGGCGATGAGATCCTGTCCGAAGCGCCGACCGCTCCGGAACCCATCGCGACGCCCGAAACAGCGGGTGGTGATGCCCAAGCCGCGCTGCCCGATTGGCTGCAGGCCTTGATCGCGCGTGCCGAAGCCGGCGGTTTAGAACCGGTGGCCACTGAAGAAACCGGCGCGGCGCTGCCCCTATGGCTGACCGAGATCCCAGCGGAAGAGACGCGGATCCCGCCGCCGGCTGAAACGGCCCCGCTGGCCGCCGCAGAGGCGTTGCCTGGGCAGCGCGCGCCCGACCAGGCGCCCGCTGAGCTGCCTTCCCGCGATGCCGAGGCCGAGCTGCCGGAATGGTTGCGTGAAATTCAGCCCGACGCCAGCTGGGCCCGCCCGGAAATGGCCCCCCCAGCGACCGAAGCGGCGCTTTCCCAACTGCCGGAATGGCTTCGAGATGAAACGGTCGCCGACGAAGTGGCGCCGGTGCAGATGGACGAGCTGCCGGCATGGTTGCGCGGCGAAGCGGAGGAAACTGCGACGCCGCCCTTCACAGAGCCGGCCGCCTCCGCCGCGGCGCTTCCCGAGTGGCTGCGCGAGCTCGAGGGAGAACAACCCGTCCCGTCTGCTGAGACGCCCCCTTCCGCGTCCAGTGCGGCGCCCACCGAAGCGCCGAGCTGGTTGACCGAGGAAGAGACCACCACCCTGCCGACGACGCCCGTCGAAGCACCTCCAGTGATGTTCCCCGAAGCGGAAGCCCCCCTGCCGGAGTGGCTCCAGGAGCTGCGCGCCGCTGACCGTGAGTGCGTCGCGGCACCGACCGAGCAACCACCTGCGGAGGCAGAGGAAGAGGAAGCGTCAATGCCAGAATGGCTACGCCGGCTGCGCGCCGGCATCGCCGAGGCGCCGCCGCCGAGCACCCGCGAACTGGAAGAAGACCTTGCCAGGCTCTCGATCGTCGCGCCTGCTGAA
>JANXAE010000213.1:0-247 GCA_025062235.1 Bryobacteraceae bacterium
ATCGGCCAGCGTGAGCGAGCGCGACCTCGAGCGCGCCTCCGAGCTGGTCAGAGGCATGATCGCGGCCCGCGGGCGACACTTGGTTCGCGTCATACCGTTCGCTCGCAGCCCCAGGGAACTGTATCCGGAAGAAGCCGCCGGAGGCTGGCGCCTCGGGCACAGCGCCGGCGAAGAGGCCAGGGCCACGGACCTGGAATCGGCCATCGCCGAAGCGCTCTCGCAACTACCAGCCGACTTGGTGCCGCAC
>JANXAE010000213.1:257-1881 GCA_025062235.1 Bryobacteraceae bacterium
GTGCTGATTTCGGACGGCCGCGAAAACCAGGGAAGCGCAGTGCGCGCCGCTTGGCAGGCGCGCCAGCTCGGCGTGGCCATTGACACCTTCGCGCTCGCAGGCCGGCCCCGGCCGCAGTTGCGTCTGGATTCCGTCAGCATGCCGGCTCAGGCCTTCGCCGGGGAACGGTTCCCCCTGGACTTGGCTGTGCACTCGCCTCGCCCTGCCGAGGCGGAAGTGGAAATCTTCGCCGGCGGCAAGTCGCTCGGGCTCGAGCGTGTCGCCTTGGCGGAGGGCCAGAACCTGGTGCGGGTGCACGCACGGCTCGATGTGGCTGGAGCGGTAGATCTGACGGGCGCAGTCCGCAGTCCTGAGCTGGGCGAAGTCCGGTTCGCGCACGCCGTTTCGATCCGGCGTCCTCGCGTACTGCTGGTCACGCAGGATCCGCCCGGCACGGAGAAACATCTCGTACAGGCGCTCGAAGCGGCCCAGTTCGCTGTCGAGCTCGCCCCCGCCGTTCCCGGCAGGCTGGAAGAATTCCAGATCGTCGTGCTCAACAACTGCGACCTGGAAATGCTGGCCCCTGGCCGCAAGCAATCGCTCGAGGAGTTCGTGCGGCGGGGCGGAGGCCTGCTGGTCATTGCAGGGGAGAACAACGTCTACGTGGACAAGAAAGGCGTGGAAGATCCGCTGGACCGCGCGCTGCCGGCGCACGTAGCCCCGCCGCGCACGCCCGAGGGCGTAGCCGTGGTGCTGGTCCTCGACAAGTCCTCCTCCATGGAGGGCCGGAAGATAGAGCTCGCCAGGCTGGCGGCCGTGGGCGTGGTCGAGCACCTCCGCCCCTTCGACCTGATCGGCATCCTCATCTTCGACAACTCGTTCCACTGGATCGTGCCCATCCGCAAGGCGGACGATCGCACGTTGCTCAAGCGCCTGATCTCGGGCGTCATGGCCGACGGCGGGACGCAGATCGCCCCCGCCCTCCAGGAAGCCTATCGGCGCATCCTTCCCGTGCGCGCCCTCTACAAGCACATCGTGCTGCTCACCGATGGCATCTCCGAGGAGGGCGACAGCATGGCGCTGGCGCGCGATGCCGCCGTCAACCGCGTGACCATTTCCACTGTCGGGCTGGGCCAGGATGTCAACCGGTCGTTCCTCGAGAGGTTGGCGCTGCTGGCCCGGGGCAAGGCCTACTTCATGGCCGATCCCTCAGGCCTCGAGCAGATCCTGGTCCGCGACGTCATGGAGCACACCGGCTCCACCGCCGTTGAGAAGCCCATCCGCCCGCAGCTCGTCAAACCGGCCGAGATCCTCGAGGGCATCGCGTTGGATGCGGCGCCGCCTCTGGCGGGCTACGTGCGTTTCCTCGCGCGTCCCACCGCGGACTTGCTCCTGCGCGCTGACGAGCGCGACCCCCTGCTGGTGCGCTGGCAGTACGGGCTGGGGCGCTCGGCCGTCTTCGCCTCCGACGCCAAGAGCCGCTGGGCGGCGAGCTGGATCGGCTGGGAAGGCTTCGATCGCTTCTGGGCCAACCTGTTTCGCGATTTGTTGCCCAAGGCGCCCGAGGGCGAAGTCGCGGTCCGATACGAGAGGGCCACCGGCGAAGTGGTGGCGGAATATCGCCTCGCGCCACATATCGAAGCGC
>JANXAE010000214.1 GCA_025062235.1 Bryobacteraceae bacterium
CGAGAATCTCGCCAGGCTACTCGAAGTGGCCAAGGAGAAGGAACGGCTGCAATCCGAGCTGGAAATCGCGCGCGAGGTCCAGAGCCAGCTTTATCCCCGCGCGATGCCAGAGGTCATCGGCCTGCGTTTGTGCGCGGTCTGTAAGCCGGCGCGCCTGGTTTCGGGCGACTATTACGACTACATCCCGCTGCCCGGCGGGCGGCTGGCGATCGCCATAGCGGATGTTGCCGGCAAGGGGATCTCGGCGGCATTGCTCACCGCGACCGTGCAATCCATGGTCCGAACCCACATCCATACGGCGCACGAGGGCGCGGGCGCCAGCGGCCAGGCTTGCTCGCGGTCCTACTTCTCGACCGCCGAGCTGGTGGCCCGTTTGAACCGGCACCTGTACGCGAACACGCCGCCCGAGAAGTTCGCCAGCTTTTGCCTGGGCCTTTACGATGAGTCCACCGCGGTGCTCACCTATACGAACGCAGGGCACCCACCGCCGTTGCTCGTCCGGCGTGGCTCGGTCCTCCGCTTCGAAATCCACGGCGCGGTTGTCGGCGCTTTCCCCTCCAGCCGGTACGGGGAAAGCTCCGTCCGGCTGGAGCCGGGCGACCTGCTGGTTTGCTTCACCGATGGCGTTACCGAACCCGAGAACGAGTACGGCGAGATGTTCGGCGAGCAACGCCTGATCGAGGTTATCCTCAGGAACGCCATGGCGGAGCCAGCCGAAATCGTGGCCGCCATAGAACAGGCCGTGCGGGAATGGTGCGGCGCTATGGAGTTGCAGGACGACCTGACGCTGATGGTGGCGCGCAAGCTCTGAGAGGTTGCACACCCGAGCTTCACGCACGCTACGCTCGGTAGGGAAGGCCATGAAGATTCTGACCGCGGAGCAGATGCGGCAAGTGGACCGGCGCACGATCGAGATGGGCATCCCCGGGATCGTGCTGATGGAGAACGCCGGCCACCGCGTTGTGGAGTTTCTGGCCGAAGCGTTCCACCCGCTCGCCGAGCAGCGGGTGGTGATCCTTTGCGGCAAGGGCAACAACGGCGGAGACGGCATGGTCGTGGCGCGGCAACTGTGGACGCGCCTGCGCCCCCGCGAGCTGCATGTCGTGCTGGCAGCTGACCCGGCCGAACTGAAGGGCGACGCGGCGGAGAACTACCGCATGCTTCAGGTGGTGGGATGTCCCGTGGCGCGCCAGATCACGCCTGAGATGCGCCGCGCTACGCTGGTGCTCGACGCGCTTCTCGGCACCGGACTGAAAGGACCAGTGACGGGTCCGATGCTCGAGTGGATCCGCGAGATCAACACCGGCTTTCCGCAGGCGCGCGTGGTCGCGGTGGACATCCCTTCCGGCGTGGAGAGTGACGCGGCCGAAACCTCCGGGGAGGCGGTGCGCGCCGATTATACGGTGACCTTCACCGCCCCGAAGGTCGGCCAGATCTTGCCGCCGAACTGCCGCTACGTGGGGAAATTGCGCGTTGCGCCGATCGGCAGCCCGCCCGAGCTCTACGAACTGGACGACAGCATCTATCTGTCCCTTGTGGAAGCGCGCGAGATCAGCCGGTTCTTCGGGCCCCGCCTTCCCTGGGCGCACAAGGGCGATTTCGGCCACGTTCTCGTAGTGGGCGGATCGCGCGGCAAGAGCGGGGCAGCGGCAATGGCCGGCATCGCCGCCCTGCGCGCCGGGGCAGGCTTGGTCACGGTTGCCTCGGCGAGCTCTGCGCTCCCGCTCATCGCATCGCATGCCCCTGAGCTGATGACGGAGGCGCTGCCGGAGACGCCAGAGGGAGCCATCGCAGCTGCTGCTGCCGAGCGGATCGCAGAGCTGGCGGCGAACAAGGACGTCGTCGCGCTCGGACCCGGCTTGGGTACGCATCC